>NZ_CP035492.1:3952500-4228822 GCF_004135365.1 Paenibacillus protaetiae | reverse complement strand
GCAACGAACAGTTCGATCGGCCATATTGCCGTCACGACGATGCTGTCCGCCGCTTCCGGCGGTGCGGCGTGCATATTGTTTACGATGATGCGTTATAAAAAAGCGGATCCGCCTATGGTCATTAACGGCTCGCTTGCCGGACTGGTCAGCATAACAGCAGGCTGCGCTTATGTGTCCGACGAGGCGGCCATCCTTATTGGCGCGTCTGCCGGCATAGCGATGGTCCTGGTGACCGAGCTGCTGGAGCGTCGGCAAATCGACGATCCGGTTGGCGCATTCGCTGTCCATGGCGTAAGCGGAAGCATCGGCACGATTGCCGTCGGTTTGTTTGCGCTGCCGGGAGCGGCCGGCCGAATAGGCAGCAGCCATTACGGCTTGTTTTACGGAGGCGGCTGGACTCTGCTTGGCATTCAGCTGTTTGGCCTGCTTGTAGTAGCCGTATGGGGATTCCTGCTTGTATGGGCCGCCTTATGGCTAATTAACCGCGTCGTGCCGGTTCGGGTCTCGCAAGACGAAGAGCTTGTCGGGCTGGATGTCGGCATTCACGGCGTACCCGCTTACAGCCAGGAGCATGACTTTATTGACCTGGAGCAATTAAAAAATAAATAAGCGGCAGCTCCGGCAGTCTGGAGTTGCCCTGCCGGAGCTGCGAAGCTGGACGGGACCCGCAAACAACAAATGGCGGCGCTAGAGAGCGCCGCCATTTGTTGTTTGATCCGCTTTATTTCGTATCATTTTCTTGTTCAGCCATATGGATTACCAGCTCATCCGGTACATCAACGAGATCGCCGGGCAAGCTCCCCTGCTGTATGGCGCGCACCTTTTCAAGCTCCTGTCTCAATGCGCGCACCCGCTCCATCGGTTTTTTGACAAAATGTATATATTCAACTGCGACATGGTGATCCGGCTTTTTGCCTGTCAGCATTTTCCTGAACATCGACATTGACTGATAAGCCCGGTCCTCTGCCAGCCGCCGCTTCTCGTAACGCTCTACCATTTGTTCAATTTCAGCAATTTCTTGCTCTTTTTTAGCTGCGTAAGCATCAATAAAAGGTAAAATCTCCGCAGCAATCCGTTTGGAGGAAGAAAGATATCGTTTGCGGGCAGGCTCAATCATGTCAGTTCACCTATCTTATTGTGTTATTAATTATTACATAACTAATCATACAATAAAATAAGATGCTTTGAAAATATATTTTTTCACATTAAAAAGAAGAGCCCGCTGAAGGCTCTCCTTGTTCCTTGCATATCTATCCCGGTTATCCGTTTATTTTTGCGCTTTTTGCTGTTGTTTAGAAGATGCTTTATTAAAAGCAGCATTCGTATTTCCAACCGATTCGGAAAACTCGGCGGAAAAATCCTGGTTCACTTTATTCTTTTTGTTTTTCGCCATGTTAAGCTCACCTCCTGTCCTCCTTCGTAGTATGTCAGTCTTAACGCGGCTTATTCACTGCTTTTGGTTAAGATCTTATATCGCCTTGCGGGATTGGCAAACCGGCCTCCACCGCCTGATTTAACTGATTCAGCCGCTTCTGGGACAGCCTGCCGCTGCCCATGCTGATTACTTTAACGTTCACGGTCCGTTTGCCCCATTGCTCATAAACTTGCCTTGTCGTCTCAAAATACAAGTCGATTTTTGATCCTTTAATCGCTGAACCGGTGTCAGCGACAACCCCGTAGCCGTAACCCGGGATATACAAAACCGTCCCGATCGGGAACAGCTTCGGATCTGCAGCAATGGTTGATACCTGATCCCGCCTTACCTTTACGCCGGAGTACGTAATGCCGTATTGCGGATGACCCGGACGTTTGCCGGTCGACTCCACGCCGGCCGTATACCCGGTCGCCACTACTTTATAAGTGGCCTGTTTGTTGTGCAAATGCTGTTCAGCGGCCCGCCTATGCTCCTTGCCGGACGGATGTCCGGCTAGCGCAGCAGCTTCATCTGCTGCTCCTGCGCAGCATAGCCATACAAGCAGCAGCGGTATGATGCGGCATGCCAGCCCTTTTACAGCATTAAAAAAGCTTGTCACCATTTGGGCAGCTTCCTCCTCAGAAGAAATAATACCCAAACGGGACAAGCTTCATTCATTTATAGACGGATTCAACAGTTAGCTTAAATGTGTTTTGTCCGAATTTCTTCGTCCAAATGGGCAATAACTTCGCTGACCGATTTGGCGCCGATGTCGCCTTCGCCGCGTTTGCGTACGGATACGGTGCCGGATTGCGACTCCGCTTCGCCTACAACGAGCATATACGGCATTTTTTCCAGCTGCGCTTCACGAATTTTGTAGCCAAGCTTCTCGTTGCGCAGATCGCTTTCGACCCGGATACCGCCTTCACGCAGCTTGTCCTCCACTTCGCGGGCGTAAGCCTCGTAAGCGGTCGATACCGGAATGACTTTCGCTTGGACCGGCGACAGCCAGAGCGGCAGCGCGCCTGCGAAGTTCTCAAGCAGGAATGCGGTCATACGCTCCATCGTGCTAATAATGCCGCGGTGGATCACGACCGGACGATGCTTGTTGCCGTCGCTGCCGACATATTCAAGCTCGAAGCGCTCAGGCAGCAGGAAGTCCAGCTGCGCGGTCGACAGCGTCTCTTCTTTGCCAAGCGCCGTCTTGATTTGCACGTCCAGCTTCGGACCGTAAAACGCCGCTTCGCCTTCCGCCTCGAAAAACGGCAGATCCAGCTCTTCTACAACCTCGCGCAGCATGCGCTGCGACATTTCCCACATTTCATCGTTTTGGAAATATTTTTCCGTATCCTTCGGATCGCGGTACGACAGGCGGAAGCGGTATTCCTTAATGCCAAAGTCTTCGTACACTTTGCGGATCAGGTTGACGACGCGCGCAAACTCTTCCTTGATTTGATCCGGACGGCAGAAAATATGCGCGTCGTTCAGCGTCATCGCACGTACGCGGTGCAGGCCGGTCAGCGCGCCGGACATTTCGTAGCGGTGCATCGTGCCCATCTCCGCAATGCGGACCGGCAGATCGCGGTAGCTGCGCATCTCGCTTTTGAACACCATCATATGGTGCGGACAGTTCATCGGGCGGAGCACAAGCTCTTCGCCGTCCAGGTCCATTTTCGGGAACATGTCCTCGCTGTAATGCTCCCAGTGGCCGGAAGTTTTGTACAGTTCTACGTTAGCGAGCACCGGCGTATAGACATGCTGATAGCCCAGCTTTTCTTCCAAGTCAACGATGTAGCGCTCCAGCGTGCGGCGAACCTTCGCGCCGTTTGGCAGCCACAGCGGCAAGCCTTGGCCCACCTCGCGGGAGAAGGTGAACATTTTGAGCTCGCGGCCCAGCTTGCGGTGATCGCGTTTTTTCGCTTCCTCGAGAAAATGCAGATGTTCCTCCAGCTGCGCTTTTTTCGGGAATGCCGTGCCGTAAATGCGCTGCAGCATTTTGTTTTTGGAATCGCCGCGCCAGTAAGCGCCCGCTACGCTAAGCAGCTTAAACGCTTTGATACGGCCTGTGGACGGCAAATGCGGCCCGCGGCAAAGGTCGAAAAACTCGCCTTGGTCGTACATGGTAATGACCGAAGTCTCCGGCAAATCACGGATCAGCTCCAGCTTCAGGTTGTCTTCAAGCTCGGTGAAAATAGCGGTTGCTTCTTCACGGCTCACTACGCGGCGGCGGATATCCAGATTTTCCTGGACGATTTTTTCCATTTCCTTTTCGATTTTCACGAGGTCATCCGGCGTCAGCGACTGTTCCATATCAATATCGTAGTAGAAGCCGTCTTCAATAACCGGACCGATACCCAGCTTCACGGCTTTGTTGCCGTAAATGCGCTTGATCGCCTGCGCCATCAAATGCGCCGTGCTGTGGCGGTATACTTCCAGTCCTTCCGGCGTTTCAACCGTAATAATCGCTACTTCGGCGTCTTCATTCAGCGGCGTATTGACATCAACCACTTTGCCGTTTACTTTGCCCGCAATCGCGTTCTTGCGCAGGCCGGAGCTGATCGAGCCTGCAATGTCCTCTACCGTTACGCCTGCTTCATATTCGCGTACCGCGCCATCCGGCAATGTCACTTTAATGCTCATTATTCGTTTCCTCCCTGTAGATCCAAAAGGTAAGCCGGCGGAAAAACGCACAAAAAAAGCACGCATCCCCGCAAAGGGACGAGTGCTTGTTATTAACCCGTGGTTCCACCCTACTTCAACTGCCTGCATGAACGCAGCGCAATCCTTCGTATGTTCTGTAACGGGAATTCCCGGCGCAGCTTACTCGGCACGAGTGCTTTCAACTGCACAGCTACAAAGGGGTATACTTACGATTCACCGGAGGAAATTGCAGCCGAGGTTCCTCTCTCTGAACGGCCAAGGACGCAAGCACATGTCTTTGTCACAGCTTTTGTTCGAATAAAAAACGTTCTGTGAAAATTATAGCGGCTGGCATCGGTTTGGTCAAGCTCAAGCGCTTGCCGCCAGCTGCCTGTTCAAGGCTGTACATGGTCCATTTCATCCAGTCGCTGGCTGCAGGAGACGCAGCCTGCACAAATTTGCACCCGGCTGTCAAAGATCGTCTCAATGGTGCGGATGACCTGCGCATCCGGCTGTCGTGTATGAATCGTTATCACTTTGGGAGAAACAGCGATAAGCGAGCTGATCACCATGTCCTCGATATTGATTTCCGCTTCCAGCATTTCTGCGACAACCCGGTCGGTATGCGGCTTAGGCTCCAGCGCCTGAAACCGTTCATTCAGCAGCTCGAACTCATGCCCGCCCTTATGCACCAGATGAACCTCGGGAACTTTCGTCTCCTGCAAGCAGACGAAATATTTAAGCAGCGAAATAAATTCCTGGTATTGCTTATCCAGTACATATTCGTCCAGCGCATATTCCACAATCTCTTCCAGCTCGTTTCGGTAAGCGCGAAGGCGGAACAACGCAAAACCATTCAAGTTTAAATCCGTGTATTCCTGTAAATACGGCTCGATTTCTTCCGCTACTTTATTTTTCCTGCGCCGTTTATCCGCTTCCTGAAATTTGACGCCTAAACCGTCGGCATCCGATCCGTACAGCAGCTGATGGCAGTAGGGGATAATAACGGCCATATCGCTTTCATGATTCCGGTATTTGCGCCGGATCGTATTGGTGAGCAGATCGGATTCCATATAGTGAACGACATATTCGGCAAGCGCCTGGGAAGCGCTTCGATACAAGGCGGCGCTATGATCAGCCAGCCGGAATTGCGGCAGCACCGCCGTACAGCGGACACGATGTTTATCGATAAGCTCAAAATGAACCAGTTGTTCATTAGCTTCGGGGAATTTATGTAGGTCTTTTGCGGCATATTGAGCCAGGAGACCTTGCAGTGCAACTATTGCTCCTTCTGCACCGGAATGCAGCGTAATCGTAAACAGTTCCATTAGCTCACCCCTTTCATCCTTATCAGTATATGGCCCTGCCGAATCGGATATACGATGAAGAACTTGGGATAAGCGAAGGGAGAATAGAAAGCCCGGCCGCTGCAATAAAAAAAGCCCTCCCGGACAGGAAGGGCAAGACGCAATTAGTTCTGCATAATAAAATCTTTATCGGCTGTTTCGTTCTCGTGGTAAACTTTCAGCGTTTCGTATTTCGTATTGCGCTGCGCCGGCGTTTTGCCGGCCGCACGGATAATATCCAGCGTGACGTTGATGTTGACCTTATGTGTCGTTCCCGCAGCGGAGACGACGTTCTCTTCGATCATCGTGCTGCCGAAATCATTGCAGCCGTAATGGAGCGACAGCTTGCCGATTTCCGGCCCCATCGTCACCCAGGACGATTGGAAGTTGTCGATATTATCGAGCATGATGCGGCTGATCGCAACCATCTTCAAATATTCTTCCGGCTTGCTTTTTTCCCGTTTCATGTTCGTATTGTCCGGCTGGAACGGCCAGCAAATAAACGCAAGGAACCCGGTCGAATCGTAGCCGTTTGCGATGCATTCGTCTTGCGCGTCACGAATGCGGAGCAAGTGAAGCGCACGCTCCTCCATCGTTTCGCCGAAGCCGTATACCATCGTGGCCGTCGTGTTCATGCCCTGGCGATGAGCCGTCTTCATGACGTCCATCCAGTCCGTCCAGGAGCCTTTCAGGCGGCTGATTTTCCGGCGTGTGCGGTCGTCGAGAATTTCCGCTCCGCCTCCCGGCAGCGAATCCAGGCCCGCTTCATGCAGCTGGCGGATGACTTCCTCCAGCGATAAGCCGTCCGAAACATCCTTCATCTTCTGAATTTCAGCCGGCGAGAAGGAGTGCATCGTGATGTCCGGATAATGCTTCTTAATCTCACGCAGCACATCCAAATAATAGCTGAACGGCAGATCCGGGTTCGTACCGCCTTGCATCAATATTTCGGTGCCGCCAACATCGACGGTTTCCTGAATTTTACGCAAAATCGTTTCGTTCGGCAGCACATAACCTTCATCCGATCCGGGACGGCGGTAAAATGCACAAAAACGGCAATACACATCACATATATTCGTATAGTTAATGTTTCGGCCTACTACAAAGGTCGTGATGGGCTCCGGATGGCGGCGGAGCATTAGCTCGTTAGCCACTTTGCCCATTTTTTCAATCTCATCGGACTCCAGCAGCGTGACGCATTCCTCCAGCGTAATTCGCTCGCCTCTCAGCGCTTTGTCCAAAATGCCGTCAATTTCAGGCATAGTCATTACCTCCTCTTACTTGCAGCTGTTCCGATATCCGCATTTACACCATTTAATCGTAACATACATCAGTAAAGTCCGTCACCCTTAATGATGTGGCAAAAAAACGACATCACTCGGGCTGCCCCGCTCAAAAAAAAAGCGAAAAAAGCCGCTTAAGCTGCAAACGCAGTTTTAAGCGGCTTGAGTCCAGATCCGATATGATGCAAGCCAGCTTCTGTGCATAAACCGTATAGACAAATTCGAAAGCTTGAATGCCGGCTTGCTTCATGCTCCCGGAGCCTGGCGAAAAAATGCTTAGGCCGCTTACTCCCACTCCTCATCCTGCTCCGGCAGGTTTAAATACTGCTGGCTGCGGTATTCGGAAGGCGAAAGCCCCGCGACTTTCTTAAACACCCTGCTGAAATAGTTGGGGTCTTTGTAGCCGATGCTGTACGAAATTTCTTTCAGGCTCAGCCGCCCTTCCGTAATAAGCGCCTGCGCTTCCTCGATCCGGATTCGGGTTATAAAGTCGATAAAAGACTCGCCGATATACTGCTTGAACAGCTTGCTGAAATAATACGGATTCAGATGGACATGTTCCGCCGCCTGCTCCAGCGACAGCTCCTCCCGGAAGTGCCCACGGATAAAATCGGCCGCCTTATCCATCAAATGATGGGTTTGATGGTCCCGTTCCTCACGAATCCGTTCAATCGCCATCTGCACATAACTGCCTTTGTCACGGTTATCCTGCTTATCCGTTTCCGCTTGGCCGGCCGAAACCGGAAGCTCCCCGTACAACGCCACCCGACCGTTCCCGGCAGTTGGAGATGCGGAAGCAAATACCGCTTCATAATAGGAACGGCGCAAGCCGGCCTCCAGTAATCCGATACTGCCGATTCCGACCGAAATGCGCAGCTGCTTCCGGCTGTGCATCTCTTCTGCCAGCTTGCCGCCCAGCAGGAACGCTTCGTCCCGGAGCTTCATTTTATCTTCGCTTTTGCCAATGACAAAAACCGTCATATGCCTGTCGATAAGCGGACTGACTACCGTGTGGACCGGTACGGAAGCAAGTTTGACCGTGTCGCGGATCGTATCATGCATGTCCCGCAGCACCGCATCCGCCGTTTCGCCGCCTCGAAGATGAAAGTCAGGGAACGCAGCGACGATCGCGCAGCCGGTCTCCAAGTCCATATTCAGCATTTCCAGCAGCTGGGAGATGTCCGTCGGATGAACTGCATGCGTCATCAAATTCAAAGCCAGCTCCGTTTCGGCAAGCTGCCGTAAACGGATATTGTTTTCTTTATGCGCCAGCTCCTGCTGCCGGCTGTTCTTCTCCGCTTCCAGCTCTTGGACAATCCTGGCCAGCAAATGAATGATCTCATCCCGCCTGACCGGTTTCGTCAAATAATCTTTGACCCCAAGCGAAAAAGCTTGCTTCGCGTATTCAAATTGCTCATAAGCTGTCACCAGCACCATCTTGACGCCGGGATTGCCGGCTTTTATTTCTTTCAACGCGTCCAGCCCGTGGATGCCCGGCATTTTAATGTCCATCAGCACAACATGAGGACGGAACTCCTCTGCCTTCTCTATCGCTTTGCGCCCGTTTTCCGCATGCATCATCGTAAATTGTCCGGGCATCATTTTGTTTACAATGAGCTCAAGTCCTTCCCGCTCCAACGCTTCATCATCCGCGATCAGCAGCCGGTACATCGCGCCCCCTCCTTTCCTGTTCCGGAATCCGGATCATAATCGTTGTTCCTTCGCCGGGAGAGCTTTGGATTTGGATCAAATCATCTCTGCCATATTGCAATGCAAGCCGGCGGAATACATTTCTTGTTCCAATTCCCGTTGTTTGCGTTTTGATTTGCCTGTCATTCGGCAGCCCCTCGTGCTCTGGCTGGAGAAGCGCTTGCCGCACATCCTCCGGCATTCCGACACCGTTATCCGATATGGAGATCAGAACATCCGTGCCATCCTGTTCAATTTTCAGCTTAATGACCGCTCCGGTTTCCATCGACTCAATACCGTGTATAAATGCATTTTCCACCAGCGGCTGCAGCGAGAGCGGAGGCACCGGAACTTGAAGGCACAACGGATTGATTTCGCTTTCAAAAGAAACACGGTCACGGAATCTGGCCAGCTGGATCGTAACATAAGCCTGAATATGCTCCACTTCGTCTTGAAGCGGCACCAGTCGGTTCAGCTCTCTAAGATTATAACGGAGCAGATTGGATACCGTTACCGTCAAATCGCTTGTTTTCTCCGCCCCTTCGAGAAAAGCAAGCTTGGACAGCACATTAAGCGTGTTGAACAAAAAATGCGGATTAATCTGATTTTGCAGCGCCTTTAGCTCCAGCTCCTTGACGAGCCGCTCGGTCTCAAGCGAATCTTTTTCCTTCGCCATCTGCTCAATTAAATCGTCCAGCATGCGGGAGAAAGCTTCCGACAATATGCCAAGCTCATCCCTGCTTGTAATAACCGGCCGTTCGATTTGAAACCGCCCCTGCGATACTTGCTTGGCCGAATAAACAAGCCGTTTGATCGGCCCCGTAATGCTGCTGGCAAGCCATAATGCAAACCCGATTCCCATAATGGTATCCGTCAAAATAAGAGCGGAGGCCCACCGGTTCATTTTTTCCGTCTGCACAAACATCTGCCGGTAAAACGGCTGGTAATACCCCAGCTCCAAATCAATAATAGCGCTACCTTGATCCGTAATATAAGACGCGGTTTTTTCCGCATTTGCATACAAGGCTGCGTACTCCAGCGATCCGGGTTTGCTTGAGGACTGCATCGTCGCTTCCTCCTGCTGCATAAATGCCGTCAGCATATTGGCGTAACTTTCGAGCGCTAGCGCCGTTTCCGGCACGGGATGCTGCGCGGATAAATTCGCAGCCATCCCGCCAAGCTCCGAGCGTTCGGTTTTATAGGCATCAAAAGAGTTTCGGCTTCGCTCGTTTAAATATAAGTTAAGCGCTGACAAGTTTTGCTGCGTTTTTTCCGTCAACTGCGAGTACAGCAGCAGCCTCTCCAGCATATTATTATAGCTTTGCTGCACGCTGCGTCCGCTTTGAAAAATAAAAAACGCGGCGAAATTAACCAGAACGATAATAGCCGGGATAAAAATAATCAGCTTAATGCGTATGCTCATGGGTGGTCCGCCTGCTTCGTCTGCCCGTTTGCGCGGAGCGTGTCCGCATCCAGCACTGTAGTCGGCGTATTCACGACGGCTGGAACTTTCTCGCCATTAAAGTAACGGCTAAGCAATCTCACCGCTTCTCCTCCGATCTCCTCCGGCTGCTGGACTACCGTAGATACGATAGTGCCATTCGCAATCGCTTCCCGCGTAGCTCCCAAATCATCAAAGCCAAATACACGCACATCTGTCCGGGCAGCTACTTGCAGCCCTTCTGCGATACCAACCGCATCAAGCCCCGTCAGCCCGACAATCGTCTGAATATCGGGATGCGCTGCCATCATTTCGGCCGTTTGCCTTGCCGCTTCGATACGCGAGATGTTGGATACGGCTATGGCCGCGATGGAATAGCCTTTGGTTGCTTCAATAACGGAACGGAAACCCGTCAGCCTAAGCTGCTGGTTATCCACTTTATAAGTGCCGATCATCACGCCGATCCGCTGCGGGGCTTGGCCGCTGCGGGTCACAAGCTTGCCTAGTTTTTTGCCGGCCTCCAGATTGTCGATGCCGACGTAAGCGAGTCTGCTGCTGTTCGGCGAATCCGAATCCACTGCCACTACGGCAATGCCGGACTGTTCAGCTTGGCCGATTAGCCGGTCATAGTCATCCGATTTAATCCCCTGCAGCATAATCGCATCCGGCTTAGCCGTTATCGCTTTGGCCAGCAGGTTCTGCTGCTCTTCCGGATTAATCCGGTAAGGCGCCCAATATTCTATGCCGATGCCAACTTCGCGGGCTGCTTCTGCCGCACCTTGTTTAAGCGAAACCCAATAAGGCGTATTTTGCTCCTGGGAAATTAGAATAACATGCTTGCGGTCTTGATGGGAATCCGTCTGCTCCATGGATTGGACAAGCTGTATATTTTGAATAGCCGCAGACATAAATTCGTATAAAACGTAACCAAACAACCCGAGCATAATTGCCGTTGCGGCAAGCCATTTCCATTTGCTGCCCATTTCCTTCTCCTTGTCCGCCTTTTTGTCCAATAGGTTTTCCAGCGGCCGTTTTCCTAATTCCGGTACCGGTACAGAAAAAAAGAGGCCTTGCGTACAAGGCCCCTCCCACAGCTTATTCCAGTCCGTGAAGCGCTTGATCCAAATCCTCAAGCAAATCTTCGATATCCTCCAAGCCAACGGAATACCGTACCAGACCGTCCGTAATGCCGCGCTCCAGCCGCACTTCCCTCGGCATGGCCGCATGCGACATCATGACCGGATACGATAAAATGCTTTCAACCGCGCCAAGGCTGACGGCTACAAGCGGCAGCTGAACACCGTTCAGCAGCGCTTTCGCCCGTTCGCCGCTGCCTACGTCGAACGAAACAACTGCGCCGTAGCCGGCCGATTGGCGCTCATGAATTTCGCGTCCCGGATGGTCATCCAAGCCCGGATAATAGACGCGCGTTACTTGCGGATGGCGCACCAGCCAATCCGCCAGCTTGCGCGCGCTGCGCTCGCTTTGCTCCATGCGCGCCTGCAGCGTCTTCATGCCGCGCATGAGCAGCCAGCTTTCCTGCGGCGCCAGTACGTTGCCGAGTCCGTTCTGCAAATATTTCAGCCGCTTGCCTGTCTCTGCGTCCGCAGCTACGGCAAGACCGGCGAGCACGTCGCTGTGGCCGCCCAAAAATTTCGTAGCGCTGTGAAGCACGATATCGACACCCCATTCAATTGGGCGCTGATGGTAAGGCGTCATAAATGTATTGTCCAGCATCGTCAACAGGCCATTATCTTTTGCCCATGCCGCCGTCAAGGCAATATCCGTTATTTTCAAAGTAGGATTGGAAGGGGTTTCCATAAACACTGCTTTGGTGTTCGGTTTTAACGCTGCTTTCACTTCATCAAACCGGGTCATATCTACAAATGTAGTTTCGATATTCATCCGGGACAAAATTGTCGTCAGCAGCCGGTAAGTACCACCGTAGACGTCTTCCGTTACGATGACATGATCGCCCGCAGACAATAACATAAACGCTGTAGAAATCGCTGCCATGCCGGAAGCGAAAGCAAATCCCCGGTGGCCGCCTTCCAGCAGCGCAATATATTGCTCCAGCGCTTCGCGGGTCGGATTGCCGGAACGGCTGTAATCGAATTCCGGCGGGTTATGAATATCATGATGATGGAACGTCGATGCCTGAAAAACTGGTGTGCTGGAGGCGCCTGTTTGCTCATCTACCGCATTGTTATAATGCAGCAGCTTGGTGGCGAATCGGCGCTTGTCCGCTTCCTGGTTCGAATGATGGGATGTCATTGCTGTTTATGCCTCCTCCACATGGCGTTTGGCAGCTGCAAGCGCCTGTTCCAAATCTGCAATCAGGTCATCGGCATGCTCAATGCCAACCGAGAAACGGAGCAGCTTGTCGTCTACGCCGATTTTACGGCGGATTTCCTCCGGAATGTCCGCATGGGTCTGTACAGCCGGGTACGTCAGTAGCGACTCCACGCCGCCAAGGCTTTCGGCGAAAGCAATCAGCTTCAGGTTGGCCAAAATCGGCTCTACATACCGGGCATCCTTCAAGCGGAAGGAGAAAATGCCGGTATTGCCCGACGATTGCCGGCTTTGAATTTCATGGCCCGGGTGATGCGGCAATGCAGGATAATAAACTTCATCTACAGCCGGATGCGCCAGCAAATAATTGGCAATCGCAGTGGCATTATGCTGATGGCGTTCCATCCGAAGCGCCAGCGTCTTCATGCCGCGCATGAGCAGCCAGCTGTCCTGCGGTCCAAGCACTGCGCCGATGGAATTGTGCAGGAAGCCGATTTGCTCGGACAGCTCTTTGCCTTTTGTAACAATAAGACCGGCAAGCACATCGTTATGCCCGCCCAAATATTTCGTCGCACTGTGTACGACAATATCCGCGCCAAGTTCAAGCGGACGCTGGAAAAAAGGAGTAAGGAGCGTATTGTCGACAATCGTGAGCAAACCTTTGGATTTCGCCCAAGCCGCTACCCGTTCGATGTCGGTAATCATCATGAGCGGGTTGGTTGGCGTTTCGATCAGAATCGCTTTGGTCTGCGGTGTACACAACTCCGATATCGCATCCAGGTCGTTTGTGTCTACGTAAGAAGCCGATACGCCAAAGCGGCTCATAATCTTCTCAAGCAGGCGGTACGTGCCGCCGTACAGATCAAGCGATACAATTAAATGATCGCCTTGTCCAAACAGCGCAAATACGGTTTGCAGCGCAGCCATGCCGGTGCTGCAGGCAAATCCTGCATCGCCGTTTTCAAGCTCGGCTGCTGCTTCCTCAAGGACAGAACGGGTTGGGCTTTTCGTGCGGGCATAGTCAAATCCGGTGCTTTGGCCAAGCTTCGGATGACGGAATGCAGTCGATTGGTAAATGGGGAAACTTACCGCCCCGGTTACAGGTTCTTTTTGCGAACCGATTTGCGCCAGCTTGCTTTCGATTTTCATATAAAAAACGACTCTCCTTCTCCAAAATATCTATATGTTCCGGTTAATTCGCCCCGCCCTGCGTGTTAGATGCCTGCACCTAATTCATAAGGCGTTTGCTGATATACATAATAATTCAGCCAATTGGAAAATAACAGATTGGCATGGGCGCGCCATGTTGAACGCGGCGTACGATCCGGATTATCGCCCGGGAAATAGTTTTTCGGGATGGCAATTTCCATTCCTTTTGCAACGTCACGGTCGTATTCATATTTCAGCGACAGCGGGTCGTATTCGGAATGCCCCGTTACAAAAATTTGCTTACCGTCGCTTGTCGCCACGATATAAATACCGGATTCGTCCGATTCCGACAAAATTTCCAATTGCTCAATCGGCTCAATATCTTCGCGGCGGACTTCCGTATGGCGCGATTGCGGCACATAAAACACTTCATCAAAGCCCCGCAGCAAGTTTACATGGCTTTTTGTAACGGTGTGCGGGAATACGCCAAACACTTTCTGCTCACAGTCATGCTTCGGCACGCCAAAATGATGGTATAAGCCTGCTTGAGAAGCCCAACAGATATGGAACGTCGACGTTACGTGCTTTTTAGTCCAGTCCATAATTTCTTTCAGCTCTTCCCAATAGTTGACCTGCTCGAAATCCAGCTGCTCGACAGGCGCGCCTGTAATGATCATGCCATCGAAATATTCCTCTTTAATATCATCGAAAGTTTTGTAGAAATTCTCCAAATGTTCCGAAGATGTATTTTTGGAAATATGGGTTTTGGGATGAAGAAGCACGAATTCAACCTGCAGCGCCGTATTGCCAATCAGCCGGAGCAGCTGCGTTTCCGTCGTTTCCTTCGTTGGCATTAAGTTCAGTATCGCAATCTTTAACGGACGAATATCCTGGCGGAACGCCGTGCTTTCATCCATAACAAAAATATTTTCGTTGTTCAAAATTTCTTTTGCCGGCAAATGATCTGGTATTTTAATCGGCATTATGCAACACCCCTTACAAAAGATCTAATATAGAAAACAAGAAAAGCCTTTTCCCGCTTGACGCATGAGAAAAGGCCGTTGTTAACCAACACGGTACGCCTCTCTCATCTCTCAGAAACCAATCGTTTCCGCAAGAATTAGCACCGTGCACTTTCATGCCGGTTGCCGGGCTTCATCGGGCTAGTCCCTCCGCCTGCTCTTGATAAGAAAAGTAAATGTTATTCAGTTCATGTTTCGTTTCAACCTTAAGCTTAAGTCTACATTTACTTTAATGGATATAAGCCTATTCGTCAAGATGCCGGCGATTTGTTTCGGGTGCGGGGTTATCCCTTTGCAAAGCAACAAATTCCGCTTGAATGTAAATATACCGCAGGAGTATACTAGACAAGGATTGGCGCTTATAGATCCTTTACGAAAATAAATGTAAAAAGGAGAGGAATCGGTATGGAAGGCGATAGTCCTAAGCCCAGACGCAAAAAAGACGCATCGTCCGTGTCAGGACAAGAGCTTAACCGAATAGGGTTGCTGCCGGATTGTATCCAGCGTATGCCTCTCCGTTTCCTTGAAAGCCCTCATCTTCATTCCGCTGCGGAATGTTGCCGGGCTCTTTAGTCGTTCGGACCGGCGTCTGCTTTCATTCTTTCCGGCAGCTGCTCTGCCATAGGAATGAAAGGACGTGGAAAGATGAAAATTCGGCTCGTGAATAACGGCGTATTTACGCTCATTGAGGATATTAACGAGACCTTGACTCCGGCCCCGGAAGGATTTTATTGGATTGATGCCGACGCCGAAGATTTGGCACAGCTTCAGCCATTGTTTCATTTGCATGATCTGGCGGTCGAGGACTGCCTGAGCGAAGAGGAACAACGCCCGAAAATTGAATTATACGAAGGCCATTATTTTATTGTGGTGAACAGCATCCGGTTTGACGACGAAGAAATTTTTCTCCGTGCGCTTAATATTTTTCTCGGGCGCCATTATATCATTACCGTAACCAAGCAAAAAATTAACGA
Source organism: Paenibacillus protaetiae (assembly GCF_004135365.1). Taxonomy (NCBI): domain Bacteria; kingdom Bacillati; phylum Bacillota; class Bacilli; order Caryophanales; family Paenibacillaceae; genus Paenibacillus; species Paenibacillus protaetiae. Next base: position 4,213,572 of record NZ_CP035492.1, on the reverse strand, counting down.
GCTGCGTTCGCTGAAGCCGATTTTGTGGGAACAGGAAGTCAGCCGTCCCGACTATTTTCTTTATTTTTTGATCGACCTTGTGGTCGACAATTATTTTATCGTCGGCGACCGGATCGACACCCGGATCGAGCAGCTCGAAGAGCATATATTAATGCATACGAAAAAGTCGCATCTGAATGAAATTATCGGTTTGCGCGGTGAAATTTTATGGCTCAAAAAAATGCTTGGCCCGCAGCGCGACCTTATCGGCGCCCTGAACAAAAGAGAACTGAAGCTGATCGACGACCAGCTGCAAAAATATTTTGGCGACATTTATGAAAATGCCGTCAAAATTTCCGAAGCATTTGATACGTACCGCGATTTGATGGGCAACTTACGAGAAGCTTATCAGTCCAGCATTTCGGCGCGGGCTAATGAAATTATGCGCGTATTCACCGCCATTACGACGATCTTCATGCCGCTCACCTTTATTACCGGCATTTACGGAATGAATTTCGATTATATACCGGGCATGCATTTTAAAGGCGGCTCGCTTGTTTTATTAGGGCTGATGTTTTTCCTTGGCGTCATTATGCTGTATATTTTCCGCAAAAAAGAATGGCTGTAACGCCGGTTCAGCCTGCCTGCTGCTATTCAAGCATCGTTTGGCTGCATATGCCAAATGATGCTTTTTTTATGCGCTGCTTCTTTTGCCGTAACGCCTTCCTTCCTTTATAATAGAAAATGCCGGTATAATGCGGCCAAGGGGGATTAATTTGAATATTAGTCAGCTTGAAACACTCCTCACCATATCCAAGACGATGAGCTTCCGCAAAGCTGGCGAGCTGCTTAATCTTACACAGCCCGCTGTATCCGCTCAAATCAAAAGTCTTGAGGATGAATACAAAACGATTCTAGTGGATCGCAACCAGCCGGTTACGTTAACCGATAACGGCAAAGTTTTTTTGGAGCACGCCGAAAAAATATTGGCTATCGTCGAAGAATTGAAACAGCGGCTGACCGATTTAAATCAGACGCCGCAAGGGCATATCGTGCTTGGCACTACTTCATCCATTGCCATTCAAATTTTGCCGCGTGTCCTTTCCTACTTTCAAGACCAGTTCCCGCTTATTAAAACGACCATTTATTCCATGCCTTCCGTTCAGGTCATGTCCAGCGTGGAGAACGGGTCCGTGGATATCGGCATTACGTACCTAACGGAAAAAAATCCAAATGTCCATTCTTCCGTCCTTTATTACGACTCCTTTGTTCTTGTCGTTTCTCCGCATCATCCGTTAAGCGAGCTTTCCGTTACACAGGTTGAAGCGCTAAAAGATGTTCCGCTTATTATGCTTACCTCGGATACGCTTGGAAGAAAGTTTCTAGATTCGATATTCCGCAAACACAATATCCAGCCGACCGTGCTCATGGAACTTTCAAGCAGCGAAGAAATTAAACGGATGGTGGAAATCAATCTGGGAGCGGCTGTTGTATCCAAGCTGTCTATCGCCAATGAATTAAAACTGGGCACCTTAAAAATTGTAAAAGTAAACGAGCTGGAAATTGCTCATCCTGTAGGCGTCGTATATAAGTCAGGCCGGTATTTAAACAGCGCCATCCAGCAGTTTTTAAACGATTTGAAAGGGATGCCCGAGCATCATTTTATAAGCAGTGAATAGCCAAAGGAGGATAAACGAATGAAATTTGATCTGCATACCCATCATGAACGGTGCGGCCACGCGGACGGCATGATTGAAGCATACATACAATCCGCAATCCAAGGCGGGCTGCAAGCGATCGGCATTTCTGACCACTCCCCTTATTTCGGCAGCGAAGAGGATCAGCCGTTTCCTAATATCGCTATGGCTAAAAGCGCTTTCCCCGGTTATATCGAAGAGGTATTGCGCTTGAAGGAAAAATATAGCGGCCAAATCGAGGTTTTGCTTGGCGTGGAATCTGATTTTTTCCCTGATTATGCGGATGTGTACCGCAATTATTATGCCAACATACCGTTTGATTATATAATCGGCTCTGTCCATCATGTCGGCGGCATCAGCATTTTCAATAAAAAAAGGTTTACGAAGCTTAACGATGAACAAAAATTCGAGGCTAAACGGGATTATTACGATCTGATCCGCCAATCCGCGCTTAGCGGCATGTTTGACGTGATGGCGCATATTGATGCGATGAAGGCGTATTATCCGCCGTTCTCGGATATCCCCGCTCATCAAGAAATCGACGCAACGCTCAGAACGATTGCCGAATGCGGCGTATCCGTCGAAATTAACACATCCGGCAAAATGAAAGATGTGGGCGGCTGGTATCCGTCCGATGACATTTTGGAAAGAGCATGCCATTTTGGCGTCAACGTGACGTTTGGCTCCGATGCCCATACGCCAACACGTGTCGGCGACGACTGGGAACTGGTGCGAACGCGGCTGAAAGAAATCGGTTTTAAACAATGGGTATTTTACCGCAGCCGCAGGCCCGTCATTGTTCCGCTCTAATCGAATTAAACGAAACCTGGCCCTGCGCAAACCGGATGCGCGGGGCTTTCTTATTTCATGTAAAAAAAAAAAAGAGGCCGGCGCTCCGGCACCGGTCCTAAAGAATGCTCTATTAAAAAGGGGGTCTTGCTTATTATAATAGCCCATGAATGTGAAAGCGCGATAACAGTACCATTTCATTTGTGTAACAATTAAAGGAAAGAGCTGGTTATTTCCGCTTCTTAAAAGCAGCCGTGAACTCCCATAAATGTAACAGAAGTGAACTTACTTTTCCACAGCGCATATGCTACAATAAGAACAGAAGAAACGGGGTGATGGGTTTGGATTATTCAACAATGTGTCCCAAATACGAAGCCGCGTCCGATATTCTAGGCAAGAAATGGACAGGCCGGTTAATTCGAGTTTTATTGGGCGGCCCAAAACGGTTTAAAGAAATTAAAGAGCAAATTCCGGAAATGAGCGATAAAATGCTGACTGACCGGATGAAGGAACTGGAAGCCGAAGGTATTATCAAACGTACCGTTTATCCAGAAATGCCTGTACGGATTGAATATGAATTGACGCTAAAAGGCAAAGAGCTTCAGCCCGTTATTGAAACCATTCAAAAATGGGGAGAAGCTTGGATGTAAACAAAAAACCGCAAACTGCGGTTTTTTTGTTTTTTAGGACATGCCTGCATCCATTGACTTCCGGCCGTTTGTTATATATGATTATGATAATCATTATCATGAATAAAAAAATCCCTCTTCAGCCTTTTTTGGCTAAAGAGGGATTCCTTGCTCGCTAAGCCGCCATATTATCTGGCAAACCATTGCTTGAACAATTGTTTGGTCGTTTGGCCGTTGATCGCCGCAATGGAAGTTGTGAGCGGAATGCCTTTCGGGCAGGACCGCACGCAGTTCTGCGAGTTGCCGCAGCCTTCGATGCCGCCGTCCTGCATGAGCGCTTCCAGACGTTCTTCCTTGTGCATTTCGCCGGTTGGATGCGTATTGAACAAACGCACCTGGGAAATGGCCGCCGGGCCGATAAAGCTGCTCCGGTCATTCACGTTCGGGCAAGCTTCAAGGCACACGCCGCAAGTCATACATTTGGCCAGCTCGTAAGCCCATTGGCGTTTCGATTCCGCCATACGCGGTCCCGGGCCAAGGTCATACGTGCCGTCAATCGGAATCCATGCTTTGACCCGTTTCAGGGCGTTAAACATCCGTTCGCGGTTAATGACAAGGTCACGGACAACCGGGAATGTGCGCATTGGCTCAAGGCGGACCGGCTGCTCCAGCTTATCAATCAGTGCGCTGCACGCTTGGCGAGGCTTGCCGTTGATCACCATCGAACATGCGCCGCATACTTCCTCGAGACAGTTCGATTCCCAGTTAACCGGAGTGGTTTTGCCGCCGTCCGCTTTAACCGGGTTCCGCTGGATCTCCATCAATGCGCTGATGACATTCATGTTCGGGCGGTATGGAATTTCAAACTCTTCTTTATAAGGCGCCGAATCAGGGTTGTCCTGACGGGTAATGATAAACTTGACCGTTTTTTTGGCGGTTGCTGTTTGATTCATCGCTTATTCTCTCCTTTCTTTGGCTCAGTGCTTGTCGGATGTATAGTCGCGTTTACGCGGTTTGATCAGCGATACGTCAACGTCCTCGTACGAGATTTGCGGGCCTTCCGGCGTCCACGCTGCAATCGTTGTTTTCAGGAACTCTTCGTCGTTACGTTCAGGGAATTCCGGCTTGTAATGAGCGCCGCGGCTTTCATTGCGGAGAAGCGCGCCTACCGTCATCGTTTCCGCAAGCTCCAGCATGTTCCACAGCTGGCGTGTGAATGCAACGCCTGCGTTGTTCCACTGTTTCGTATCGTTGATGTTGATTTTATTGTAACGTTCTTTTAATTCTTTAATTTTGACGATGGTTTCTTCAAGCTTTTTGTTATAACGAACAACTGTCATGTTGTTGGTCATAAATTCGCCCAGCTCTTTATGGATGACATAAGCGTTATCGTTGCCGTCCATTTTCAAAATGCTTTCGTACTTGTCCGTTTGCTGCTTAACCGCACGGTCAAATACAGTCGACGATACATCTTCGGCCGATTTTTTAAGGCCTCTAATATATTCTACCGCTTTCGGACCGGACACCATGCCGCCGAAAATTGCGGACAGCAGTGAGTTTGCGCCAAGACGGTTAGCGCCGTGGTACTGGTAATCGCATTCGCCCGCTGCAAACAAGCCCGGAATATTCGTCATTTGATTGTAATCTACCCACAAGCCGCCCATCGAGTAATGGACCGCAGGGAAAATTTTCATTGGAACTTTGCGTGGGTCGTCCCCTACAAATTTCTCGTAAATTTCCAGGATGCCGCCCAGCTTCACGTTCAGTTCCTTTGGATCTTTATGCGACAGGTCGAGATAAACTTTGTTCTCGCCGTCGATGCCAAGCTTCTGGTTCACGCAGACGTCGAAAATTTCGCGTGTCGCAATATCGCGCGGAACAAGGTTGCCGTAAGCCGGATATTTTTCCTCGAGGAAATACCAAGGCTTGCCGTCTTTATACGTCCAGATCCGTCCGCCTTCGCCGCGTGCCGATTCGGACATCAGACGGTTTTTGTCGTCGCCCGGGATCGCCGTCGGGTGGATTTGAATCATTTCGCCGTTGGCATATTTCACGCCCTGCTGGTAAACCGCACTTGCTGCTGTACCGGTATTGATAATCGAGTTGGTCGTTTTGCCGAAAATAATACCCGGACCGCCGGAAGCCATAATTACGGCATCCGCTGCAAACGACTGCACTTCCATCGAACGCAGGCTTTGCGCCGTAATGCCGCGGCAGATGCCTTCTTCATCCAGCACCGCGCCAAGGAATTCCCAATGCTCGAACTTCGTTACGAGGCCGGCTGTTTCCCAGCGGCGCACCTGCTCATCAAGCGCGTACAGCAATTGCTGGCCGGTTGTTGCACCCGCAAATGCCGTGCGGTGATATTGTGTTCCCCCGAAACGGCGGAAGTCAAGCAAGCCTTCCGGCGTACGGCTGAACATGACGCCCATCCGGTCCATCAGGTTAATAATACCCGGAGCCGCTTCGCACATCGCTTTTACCGGAGGCTGGTTCGCAAGGAAATCGCCGCCGTATACCGTATCGTCAAAATGCTCCCAAGGCGAATCGCCTTCGCCTTTTGTATTTACCGCGCCGTTAATGCCGCCTTGCGCGCAAACCGAGTGGGAACGCTTCACCGGAACGACCGAAAACAGGTCGACGTGAACGCCCGCTTCTGCAGCTTTAATCGTAGCCATCAAACCGGCAAGACCGCCGCCTACGACAATCAATTTATTTTTAGCCATTTACGTTTCGCCCCTTTTCTTCAAACTATCCGATGATATTCGTTACAGCGGCTGCCGCCGAAGCTGTACCGGCAAACTCATCGCCTGTGAAAGCCACGATCGACAAAATAAACAATGCCGATACAAGCACAAACAAAATCATGCACACATACGAAGAAATCCGCTGTGCGCGAGGGCCGACCGTAATGCCCCAGCTGATCAGGAATGCCCACATGCCGTTCGCAAAGTGGAACGTTGCGGCAAGCACGCCGATCGTATACAAAACGATTGCTGCGGGATTCGAGAAGATGTCATGCATATGCATGCCCAGCTCTTCATGTGTTACATTACCGAGCGCAACCTGAAAGCGCGTGTCGTACACATGCCAGAATACGAAAATAAATGTAATAACCCCCGTAATCCGCTGCAGGGTAAACGCCCAGTTACGGCTGTATTGAAAGCGGTTGTTATTCCAGTTAGACTGATACGCCATATACAGGCCGTAGACGCCGTGGAAAAGCAAAGGCAGGAATATGCCGAAAATTTCCAGAATCGTAACAATCGGCAAGTTGTTTAGAAATTTAACACCTCTGTCAAAGCCTTCAGGTCCATCCTGAAAAGCCAAAAAGTTGGTGAGACCGTGCTCGATAATGAACAGGCCAAGCGGAATCACCCCAAGCAATGAGTGAAGCTTCCGCGGGTAATACGAATTTCCTTTCATAAAATCGCTTTCTCCTTTCCAGATGTGGATGTGCCTGAGTTCCTCTCTTGTCAAAACCTTACTAATTTTACCCCCAGCATGTACACCCGTCAACAAATATTGACACAGGTTAGCCACACTTCACATGGTACTCCTTTTCATCTTATAATGGAATTGCTTATTATTTATAGATTCTTATAACCATATAGCATAAGACCATTATCCATATCAAAAAGGGAGGCCTACCGATGCTTGATGAATTGGCCGTACTGACAGCGGTCGTGGAGCAATCCAGTATGAACAAAGCAGCCAGCCTGCTCAATATATCGCAGCCCGCCCTGTCCCGCAAGATTGCCAAGCTGGAAGAAGAACTGGGCGCCCAGCTGTTCCGCCGGATCGGCAAAAGGCTGGAGCTGACGAGGATCGGCCAGCTCACTTACGAATATGCGCTGGAGCTTCGGCAACTTCATTATAACTATTTGCAGCAAATTTCCGAATACGTCACAACCGGCCGCACCTCGATTACGATCGGTGCCAGCTTGACGACGCTGCAAACGACGCTGCCCGACTTTATCCAGTCGCTGACGCTCAGCCATCCGGAATTCGATATTAAGGCGGTCACCGGCAAAACCCATGAAATCGTCACGCTTGTCCGTGAAGGGCGGACCGATATCGGCATTGTAGCTTCGCGGATCGAAGATCCCCAGCTGCACTGCGTGCCGCTGTTTGAGGACCATCTGCTGCTCGTGCTTCCGAAAAGCCATGTGCTTATGCACGACAAGCCGCTTGGCATTCATGACTTGGACGGTTTTCCGATGATCTTGTTTTCAAAGGGGACCTGGTACCGGATACTAACGGATGAGCTGTTCTCCAAATACAATCTTCAGCCGGATGTCCGGATGGAGATTGATTCCTTCGAAGCGATTCTCCGGCTGCTCCATACATGCCGCGCAGGCACGCTGCTGCCCAAATCGTATATGCGCCAGCAGCTGCTGGATGACAACGAGCTTCAAATCGTTCCGATTCGGGAGCTTGAAAATACGAAACGGACAACCTCTCTTATCCATAACGATCCGGAACTGCTCCATCCCGCGATCCGCACCTGGATTCACCAGCTGGCAGCCTCCAAAAAAGAGAGTTGAGAATCAATCTCATATATAATAGAAGAAAGACGTTTTTCCGGATCAAAAAAACGCTATTTTCTCTTTTGCCGGCTAATAAAAAAACTATGGACGGCGCAATAGCTGTCCATAGTTTTGCCAATTATAATGCATATCAATCTGGCCGGCCGAGCTTAACGGTTCACCGCCACTTCAAATTTATCGATTTGATCGTTTGTTCCGATAATGACAAGCACATCTTTTTCCCGCAGCACTTCTTCTGCATTAGGCGCGATAATAACCCCTTTTGTTTTGTTGATCGCCACGATACTGCAGCCGAAACGGGCACGCGGGTTCAAGTCATGAAGCGACTTGCCGTCCAGCCCTCTAGGCACCGTCAGCTCGGCGATCGTATAGTCCTTGGACAATTCAATGTAATCGAGCAAATTAGGCGAGGCCAGCTGATGCGCTACCCGGATGCCCATATCCCGCTCCGGATACACAACGCGGTCGACGCCGAGCTTTTCCAGTACCCGCCCGTGCAGCTCGCTGATCGCTTTCGCCACCACTCTCTTCACGCCAAGGTCCTTCAGCTGGATCGTTGTCAGTATACTGGCTTGAATATCGTCGCCAATCGCTACAACACCACAATCAAAGTTGCGCACCCCAAGCGAACGCATCACTTCTTCATCCGTACATTCGGCAACAACCGCATGCGTCAGGTAAGGGCTCATTTCTTGAACGGCTTCTTCATCTTTGTCAATGCCAAGCACCTCATAACCCAGCTTGACGAGTTCCTTCCCCAGGCTCGATCCAAATCTGCCAAGTCCGATAATGACATAGCCGCTCCCTCTCATCTCTCCAAATGCTCCAATCCGCTTTGTAATTTCGCTTAAGCCCTGTCCTCTTTATACGCTTAAGGTTTTATATAAATTTCAATTGCAGGCATAAAAAAAAGCACTGGACATTCATCCAATGCCATTCATCGCGAATGAGTCCTGTTCCACATAGCCTGCGAGGTTAGCTGTCGGATTCGGGCCTGGACAGGCAGCCCTATTCAGCAAACATGCGCTGTACACAACTCAGCATATGTTTAGCTTGAAATTCACCCCATGATCATCCGGCTGGATAATCGATTGGTTCCCCCGTTTTCGCCAAACGAAATTCGGCTAGTACGTATTCATCATAACGTTAACGATTATAATCCTTCGGGGGCGTTTATACAAAAGGGATAAACGCTTGAAATAAATCATTTTTTGTTCAAAAACAGGCAAGGTTATAAGGCAGCGCCTTCAGTCTTCATGCCATTTGTTTTTTCTCGCTTTTAATACGCTTCGCTGGCTTTACATTTGGTCGCAGCCCTTTTTCATGCTATTGTAATTCTAGAAAGGACAAAGCTGCTCATATATTGGAACAGAGGTGAAGTCATGATTCCTGTTATACATGCTAACGAATGGAAAAAATTCCGGTGGGCCGCTCTTGTGTGTGTCATTATCTTTGCCGTCATTCAGCTGCTTCCGGCTGTTTCCGGCAGCTCGGAAGATTATTCCGGCTCGCCTGCCGGCATTATGGATAAAAGCAAAGCAGGCCGGCTCGCTGCCGATTTTGCCAGACAGCAATTTGGCCTGGATGTGCAGTCTGTACATACCGTTCATCAGTCAGACAGCTTGTTTTACGGCTATTTGTCTAAACATATGCTGAACGATAAGTATGACCGCAAATACGATCAGCTGTTTCCGACCGATACGTTTCAGTCCGAACTGCAGCTTAGCGGCGGTTATACCGCTTTCGTATATACCCATATGAAATCCGGACGGGTTATTGCTTGGCATGTGCTGGACGCCTCCCCTGCCGCCAAAGAGCAGACGGCTGCAAAAGCGATGCAGTTTGCCGAACAAAGAGGCATCCCCAAGCAATCCCTTAGCGCCTCTGACCCGGCAGACGCCAACGTATTTATATTCCACCCGGCCGGATATGCGATGGAGCAGGCTGCGCTGTCGCTGGTCATGCAATATGGCGATGTCGAAAACGGAACCGTTGTAACCGAATATTCGCCTAAATTTATCGTGCCGGCCCATTACGAACAATACGTTGCCGGCCAGCAAAAGCTTGCCGGGCAATTAACGAACTACGGCTTTCTGATGATGAGCGGCATTTTATTTATGATCGCCATCGTATACGCCATCCGGTATGCCCGGCATACTTCCTTCCGGCGAGGAATGCTGTTAACGTTATTGTTCCTTGTTTTATATTTGATCAACAATTTCAACTCGCTTGACGGCGTTCGAGCCGCAATTGGCGAATCCGAGCATTCCGGCGGCTATGTGGCAGTTATGAACGTCATCTCAACGGTAATGACGGTTTTGCTCGCGCTTTCGGCTTATTTTTCGCTTGTTGCAGGCGACGGCATATGGCGTTCACAGCAGAAGGCGCTGTGGCCGCGGTTCGGCGAGCAAGGTTATGGCGACTATGTATGGCGCGGTGTCGGGCTCGGTTATTTGTTCGCCGTAATTACGTTAGGCATACAATCGGTTGTACTGCTGGCGCTTCAGCAGCTGATCGGCTCCTGGTCGACTTCCGATGTAACGCAGTCCACTTATAATATGGCTACACCGCTGCTGCTGCCGCTTATGGCATGGTGTGCAGCGATATCGGAAGAAGCGATCTACCGGCTGTTTGGCATTTCCTTATTGAGAAAATGGTTCAAAAATACATTTGCCGCGATTCTGATTCCAACGGTCATATGGGCGCTTGGCCATGTGTCTTATCCGATCTTCCCGTCTACGACCCGGCTGTTTGAACTAATTATCATCGGCTTCGTATTTTCCGCGATATTTTTGAAATACGGTTTTGTGACGGTGTTGTTTACGCATGCCATATTCGATTCCGCGCTGATGAGCGCCTCGCTCCTGTTTGAAGGCGGTGCCGCCAACCTCGCAGCCGGTTTGTTTTATTTGCTGCTGCCGGTGCTGATCGCTTGGCTGATCCGCTACACGCACCGCAAAAAATACGGATATGCCGCCTTGCAGCAGACTTGACCCGGCTTGCCTGCGGCTTGCGGGTACGTAAAAAAAAGGAATGAGCCATGACGGCTCATTCCTTTTCTTCTTCATTCAGCGCGGCCAATATTTGGCCTGCCAGTTTCTCTCCGATGGATAATACACGGAAATCTTCCACCGAAGCTTCTTTAATTTTTTTGAGCGAGCCAAAATGCTTCAGCAGCGCCTTGCGCCGTTTCTCCCCGATGCCGGGAATCGCGTCCAGATGCGACACAACCATCGACTTCGCCCGCTGCTCGCGGTGGAACGTAATCGCAAACCGGTGCACCTCATCCTGAATGCGCTGCAGCAAATAAAACTCCTGGCTGTCGCGCGGAAGCGGTACGACCTCCGGCGGATCCCCTACCATCAGCTGCGCCGTCTTGTGCTTGGCATCCTTGACCAGTCCGCATACCGGAATGGAAAGTCCCAGCTCGTTTTCCAAAATGTCCAGTGCGGCGCTGATTTGCCCTTTGCCCCCGTCCACGACAATTAAATCGGGCTGCGGCAAATTGTCCTTCAGCACCCGTTCATAACGCCTGCGGATCACTTCCCGCATCGTTTCGTAATCATCCGGCCCTTGCACGGTGCGAACCTTGTATTTGCGGTATTCCTTCCGGTCCGGCTTGCCGTCGGTAAATACAACCATTGCCGATACCGGATTCGTGCCTTGAATATTCGAGTTGTCGAACGCTTCAATCCGGTGAAGCCCGGACATGCCGAGCCAGGAACCGAGACCTTCCGAAGCCTTCACGCTGCGCTCCTCGTCGCGTTCGATAAGGCGGAATTTGTCTGCCAGCATAATTTTGGCATTGTCGTTCGCCATCGTAACAACCTGGCTTTTGCGTCCCCGCTGCGGCATAAGCACTTTCACATGCAGCCATGTTTGCAGCATTTGGGCAACTTCATCCGCCCGCGGGCGGCGGCTGCTTTCTTCCGAGCTGTCTTCCTCCGAACTGTCTTCCGAAGGCTCCAAGCTGTCCGCCTCTTCCTCCAGCTCCAGCCCTTCCAGCACAACATCCGGATTCAGCAAGCCGGCGTCTGCTTCCTCCTCCGGATCATCAATATCCGGTTCATCTTGCTCTGGTCCAGCCTCGGCCTTTGTCCGGGCATCCGCATGATCCAGTCTCCCGGCAAACGGCTCGACCGCTCCGCCTTCCGCTGTTTCGGCGGCCGGTTCGCTCGCGCCGCCGTCCGGCTCTCCGTCCGCCCTTGCTTCCATCCGCTCCGCGCCAAGTTCAGCGCCTTCTTCTTTCCCTTCGGGAGGCAGCGGCAGCAATATTTGCTTTGGCAATGCCGGATTGTCACTATAATATTGCGTTACGAACGTAATGAAATCATCGTATTCTTCACCGTAATAAGGGAATGTTGTCGCCCGGCGTTCGATCAGCTTTCCTTTGCGCATGTACAAGATTTGCACGCACATCCAGCCTTTATCGGTTGCATAGCCAAATACGTCGCGGTCGAGCGCATCGTTCATCGTTATTTTTTGTTTTTCCATCACGGCGTCAATGGCCACAATCTGATCGCGGTATTCTTTCGCCCGCTCGAATTCCAGCAGCTCCGCCGCCGCCTCCATTTTGCCCTGCAGCTCTGCCCGCACCGTGTCATGGCCGCCGTTCAGAAACTTGGTAATTTCCTGCACCATCGCCTCATACGTACCCGGCTCCACCTTGTATTCGCATGGACCGATACATTGCCCGATATGATAATACAAGCATACTTTTTCCGGTATCGTCTTGCATTTGCGAAGCGGATACAAGCGGTCAAGCAGCTTTTTTGTTTGCTGCGCCGCAAATGCATTCGGGTAAGGCCCGAAATATTTGCCTTTGTCTTTCACGATCCGGCGCGTTACTTCGAGGCGCGGATGCGCATCGCCGGTTATTTTAATATAAGGAAAAGATTTATCGTCCTTCAGCAGCACGTTATATCGCGGATGATATTGTTTTATTAAGTTACATTCAAGAATAAGAGCTTCTATATTACTGCTCGTTACAATAAAATCAAAATCGCGGATTTCCGAAACAAGCCGCTGCGTTTTCCCGTTATGGCTGCCGTTAAAATAGGAACGGACACGGTTTTTCAGCACTTTTGCTTTGCCGACATAAATAATCGTGCCTTCCCCGTTTTTCATCAGGTAGCAGCCCGGCTGATCCGGGAGCAAAGCCAGCTTGTTGCGAATGAGCTCCTCCGCTTTCGCGCGGGAACTTATTGATTTTCCGGATACCTGGTCGTTCATGCTCTCCCTCCCGATTGCTGCAACATTTCAGTTAACATTTTATCATAATTTTATCCTTAACATCAGCGGATCGCCGCCGATGAATACGCTTTACAAATGTTGGTTTTATTGGGTATACTATTATAAGCTTATGTAGAAAATACTAATCCTTACAGGATAACATGCAATATAAGCTTAGGAGCTCTTATCGTTAAGCTTCCGAAGCGTTTTAGCGCTTTTATCCGAAGTTTCATTATGTTAATTTTTGCCTAATCCTTAAAGGAGGACGACAACAATGGACAACGTAAGAGACCCGCGCGAGCATGTAAACGAAGAACCTCGAGACGATTTATCCGATGTCGTAACCGGCTTCGGCGGCATGCTGGCATTTATGGTTGTTGTTTTTGCGGTATGCGTGATCGTGAAATACGCGATTACATAACGGCCGGTTTATAGGCTTAATTGGTACACGTTCAGTACGCCCCATCTTGATGGGGCTTTTTTGTTTAAGACGTTCCGCAATATGAAAAGGCTGTTTCCCTTGCCAGACGGCATTCGCGGAAACAGCCTTGTTTCATGTCATGTGACGGTATGCAGGCAGATATTACTGCACGGCACGGAGGGAATCATTTTTGCCTTGATTTTTATCCGGATTGTTATTGTGATTTGGCTGCTTGGCGGAAGGCTGATCGTACCGCGTACGTTCCGTCCGGTCGATTTGTACAATTCTTCCATCATGCACCGTTATAATTACCGATCCATATTGCAGCCCGCTTGCTTGCTCCACAATGCGCCCAATCCACGTTTCATCCAATTCCAAAGGTTTTGCCATTATAATTCCTCCTGTCTATGTCCGGAATGTTTCTTCCCGGATGTTTTCCATTCAATCAGGCTCTTGGCCGCCAATGTAAAAATAGCGAGCATGACAAGCAATGAAGATACGGCAAATGCCGCTGAAAACTGGTATTCATTGTATAAAATTTCGATATGGAGCGGCAGCGTGTTCGTTTCGCCGCGAATGTGGCCGGAGATGACCGATACGGCGCCAAACTCGCCCATCGCCCGCGCATTGCACAAAATGACACCGTACAGCAGCCCCCATTTAATGTTGGGCAGCGTCACCCGGAAAAAGATTTGCCAGCCGCGTGCGCCAAGGCTTGCGGCCGCTTCCTCTTCCGCTATCCCTTGCGCTTGCATAAGCGGGATCAGCTCCCTTGCCACAAACGGCACTGTAACAAATACGGTTGCAAGCACGATGCCCGGCAAGGCGAATACAATTTGAATGCCATGCGAACCCAGCCATGGCCCTATGAAGCCTTGCGCCCCAAACAATAATACAAATACTAGTCCTGAAATGACAGGTGAAATCGAAAAGGGAAGATCAATTAAAGTAATGAGTGCGTTCTTGCCCCGAAATGCAAACTTGCTGATCGCCCAGGCAGCAGCGATGCCAAATATAGTGTTGACCGGGACCGCGATCAGCGCCGTCGTTAAGGTAAGACGCAGTGCAGACAAAGCATCCGGATCGGTTATGGCTGCAGCATAGACGTCCCATCCTTTTTTTAGCGCTTCGGTAAATACGAATATTAACGGCAGCAGCACAACAAGGCCAAGAAACAAAACTGCAATGCCGATTAAAATGATGCGGACCGGCAGCGATTCGGTAATATGCTTGGGCCGGATTGCCGATTCCTCCGTTAAATGTGCCGTTACAGCTCCTGCCATTGTTTATTCCCCCTTATACCGCTGCAGTGCGGCGATTGAGCCGCCACTGCAAAAAGTTAATGAGCAATAACAACAGGAACGAGATGACGAGAAGCACCAGAGCGATGGCTGTTGCGCCTGCATAATCATGCTGCTGCAGCTTTGTCATGATCAGCAGCGGCGTAATTTCTGTCTTCAGCGGCATATTCCCGGAAATAAATACAACTGATCCGTATTCGCCGATGCCTCTTGCAAAAGCAAGTGCAAACCCGGTTATAATCGCCGGGAGCAGTTCGGGGAATACAATTTTGCGTACGGTCCGCCACCGGCGTGCCCCTAACGTTACGGCTGCTTCTTCAGTTTCCTTCTCCAAATCCTGCAGCACCGGCTGCACCGTCCGCACAACAAACGGCAAGCCGATAAACAGCAAGGCAATCGTAATGCCGATTGGCGAATACGCGGTTTTGATGCCGAGCGGCTGAAGGATGGAGCCGATAATGCCGTTAGGCGCATAAATGGCGGTAAGCGATATGCCCGCTACAGCCGTCGGCAGCGCAAACGGCAAATCTACAAGCGCATCAATCAGCTTTTTACCCGGAAACCGGTACCGCACAAGCACCCAAGCGACAATGACTCCGAATACAACGTTAATGAATGCCGCAGCGAAAGCTGTTGTCAGACTAACCCGGTAAGAAGCAAGCACACGCGGCGTTGTGACCGTTGCCCAAAACTCGTGCCAGCTTAAATCCGTCGTCCGAATGACGATGCCGATCAGCGGAATGAGCACGAGAAAGCTTAAGTACAGCAGTGTAAAACCAAGCGATAATCCAAACCCGGGCAGCACGTTTTTTTGCTTGTTCGGCCTGGAACCTTTCATGTGAAGTCAGCTCCATTCATCGCAGCTCCCGGTTATTTGCCGGGAGCATATATTTGGTCGAATACGCCGCCATCGGCAAAATGTTTCTTCTGTGCTTCCGCCCATCCGCCAAAATCGCTGATATTCAGCAATTCCAGATCTTTGAACGTATCTTTATATTTTGCGGCAATGGTTTGGTTAATCGGGCGATAGAAGTTTTTAGCAGCGATTTCCTGACCTTCGTCAGAATACAAATACTGCAAATAAGCTTCAGATACTTCGCGTGTTCCGTGCTTATCGGCGTTTTTGTCGACAACGGCTACCGGCGGCTCAGCCAAAATGCTGATCGACGGATAAACGATTTCGAATTTGTCCCCAAGTTCTTTCAGCGAAAGGAATGCTTCATTCTCCCAAGCAAGCAGCACGTCGCCGATTCCGCGTTCAGCAAAAGTTGTCGTAGCGCCGCGAGCACCGGAGTCTAGCACCGGCACATGTTTATACAAATCAGCAACAAATTGTTTGGCTTTGTCTTCGTCATTGTTGTTTTGCTTTAAGGCGTAACCCCATGCCGCCAAGTAGTTCCAGCGTGCGCCGCCCGATGTTTTTGGATTTGGCGTAATAACTTCCACCTTATCTTTCACCAGATCGTTCCAATCATGAATGTTTTTCGGGTTGCCCTTCCTTACAAGGAACACAATCGTGGACGTATAAGGTGCGCTGTTGTCTTCATATTTGGTCTGCCAATCCGGATTGATTAGGCCTTTTTCGGCAATGGCATCAATATCATAACCAAGCGCCAGCGTTACAACATCGGCTTCCAAGCCGTCGATGACCGATAAGCTTTGCGCTCCGGAACCGCCATGGGATTGTTTGATCGTTACATCCTGACCGGTTTTATCTTTCCAATATTTTGAGAATGCTTTATTGTATTCTTCGTAAAGTTCACGTGTCGGGTCATAGGAAACGTTTAGAAGCTCAACCGGCTTTTTCGGCTCGGATGAAGGCTTCGCATCGCCAGTTGGAGATGCGGATGCATCCTGGGACGGCTGCGCCGTATTCCCGTTACTAGAGGATTGGCTATTGTTGCTGTTGTTGCCGGATCCGCAAGCAGCAAGTACAAAAGTCAGAGCAATAAGTATTACAGCGGAACGAACGACGGATAATCTTTTCATCAGTTCATACACCCCTTTGTCTATTTGGACAAAACTTTTTTCTCTACGCTGTCCTTGCTCCGGTGATCCGGTCACAATTTTAATTATTCCTACCTGTTTAGTATGTTATGGAAGAATAATACCAGTGCCTTCTTTTTCTGTCAATACAAAAATTTGCATATCTGATACCTCTTATCAACGCTTCTTATAGCCAAATGATGTGTAAGAAAAAAAGAAGCGAGCGCCGTTCCCGGCACTCGCTTTCAATATAGGTACGGTTGGTTACAGCAGAGGAAAATGGCAGGCTACCTGCCGCCCCGGCATAACCTCTTGAAGCTGCGGCTCTTCAGCCGAGCACTTGGCTTCAGCAAACGGGCAGCGGGGATGGAACCGGCAGCCGGACGGCGGATTGGCCGGGGATGGCACATCCCCTTGCAGCACGATCCGGTCCCGCTTCAGATGCGGATTCGGACGCGGAATGGACGACAAGAGCGCCGCCGTATACGGATGGAGCGGTTTGTCGAACAAAGCTTCGGTTGGCGACACTTCCACCATTTTGCCCAAATACATAACGCCAACCCGGTCGGAAATATGGCGGACAACGTTTAAGCCATGCGCAATAAACAAAAACGTCAATCCGAGCTCTTTTTGCAGCTTGACCAGCAAATTGAGCACCTGGGATTGGACCGACACGTCAAGCGCCGAGACAGCTTCATCCGCTACAATAAATTGCGGGTTCAGCGCAATCGCCCTGGCGATGCCAATCCGCTGACGCTGGCCGCCCGAAAATTCGTGCGGATACCGGTTGCGCCGGGAAGCATCCAGGCCGACAAGCTCCATCAACTCTACAACACGGGCATCAATTTGCTTTGAAGTCGCATTAGTATGAATGCGGAGCGGCTCTCCAATGATGTCGCGCACCAGAAAACGCGGATTCAGCGAGCCGTACGGATCCTGGAAAATAATTTGCATCTGCTGCCGCAGCTTGCGCAAGCTGCTGGAGCTTAAAGTACGAATCGTTTCACCCTGGTACATAATGTCTCCGCCGGTCGCCCGCTGAAGCTGCAAAATCACGCGTCCCAACGTTGATTTGCCGCAGCCGGATTCGCCGACAAGGCCAAACGTTTCCCCTTTGCGGATTGCAATCGAAACATCGTCTACCGCTTTAACATGGCCAACGACACGGTTCAGCAGCCCTTTATGAATTGGAAAATATTTTTTTACATTGCGGACTTCGATCAAATTTTCGGCACTCATGCGCGCTTCACCTCTCCGTTATGGTCGCTTGGCGGTTGGAATGTTCTGCCTTGTCCACGGTTCGCCGGCATATTCCCCGAATCTTTAAACAGCCAGCATGATGCCGTATGATCGTCTCCAAGCGATATATTCTCCGGCTCTTGTTCCTGGCAAACGGCCATTGCATGCGGACAACGCGGATGGAACCGGCAGCCGCTTGGCAGCTGGCTTAATGCCGGTATTGTGCCTTTAATCGTAAACAATTCCTCGCCGCGGCTGCCTTCAAACCCCGGAATCGACTGCAGCAAGCCAATCGTATACGGATGGCTGGGATGGTCAAAAATTTCCGCAACCGTTCCTTCTTCGACAATGACGCCCGCATACATAACGGCAATCCGGTCGGCCATCTCGGCGGCAACGCCCATATCATGTGTAATAAGCAGGATGGACATGCCGATCTCGTTCTGCAGCCGGCGGAGCAAATCCAATATTTGCGCCTGAACCGTTACGTCCAGTGCTGTCGTCGGCTCGTCGGCAATAAGCAAATCCGGCTTGCAAGCAAGTGCAATAGCGATTACGACACGCTGGCACATGCCGCCCGACAGCTCATGCGGATATTGTTTGGCGCGGACTTCCGGCGCCGGGATTCCGACAAGGCGAAGCAGATCGACGGCTTCCTTCCACGCTTCGGCGCCGCTTTTATTTTGATGGAGGCGGAGGCTTTCGGCAATCTGGTCGCCTACCGTAAATACCGGATTAAGTGCGGACATCGGATCCTGAAATATCATTGCGATTTTATTGCCGCGGATATGAATCATCTCGTCCTGCGATTTCACTGACAATTCCTCGCCTTTGAAATTGACGCTGCCTTCGAGAATTGCGCCGCCGGCAAATTCAAGCAGCCTCATCACTGCAAGCGAGGTGACGCTTTTGCCGCTGCCGGACTCGCCAACGACACACAATGTTTTTCCTTTTTCCAGGTGAAGGCTGACACGGTCGGTCGCTTTCACGATTCCGTTATCGGTCATAAAGCCTGCTGTTAAATGTTTGATTTCGAGAACTTTTTCCGCCATTCTGCCACCTTCTTCACTGATATTTTCTTCTTGCTTCTTGGGTTAAGCGCCGATTGGATACCGTCGCCGATAAAGTTGACCGCAAGCACCAGAATAAGAATACAGAGCCCCGGATACAAAGCAAGGGAAGGTCTTGTCAGCATAAACTCCTGCGAATTGCTCAGCATAAGCCCCCAGCTCGTTTGCGGCGCTTGAATGCCCAGCCCTAAATAAGACAATGCCGATTCGCCCAATATCGCACCGCCAACCATCAGCGTGGCGTTGACGATAATCGGATAACTGGCGTTGCGGAGCAAATGGCGGAAAATAATCCCCCAGCTGGAGACGCCTATCGCCTTGGCGGCCTCCACATACTGCATCTCCCGCAGCTGCAGGAAGGTGCCCCTGACGAGGCGGGCAACACCCATCCAGCCGGTAAAGGCCATAATGAGAATCATATAACTGAACTTTGAGCTGAATATAGCCAGCACCAATATGTTCAGGAACAGTGTCGGGAGCGAGTTCATCACATCAACAAAACGCATAAAAATATTATCGATCCAGCCGCCAAAGTAGCCGGAAATCGCGCCAATGATCGTGCCGATCAGCACTGCGGCAATTGCTACTGAAAAACCGACAGTTAACGATACTTGCGTGCTGTATACAAGCCGGGAAAAAATATCTCGCCCAAGCTCGTCTGTGCCTAACCAATGATCCGCGCTTGGCCCTAAATCGGCAAACATCAAGTCGATTTTGGCAGGATCGTACGGCGCAATAACTTTCGCAAAAAAAGCGATGATAACAAAAATCAGCAAAACGATAAGCCCGCCCATCGCATACGGATTTTTGCGAAAGTTGCGCCATGCCGTCAGCCACGGGCCAACCGGCCGCTTGGAGACGGGTACAGCGCTGCCTGGAGACTGTTTCGGCTTGACCGTTTCAAGTTTGGATTCGCTCATGCCGCTTTACCTCCTTTGCCAATTTGTACGCGCGGATCAACGATAGCATATAAAATATCGGCAATCAGGTTACCCAAAATAACGATAACCGCCGTAATTAACGTAATGGACATAAGAACCGAATATTCGCGGGCAAGAGCCATATCAACAAACAAACGTCCCATTCCCGGCCAGTTGAAAACGTTTTCAGTCAGTGCTGCTCCGGAAACAAGAATCGGCAAATCCAGCCCCAAAACCGTAATGATAGGGATCAATGCGTTACGAAGCGCATGGCGGAAAATGACTTTCCGTTCCTTGACGCCTTTGGCGCGTGCCGTTCGTATGTAATCCTGATCCAGCACCTCAAGCATGCTTGACCTCGAATATTTCACATAAGAAGCCAAAAATCCTAGCGTCAGCACCGTCACCGGAAGCACAAGATGCATAAATAAATCGGCGAGATTGCCTTCCTTCCCCATCGTGTACATGTCGGATAGCGGGAGCCAGTCCAGCTTGATCGAAAAATATTGCTGCAGCATAATCCCAAACCAGAAGGTTGGCATAGCAAAACCTAAATAAGAAATAAAAGAAGCGGTTTGATCGGAAAGTCCATAAGTCCGGGTGCTGTTAAAAATCCCCCACGGAATAGCAATAATTAATGACAACAGCCATGCTGCCGCCATCAGAACAAACGTATGGCCCACTGTCGGCCATAAAATATCGCTAACCGGCAAATTGTTTTTAAACGTATGGCCCAAATCGCCTTGAAGCAAGTCGCTTACCCATTTCCAATATTGAACCGGAAGCGACTGGTCCAGGCCCAAATTATGCTTTTGCACTTCAAACGCTTCGGGAGAAAGCCCTGGCGCAATCATCATTTGCGTCGGGCCGCCTGGAGCAGCATGAATGAGTAAAAAAGTGACAATCGAGATCAGAAACAGTACCAATACGGACTGCAATACCCGGCGGATGAGGTACTCTGTCATTTTTCTCCCTCCTGAGAAAAAGTCGTTGTTTAATCAGAAGAGGGGAAGGAACCTTTGTCCTTCCCCTCTCGCCCCAAGTTCTTATTTATCCGTTACCCACCAGTTGATTGCACGGAAGAAGTAACCATATGGCAGAGTTGGCTCTGGAGCGTCTTCATCTGCAAAATGGACTCTAGGACCGATACCTTGTGGCAGCGAATATTGATACAAGAATACATAAGGCAAGTCCGTGGAAATTTCTGTTCCGATTTCTTTATAGATCGCTTTACGCTCGTCTTGGTTGACCGTCGAATAACCGTCTACCCACAGCTTGTCGAGCTTTTCATTTTTGTACCAGCCCATGTTTTGGCCGTTCGGCGGGAAGTACTTGGACGAGAATGTGCTTTCGCCGTCAGGGTCCGGGTTATTGAGCGACCAGCCAAGCAATATGGCTTGATATTTGCCCGGGTTCAAGTTTTGATCCACCCATGCGGCAAAGTCGATCGCTTTCGGCACTACTTCGATGCCGACTTCTTTCAGGTTTTGCTGAATGATTTGCGATACTTGCTCGCGCCGGCTGTTGCCGGAGTTGTATTGCAATTCAAACGAGAATCGGTGTCCGTCTTTGGTCAGGATGCCGTCGGAGCCGGCTACCCAGCCGTCTTCGGCCAGCAGCTGTTTTGCTTTCTCCGCGTCATACGGGTAGTTGACGGCAGCGTCGCCCGGATCTGCCCAGGAACCTGGGAGGAACGGCGCGTTCATCAATGCGCCTGTACCTTTCAGCACGTTATCAACCATGCCTTGGCGGTTAAGCGCAGTTGCGATCGCCTGGCGGGTTTTTTGGCCTGCGAACGGTACGAATCCGTCTTTCCAGTTATCTTTATTGAAGTTAAAGGACATAAATTCGTAAGTAGGACCCGGCTTGGAGCTTACGCGGATATTGCCGTCTTTCTTAACAGCTTCAACCTGCGTAACCGGAATGGCTTGGGTGCTGTCTACGTCGCCTTTCAGCAGCGCTTGAACTTCGGTATTTTGGTCGGCGTAAATTTTGTAAGTAATTTTTTGGATATGAGGTTTCGTTTCACCCCAATAGTTCGGATCGGCATCAAACGTCAAATATTGCGTTTGTTTCCACTCCGTCCATTTCCAAGGGCCGTTCGTTACCGTTTTGGCAGGATCTTTGCCGTAAGCATTGTCCTGCAGCTCTTTAACCGGAATATCCTTCAGGATATGAGCCGGAGCCACTGACGATACAAGCACGTATTCAAACGGCGCGTATACTTGCTTCAGTTTAATTTGAACGGTATAATCGTCAACTTTCGTAATGGTGTCTACTTTGTCATAGGAACTGATGCCTGGAGCACCTGCATCCGGATTGCGGACCGTATCAATCGTATAAATAACGTCATCCGCTGTAACCGGCTGGCCGTCGCTCCATTTTGCAGTTGTTTTCAGCTTGATCGTGTAGGTCAAGCCATCCTCGGAGATTTGTACTTTATCAGAAGCAAGCGACCATGGTTCTACTACAACATTACCTTCACGGTCATAATCATAAATATTGGCATAAATGAAGTTCGCTGCGTCGCCTGATGCAGTGTCGGATACATAAATCGGGTTCACAGATACGATGTCAGAGAAAGAACTGAACGTAAGATTGCCGCCATCAACCGGCTGGTTCGGATCTGCTGAAGGTTCTGCGCTTGCACTTGCTGTCGGAGAGGCAGTTGGAGCCTGGCTCTCTGTGGATGGCTCCTTGTTGTTGTTAGAATTCGATGAACATGCTGCCAATAAAACCCCAAATAATATGATGCTGAGCGTTACAGAAATCCATTTCTTGGCACTTGTCATTCCACATACCTCCTTGATTTATTAGGACTAATTATGATGGATGTGACAATTATACCATCTTTTTCACGTTTGAAAATACCAAATAATCATATTTTTCAGAAATTTATATACAAATACTTTACATGTTTTGTCATATGCAGTCTCATATTGTCTGTTGTATTTACAAAATCCACATAATCTAGCAACGATTTGTACCAATATATGCAAAATATCCCCAGACAACGATTTGCCTAGGGATATTGGATTAGAGGCAGCTACATTCGCTCCCGTTTGTTGCTCCCAGTTACATGAACGATTTCTACATAAGGCCGCACCCGGTTCATCAGGCGTTCTCCTTTATGCCTTTCGTCGCCGTCTTTATTCGTAAAGCTGAAATGCATTTCAAGCGCATCCAAATCATAATTGGACGTATAGAAAGTCGGCTTGCGGTTCATCCGGTAATTTAAAATAGATCCCAGCACATGATCCCTTACCCACGGGTTTAAATTCTCCGCCCCGATATCATCAAAAATGAGCAAATCCGTTTCTTTCATTAAATCAACGGTTTCCTTTAGCTTGCCCGGCTCATGCAGCATCGCCTTCAAATCTTCAACAAAGTCCGGCATGTAGACGATAACGCCTGAATAACCGGCTTTGGCAAGCTCGTGCAGCATGTATCCCATAAGAAACGTTTTGCCGGTGCCAAAGCTGCCGGTCAAATACAACCCTTCCGTCTGAAGCCCCTGCTCCTTCGTCTTCATCGTATAGCGCAGCACTTGGCCAACCGCTTTTAACCGCTCTGCATCTTTATTTAATATTTCATCCGAAGAATATCCGCCCTGCAGCACCTTCTCATCCACATAAAAGCTGCGGACACGGCTGCGGATCTGTTCCTCATTCCGTTTGGCGATAAATTTTTTACAAGAAACTTTACGGTCGTTCAGCTGCACGTTTGGACCCGCCGTTTCAACGGAGAGCAGCGTATAGTGGCCTTCAAAATCGTTTGGGCATTGGTCCAGTCCCGGGCAATTCGTACAATTCCGGTACTCCGTAACGTATTGGTATACGCGGTTCAGATTAAGCCGGACCGTTGCCGCGTCCAGCTCCGGATGCTTGGCAAGCAGACGTTCGACAAGCGGGTCCTGCATCAGCTCGGACATTTTGCGTTCGGCTTGTTCATGGATGGAAGAGGCCTGCGGCCAGCCTTTCAACAATTCGCCCAGCGATTCCATACCTCGTTACCACCCTTTCTGCATGTTGCATAGTTTCGTCTTCATCCTGGATTATCGGCTGCTGTTGCCGTCCAGCTCACGCGCCAGCTTTCGCAGCTCTTCCAGCTCTTCGGGAGACACTGCTCCACCGGTCGGCATGCTTTGCACAACCGGAATGGCCGGCTTGCGGGATACGCTGCCGCGCCGTCCTCCCTTGGCTGGCGCCCTGCCTCCGCCTGCTGCCGGTTCGCCGGACTGGCGCCGTTCTTTATCGGCTTCCACCTGTTCTTGGTCCTTCAAATATCCAATCGCTTTCTCGAACGTATCGACCTGCTTGACAAGCATATTGGCAGCCACCGATTCAACAAACGTACGCGACAGCCGCTTGGAATCGTTGTTGCCGATCACATAATGAATCAGCACATTGATGACCGGTTCCGGAAGCCGGTAATTAAACTCGATCCGCTCAAAAAGCCGTTCGATTAAATCCGGCACTGTTCCCGGAAAAAACCGCTGCAAAAACTTCGTCCGCGGCTCATTTCGCATCAGCATATTGTATTGCGGCACATCGCAGCGGCCGTCCAGTTGCGACGGCACCGGCAAATAGTGTTCTTCGCCTACAGCATGTTCTTCAATAAGCTCATCGCCGGAATCAAGCTCCCGCTCCAGCTCCTTCGAACGAGACAATACACGCTCCCGGTCGTTTTGGCGCTTCTGATCCTGCCGATACAGCTGCGCGGCCCGCAGCTGCAGCTCGTCAATGAGAAGCTCACCGTTCTCGAGAAAGATCCCTTCTTCGTCCAGCAAATAGCATACATCCGGAAGCTTCAAATTAAACTTGTAAGCGACGTAATTGATTTGGGTCAGCTGGTCCGCATCGGTGCGCAGCTTCTCCACATATTTGCGGTTGCCCGACATACGGGGAAAATGCATAATAATTTCGCCGTACGTAAACCTGGCCGATTCCAGCGGCGGACGCGAAGCCGCCTGGCGCGCAGGAGCCACCTCGCTTAACGCCTGCTCCAGCTCGTTATCGGTAGACTGTGCATTCAGCCGGAATATTTCATAAAACGGAACCGAAATGTTTTCTTTCTCCAGCTGCGATTCCGCCAGCTCGTCCGGCTCTTTGGAGCCGAACATTTCCCTAAGCGCAATAAGCGGGTATTTGCCTATCTTGTCCCTTAGCAGCATCGTTAAATGCAAATTACGGAAAAACTCGCCTGGCGACAACGGCTCAAGCAGCTCATATTCGTAAACAAATTCCGATTGCTCCGGCACGCCCACCCGAGACGTCTGCAGCAGCCCTACCGCTTCCAGCATAGAACATTGCTCAATAAGCTGCCTCCGGCCGCGCTCATTCATTTCGAGGCCTAAACCCAGCAGCAGCTTACGCTGCGTATCCAAGCCGGAATAACCGCAGCTTCCTTCCGGAACGCCGTAATAAAGCTGATGAAACAAAGCAATCGCCAGTCCGCCGATCATCGGCTGGTATACAAGCGACAGCATTTTATAGTCAAGACTGCTCAGCGAAAAATCGCGAAACGTATAATAACGGTGATTTTCGGTATATTGCAAAAGATTGCCGATGCGCATTGCATCTACTCCATCCGTTTCAAACTTTCTATTATTCTAACATAAATTTTGAGAGGGAGGGTTCTTTCCGAACTAGAAATAAGAGGAGTAAAAAACGGCCCGCCATTAAAACATGGCCGGACCGTTATGTATCAATCAGCGCGTCAGAACATTTTGTAGCCGCCGCGGCGCAGCGCGCGAATAGCCCAGCCGCTTACATAAGCGCCGACAAGCGCTCCGATGACCGGCAGTACGTCTACGATCGTAAACGAAGTAAAGTTGGCCGATACGGATTCCGAGTCGTCCCATGTCCACCAAATGCCCAGCGGAACAAGCACAATGATAAACAAATAAATGGGAAACCAAGTTGTCTTCAAAAGCATATTAAATATAAACCCGATGCCAAACATCATAACAAAAAAAAGCACCACGGCCACAATTAATTGAAGCATGCCCATTAATCCCCTTTCCAACTCTAGAAAATAGTTTAAATAATGGAATTAAGGAAGTCAATTCATCGGCTTCTTTTGTCACAAGTCCGACATTTGCTCTTCACAAAGCGGTTACGCTACAATAAATAAAGTGAAGCAAATTGAGAGGAGCTGACTTTAGCAATGAGTGAAGCAGCACAAACGCTGGAGGGCTGGTACGCCCTGCACGATTTCCGCAAGCTGGACTGGACCGCATGGAGAGCAGCCGAGGAGCAGACTCGCGCCAAAGCATTGGACGAGCTTCAAGGTTTCCTTCAACAATGGGCGGCTGTCGTGCAGGACAAACAAGGCAGCACGGCCGTTTATTCCATTATCGGACAGAAAGCCGATTTTGTTTTTATGCATTTGCGCGAAACGCTGGAAGACTTGAACGCCATCGAAACCGCTTTTAACAAAACATTGTTTGCCCAGTTTACCGTTCCGGCTTACTCTTATGTAAGCGTTGTGGAGTTAAGCAACTACATGGGCGGCTCCGGCGATCCTATGGAAAATCCGGAGGTTGTCGCGCGCCTGAAGCCGGCACTGCCGAAAGCGAACCATATCTGCTTCTATCCGATGAACAAGCGCCGCAGCGGCAGTGATAACTGGTACATGCTCAGCATGGAAGAACGCCGCGGCATGATGCGCAGCCACGGCATGATCGGCCGCAAATACGCCGGCAAGGTCAAACAAATCATTACCGGCTCCGTAGGCTTCGACAATTGGGAATGGGGCGTTACGCTGTTTGCAGACGACGCGCTTCAGTTCAAGAAACTTGTTTATGAAATGCGTTTTGATGAAGTAAGCGCCAAATACGGCGATTTTGGCGATTTTTATGTCGGCAATTTGCTGGACAGCCAGAAGTTCGCCGCATTGCTTCAGCTGTAAGCCGGCCAAAAGCAAAGAGACCTGCCGGGCTATTCAGGCTTCCTGTCCATGATTCACAGGAGGCTTGAATGTCCGGCAGGTTTTTTGATTTATCCGGAAATCTTCATTGCCGGCAGCGTAATTTCTACCCGGGTGCCTTCTCCTTTGACGCTAAAGAGCTGCAAGTCGCCGTGATGAGTATCTACAATGCGGTTGCACACCATCAGCCCAAGACCCGTTCCTTTATCTTTAGTCGTCAAGAACGGCTCCCCGACTTTGGAAAGCAGCTCCTCCGGTATGCCAACGCCATTGTCTTGAATGGCGATCAATAACCGGTCATTATCCATTCGTTTCGCGGAGATATGGACGAGTCCGCCGTCAGGCATCGCTTCGATCCCATTTTTGACGACGTTTAGAATAACCTGCTTTAATTGATTTTCATCGCCGAATACAGTCGGCAAATCCTCCTCCAGCTCCAGCTCGATATCAACGCCTACCATAATGGCTTGCGTGTCCAGCAGAGAGATCACGCTTTTCACGATTTTCTCAATCGTTGTTTCCTTAAATTCGGACAGATGCGGTTTCGCCAGCGACATAAATTCATCGACGATGAGACTGATCCGGTCCAGCTCGTTCATCATAATATCGTAATAAAATAGCGCATCCTGATTTCGGGACCGAAGCAGCTGCGTGAACCCTTTTAAAGCCGTTAACGGATTGCGGATTTCATGCCCTACGCCGGCGGCCATCTGGCCGATCAGCGACAGCTTCTCCGACCGAACAAGCATTTCCTCCGAACGTTTGCGTTCCGTCAAATCCCGGATGACCGATAGGATAACCGTTTTGTTCATATAATTGCGGATTCGGATGCTCGACAGCTCCACTTCGATCAAGGTGCCGTCCGACCGCACCAGCTGCCGTTCTATAAAAGGGCTCGGCAGATCGGTTTCCAGCACTCTGCTCAGCACCTCCACCGAATCAGCATGATAAACGGGATGAATAAACTGAAAGATCGACTGCCCAAGCCAATCTTTTTCCTCTTTCAGCTGAAGCATATCAAGCGCTGAGTTGTTGGCATACAGAACGATGCCTTCATCCGACAAAACAATGGGCTCCGGAATAAATTTAATAAGCCGCTTATACATATTGGCCGTCTCGCGAAGTTCGTCTTCCCGTTCCTTTTTGAACGTAACATCATGAAGTGTGCCCAGTATGGCAGGCTTGCCGGCGTATTGGACCCGGGTGAAGGAGCCTTCCAGATAGACGATTTGGCCATCCCTTGTCATGCCTCTGCCGCTGAAGCCAAGCCTGAGATTCTCCCTGCTGCTTAGCAGCTTCTCCTGCAGGCTCAACCGTTCCTCTTCGATCAAAAATTCGAGCGGACGCAGCTCCAAAAATTGTTTCAGCGAATAACCTAACGTATTTACAAGATACGGGTTGGCGTACACGGTTTGATGCTCATGCGCCAAAATAACGCCTGCAACCGTGTTTTCCAGCAGGCTGCGGTACAAATTCCCTGTCTCTACAAGCGTTTCTTCCATCTTTTTGCGTTCCGACACGTCTCGGATGATCAGTTGGACTGCATGGCGGCCGGCGAATTTCACCGGAATGGCTTTCACTTCAACATCGATAGGCTGGTGGTCAAGCCGAATCAGCGTTTGCTTCATGAGCTCCGGTTTGGATGGCGCTATTTTTAAAATAGCTTCGATCTCGGCTGTTAAAGTTTGAATGTTTTCCGGAAGCATAAACTGGACTACCGGCTTGCCGATAAGTTCTTCAGAAGTGCTGGCGCCAAGCAGCTGTACGGCCGATGAGTTCACGTATACGATTTCATAGTCAGCAAATACGAGGAGAGCGTCCGGCAATTGTTCGACCAAGCAGCGATAACGCTCTTCACTTTCCCTCAAGCGGCTTACGACTAGCTGTGTGTGCTGCACATCTATTCGCTTGTTCACAAAACCCCACCTCATACCCGCAAAAAATGTATACTTAAACGGTTTCCACATAAAGGGCCCAGTCACCTTCCTGAACTGCAAAAAAAATCGCCAATTGGGCTATTTAAGCCTAAAGTGGCGATTTTTGTTAAATCCTGTATCAACTATTCTCTTCGTCGTCCTCATCCGCAAGCTGAAGCGCGTTAAGCCGCTTCTCTTCCAAATAACGTTCCGTTGCCCGGTCTCTCTCCCGGCCTTTTTCCTTCAACCGCTCGATGGCCGGCTGAATAAGCAAATCCACTTCTTTTTGAATCGTATAGGCCAGGTCATAGCGGTTTTGCGATTCCAGGAACGAACCGGCTTCCATTAACGCATTATAACGGTCCAATTCCTCTCTTGTAAGCAAACCGCGTACTTGAACGCTGCAGTGCCGCATTAGAAAAACTTCCCTTTACGAAGAACTAGCGGTATGCCGCCGATAATAAACAAGTAACGGAGGTCGATCATTTTTTTAAGCCAAGCCGCCGACCGTCCTTTATATTTTTTGCCGAAAGCGATGCCGATCGCTTCTCCTTTGCCAAGCGAAGCTACGGTGCCTTTATTGCTGAACTCAAACCCTTTAAGCGGCTGGTTCCGGATGGAGGCAACCAAGTTATGAGCGCAAGTAACGCCCTGCTGCATCGCGATTTGCGCTGTCGGCGGATAAGGGCGGCCCTCCGGCCCAAACACAAGCGAGTTGTCGCCAAGCACATAGACATTATCCATTCCAGGAACACGCAGATGCTCGTCGATTTTGACCCGCCCGCGCATCGTTTCGAAACCCGCTTCTTCAATCAGGCGGTTGCCGCGAATGCCCCCGGTCCAAATCACGGTAGCCGACTTAATTTCTTCCCCTTCGCCAACTACAACGCCATCCGGCTTGCACTCCTTAATGGCTGTGCCGATGCGGAAGGTAACGCCTTTTTTCGTCAGTACATCCATCGCATATTCCACCAGTTCCGGGTCAAACCCCGGCAATGCCGTTGGAGCCGCTTCGATATTGTACAGCTTCACCAGCGTCGGATCCACATCAAACTGTTTGCACAGCTGCGGGAGACGGTCGGAAAGCTCGCCGACAAATTCAATGCCGGTGAAGCCTGCGCCGCCGACAACAAACGTTAAATAATCGGTCCGGTGCGGTTCACGTTTATAACGGGCAAACTGATATTCGATATGCTCGCGGATCAGGCGCACCGAATTGATGCTCCGGATATTCATCGCATAATCGCCGAGGCCCGGAATGCCAAATGTCTCCGGCTCCCCGCCAAGTCCGATTACCAAATAATCATAAGAAAGCGTGCCGTCTTCCAAAATGACTTTCCGGTCCTGCGGACGGATTTGGACAACGGTTGATTTGACAAAGTCGATTTTAAATTCGTCAATCAGCTTCGAGATGTTCACCCGTGCATTCTCCGGATTATCCGTGCCGGCAGCCGGCATATGCAAATGTGTCGTAATGTAGTGGTAATCATGTTTATTAACCAGCGTAACGTCTGCTTCATTATAATTAAGTTCTTTCTGCAGGCGTAGAGCGGTCAAAATACCGCCGTATCCGGCCCCCAGTATCACTATCTTTGGAATGTTGCTCATACGTAATCCCATCCAATCGTCTGCTCTTCATCGTTCCATATGTGAAAAATTACACAAAACCAGCTAAACGATTGATGTTCGGCATTTAGCAAGAGTGTGTTCTGTCATGGTCTATTTATTTATAAGTAGGTTCCCTCTAGATACAACAGAAATATTACCGATTTTTCAGTAAAAGTTCAAGGGTTAAAATGTACGAAAAAGTTTAGAAATGCCTACAAATCAAAAGGCTTTCCGAACTTTCCTATTGTGCGCCTAGGCAGTATAATGAAAATATTCTTAACATTCTAAACATTACGGAGGGTGCCATCATGACCGATACACAGAGAACGGATCAAATTGTGGACATTATCATTATCGGGGAGGTCCGGCCGGCCTGTTTGCCGCATTTTACGGAGGCATGCGCCAAGCATCTGTCAAAATTATCGAAAGCATGCCTGCTCTTGGCGGGCAGCTGGCCGCGCTTTATCCTGAAAAATATATTTATGACGTCGCGGGTTTCCCTAAAGTAACGGCTCAGGAGCTGGTGGACCGGTTAAAGGAGCAGCTGGAGCTGTTCAAGCCGGAAGTAAGGCTGGAAGAAAAAGTGCTTCAGGTCACCAAAAAGGATGAACGGCTGTTTGAGGTTGTGACCAACGTGGAAACCCATTATGCCAAAGCGGTCATCATTACGGCCGGTGTCGGCGCATTTGAGCCAAGACGGCTGGAGCTGCCGGGAGCAGAGCGGTATGAGAAAAAAAATCTGCATTATTTCGTAGGGGACTTGCAGAAGTTTAAAGGAAAAAAAGTGCTGATCAGCGGCGGCGGCGACTCTGCGGTAGACTGGTCGCTAATGCTGGAGCCGATTGCCGAAAGCGTAACGCTTGTCCACCGGCGCGACAAGTTCCGTGCACATGAGCATAGTGTCAGCAATTTGATGAACTCTTCCGTCAACATCATTACGCCTGTAGAAATTGCCGCCCTTCACGGCGAAGATGAGATTCGTAAAGTAACGCTGGCCGATGTTAAAACGAAAGAGCTAACGGAGCTTGAGGTGGATGCGGTTATCGTCAACTTTGGTTTTGTATCGTCGCTTGGCCCGATTGCGGATTGGGGAATTACGATTGAAGGAGGCTCCATCGCCGTTGATACGCGTATGGAAACCAATGTGCCCGGCATCTTTGCGGCAGGAGATATAACGACCTATCCGGGCAAGCTGAAGCTGATTGCTGTAGGATTCGGCGAAGCGCCTACGGCGGTCAATAATGCCAAAGTATACATCGACCCGACAGCCAAGCTGTCTCCAGGACATAGCAGCAACTTGAAATTGTAAAACCGTCCGGTACAAAAACGGGTAAAAAAATAAACGAAGGGTATCCTAAACTCGGCTAAGGAAATAAAGCGCTGCATAAGCAGCCTGGAAATCCGCTGTGGGAGGGACACCCTTATGTTTTGCCCGGTATGCAACGGACTGGACACGGTGCAGGCGGTATGCCCGTCTTGCAATGAACCTGCTGATGATTGGGGAAGACTGTCGGATTTAGCCGGCCCTTATTCCCCGTACGAATCCATCGGTTCTTTCGAGAATCGTACATCCGGCCAAAGCCAAGGCAAATGCAGCCATGTGTGCGGCTGCCAAAGCTGCGGCTCCGTATTTGAAATCGCAGTTGCCGAATGGCAATAATGCGATCCCCGATTATCCGCCAGATGAACCGTTAGGCAAATTTACGTTTGCTTAATGCGTCCTGATCCGAATTGATTTGCCTGCGTTTCAGTTCCGCTTGCAGCATTTGTATAAATTCCTGGTCCAATTCATATTGTATCGCTGCTCTGAGCGTTTCAATCAAAAGCTCATCCGAAAGCAACTCCATCGTTACCACATCCTTCCTTCTATCATTCCTCATTTCCAATCTCATAGTATCATGTGCCCAAAAGAGAGAACAACCGTTCCGCTTATGCACATATCCCTGTGGATATGATGTGAATGGCGTGTGGATACCAGTCGAATTATGAGGAATAAGTGCTGTTAGTGATGTGGATAGATTTATTCACAGCCGCTTAACAGATCAATTCTATAAAAAACTTTAATTGCTATCTACGAATCTATCAAATGAATATTTTAATGCCATTAGCTATTATTATTGCGGTCTTGTATTGACTTCGAAGATCCATATTTTCCCTGAACGATCGATGCCGTAATCGAACCCAAGCTGGCCGATGCCCGGGAAACGATTCTCCAGAACCCCGGTGGACAGCTCCGTCAGCCTGCGCATCTTTTGTTTTTTCGCCGCTACATGAGAAGAAGAAAACGATTGGCGAATGCCATCGGCCGCTTTCACCATTACGCCTCCGCGGCACAGGTTTGTTACAAACAGCCCTTTTTTGGCAATACGTCCAACCATCGAACGGTATTGCCAGCCTGTGTCGGTTTTCACATATTTCACCCGGTAGTCAATCGGACGGCCGTTTACGCGCGCGAGCTCAATCCCTTTTTGAATCAAATAGCTGCGGCCTTTGCGAAGTTTATCGAGCGACTGCTTCATGGCCTGAAAGCTGGAGAAGGTTTGTTTGCGGGCATAATACGTATACGAATAGCGCCCGCCTTCTTTTGCAACCTTGATAACGCCATGACCGCCCGCTCCGACGACCGGCTTGATGACGACCATTCCGTGAACGTTCAGCATCGCTTGCAGCGCTTCTCCGGAATATTTTCTTGTCGGCGGAATATGAGGCGCAATTTCATGATGGGACAAAAGCGCTCCGGTTTTGATCCATTTGCTGGCCAGCTGCCTTCCTGAATATTCACCCATCTCTATCAATCTCCTTTATCTGCTATTTACTTCTAGCATATGCCGCTGAGACGGCTGTCTCTTGGATGATTTACAGAGGTTTCCAGCCTTAATTTCCTAGATTGATAACCCCGGCAAACGCCATGCCGGTCTTAATGCTTTATTTGCGCCGGCGCAGCAGAAAAAGACTGCCTCCGCCCGCCATCAGCGCTGCGGCGGGGAAAACAGTCCTCTTTTCTGCGTATTGTTCCATCTTCGGGAAGAACGTTAAGACTCGTCCTCCGTCTTCAGCAATGCAGCTTTCAGCGCATCGCCGAGGCTGCTCGACAGCGATACGTTGTCGCTGTACTGCTCGATCATGCGCTGCTGCTGTTTCCGGTTGGTCCGCCCTCCGGCTTTGCTGCCATCCAGCATTTCGATAACGTTGCAGCTTCTGCATTGCGCGTATTTGCCAGCTTTGCCGGTATGAATCTCCATCCGCTTATGGCATTGCGGACAGCGCTTATTGGAAAGCGCCGGCTCCGCTGCGCGGCGGTAGCCGCATTCGCGGTCCGAGCATACAAACGATTTGCCGCGCTTGCCTTTCACTTCAAGCAGCGGCTTGCCGCATTCCGGACAACGCGAATGGGTCAGGTTATGCGGTTTGTACTCTTTCGTTTCCCGCTTTACTTCCTGGACCCATTTGTCCGCCTGCTTGCGGATGCCGGCCATAAATGCTTTCGGGTCGCCTTTGCCTTTAGCAATGCGCTCCAGCTCCCGCTCCCATTCGGCGGTAAGCTCCGGACGGCGCAGCTCGTCGACAACCAGCTCAATCAGCTGCTTCCCTTTGACGGTTGGGACAAGCTGGTTTTGCCTGCGCTCAATCGTTTCCGTTCCGAGCAGCTTTTCAATGATATCCGCACGTGTTGCCGGGGTGCCGAGCCCGTGCTTCTCCATCCGGGTCAGCAGCGTTGCTTCCGTATACCGGGCCGGCGGCTGTGTGCGCTGCTCCTTCACCTGCACGCGCCCGCCGGTCAGCCACTGTCCTTCCTGCAGCTCCGGCAGCAGCTGGTCGGCGTCGCGTTCAGCCGCTCTCCTGCCATCCTCCTCATCCTCGTCGTCCACCGGCTGCGGGCTGCCGCTGTACAGCTCCTTCCAGCCAAGCTCTTTCTGTACGCGGCCTTTCGCATGCAGCCGGTCCGTGCCGCAAGCAAGCGTAACCGCCGTCTCGGCATAACGGTACGGCGGATAAAACAGCGCGATAAACCGGCGCACAATTAAATCGTACAACTTGCGCTCATCGGTGCTTAAAGCGTTTAGATTCACATATTCTTCGGTAGGAATAATGGCATGGTGATCGCTGATTTTGCTGTCATCCACCACACGTTTTGTAATCGGCAACGGGCTGCGGAGCAGCTTGCGCGCGGGCTGCGCATACGGCCCGACGGCAACGCATTCCAGCCGCCCTTTCAAGGTCGGCACCATATCGCTTGGCAAATGCCGCGAATCGGTCCTCGGGTACGTTACCAGCTTGTGCTGCTCGTACAGCTTCTGAAGCACGCTGGAAGTATGCTTGGCCGAGAAGCCAAGCCGCCGGTTCGCATCGCGCTGCAGTTCGGTCAAATCATATGCTTCGGGATGCGGCTCCTGCTTATCGGTGGTGCGGATACTCTCCACCTTCGCCTCGCCGGTTTTCAGGCGGGCAGCCGTCAAATCCGCCTCCTCGCGCGACCACAACCGTCCGTCCGGCGATGCATCCGAACGCCACTGGGCGGTAAACGAACCATAGGAAACCGCTGCCGTCCAATAAGGCTTCGGCTGGAACTGGTTAATCTCTTTTTCACGGTCCATCAGCATGGCCAGCGTTGGCGTCTGCACCCGGCCTGCCGCAAGCTGGGCGTTATATTTGGCTGTCAGCGCACGGGTAACATTCAGCCCGATCAGCCAGTCGGCTTCCGCGCGGCAAACCGCCGAAGCGTACAACGCATCATAATCGCGGCCGGGCCGAAGCGCCGCAAATCCGTCGCGGATCGCCTTATCCGTCTGCGATGAAATCCAGAGCCGCTTAAACGGCTTGCGCCAGCGCACGAGCTCCATAATCCAGCGGGCGACAAGTTCCCCTTCCCGTCCTGCATCTGTTGCAATAATAAGCTCTCCAATATCGTGCCGGCGGCACAAGTCCGCTACAGCGCGATATTGATGCGATGTTTCCTTTAACGTTTTCAGCTTCATCTCATTCGGCAAAATCGGCAAATCTTCCAAATTCCATGTTTTATATTTGGCATCATAATCCTCCGGCTCTGCCAGCGTAACAAGATGGCCAAGCGCCCAGGTTACAACATATTCCGGCCCTTCGATGTAGCTTTTATGTTTTTGCCCGCAGCCGAGCACGCGCGCGATTTCTTTGGCTACGCTAGGCTTTTCCGCAAGTACAAGTGACTTCGACATGATTTACACTCCATTCGCTGCTAATCCTTTAACCACCTTCCCATTATACCGTCCGAACTGCTATTCGAATACCATTGGCTTGCGGCTGGCTGTTATTCGCCGGCATCCGGCTCCATATCGTGACTATGCCCTCTGCCGGGCTGCACCTTGCTTTGGCGGCTAACTGCCGCAATGCCGCGATCAGCGCAAAAAGTCAAAAGAAGTTACAATAACATTATTTTACCGGCCAAAAGGCGTTATGATATAGTAAAAACCAAGTCAAACCTGATTCCTATTTCATACATAAGGAGGTTGTTTCCTTGAAGCTTAAACTCGTGGGCACCGTCGCTTCGTTTGCCGTCATTTACGGGCTGCTTGTCTGGTATATCGGCTGGAACGGCTGGGTATTCCTCGCTTCGCTGTTTGATATTCAGCATGCCGGCTTATATTCGGCCATTATGATATTGATCGCCATCGCATTTATTATCGGACGCGCCGGCCAATCCGTCCGGATTCCCGCTGTCAGCTTGCCTGCCAGAGCGCTGAAGCTGATCGGCTCCTATTGGCTGGTCGTGCTTGAATATGCCATGATACTGCTGCCGCTGGCCGACATTGCCGCTCTTATTTTAAAAGCGCTTGACGTTTCTTCAGACCAATATGTAACCGTCGTCGGTTCGGTTGTCGTCGTATTGATTGCTGCGCTGATCATACGAGGATCCTGGAATGCTTGGACGCCTATTGTCCATACATACCGGGTTTCGGTTGCGAAACAGGCCGGCGGCAGACACAAGCTTCGGATTGCTGTCGCATCCGATCTGCATCTTGGCACGATCGTAGGCAACCGCCATTTATCCCGGCTGCACAAAGAACTTGAGCGGATGAAACCGGATCTGATCCTGTTTCCGGGAGACGTCATTGACGAAGATATCGAGCCGTATATCCGGAACAACATGTCCGGTATTATGAGCAAGCTTTCAGCTCCGTTAGGCGTCTATGCGGTGCTTGGCAATCATGAATATTACGGCGGCCATATTCCAACCTACATCAAGGAAATGAACGCCATCGGCATCCGCGTGCTGCAGGATGAACATGTGCTGATCGACAACAGCTTTTACCTGATCGGGCGTAAAGACTTAACAGCGGCGCGCCCTGACTTCGGCGGACGGCTTAATGTGGAAGAACTGACCGCCAGCTTGAACAAGCAGCTGCCGCTTATTATGATGGACCACCAGCCTTCCGACCTGGATGCGATTGCAGACAACGGCATTGACATTTCGTTATCCGGCCATACGCATCGCGGGCAATTTGCCCCCAATCACTGGATCACTAGAAGGATGTTTGAGCTGGATTACGGCTATTTGCACAAAGGCCGCCTCCATGCCATCGTCTCTTCCGGCTTCGGCACTTGGGGACCTCCGGTCCGGATTGCAAGCCGCGCCGAAATCGTGCAGGTCGAGGTTACGTTTGAGCCGGAAGCGGTATAGTTCTTAACGGCGTACGGCCATCCTCCGGGGCTGCGCGCGGTTATTCCCCGCAGACCGGCTGCCGGGCGGGCGGTTCTGCAGCCGGCAGATTGGCTGTTGGGCAGGCGAGCGAGCCGTACCGGCTCAGCATCGCCCGATCTTGGCGGCTGGGACGATGGATTAGTCCGGCCGGATGCCTCTCGCCCGAAACAGGCTGCGCATAAGCGGCAAGTTGCCTTCGCGGATCGCTGCAGATAACCGCCTCGCAAACTCAGGCTCTGCAGCGGCTGCGGCAAACAGCTTGCGCGACTGCTCGGGCGACAGCCTTAAAGTGAGCGCATACGGGTTCGCCGCTTGCGCCGCCTGCACGGAAACAACGCTCCTTCGGGAGCGTTTTTTTCGTTTCATGTGAGCACCGCCTTTATCGCATGAACATCAACCCGCAGCAGCAGGCTGCCTCCAATGACAAAATGCGCCGTATTCCCGGCCACTCCTTCAAACCGCGCAAAAATAAATCCGGAGCTGTCAAACCAGACAAACACATTCGTGCCCGGCGCCAGCTGGTACAATACCGTTAATGGCATTTGCGGCATCCGCTTTCCATCCTTCACCTTGAGTTGCTGTATTATATTCAAGGCGGGTACCCGGCGGCCGGGCGGATGCCCGCCCGGACTATGTACAGAAGCCGCCGGTGGCGGCCCCCAAGCCCATATTGCGCTCCTTACAGGCTAACCGAATTGATCGTATTGAGACGCACGCGAGTAATGCCTGATATCGTTGTCGTGCCATTTGCGTTTACTACATTGGTAAACAACGCGTTTCCAAGTGTGTCGACACCTTGAAAATTCCCCCTCCACAAACCGCCTAGACCGCCTCCATCATATTGAAAGGCAACTAGTGTTCCTGGATTCAGAGTAAGCAGAAAACTGGCAGCAGAGTTAACGGCGCTTCTATGATTATGGTTGTTGCTCATTTGCTGTGCCTCCTCCCTCTAGCAGATAGTACTAGTTTATTAAGTTCATAGATTAATCGTTTGGACGAATAGATGAGTATATTCGTGTAATCTTTGTCGATGCAGGGGATGAAGCAGGTCATTAGGCCAAACCTATGTATCCAGATTCTCTTAAATTACGCGATTGACCGTAACCGATTCTAATAGTCGCTAATAGAATGATAGTGTTCAGGAGGGATTTCATTTGCTCTTTCTTTTGCGCGGTACCTGACGGGTTGGATGAGTCACATGAACTGGGGCAATAAAAACGATGGAAGTGAACGGGATGTCCAATACGTTCAGCATCCTATCATCAATCGTCACAAAATCCTCCTGGACGCCTAATATTGGCCCGCTGACGGTTGATCCGTCGACCAGCCGCAGCTGAACGTTAATGAGCAGCCGTTTAAAAAGCATTAACCGCTGAGTCCACTTCATCGTGTGCCGCCTCCTTCTGGTCTTATTGCATTAAATGTTCCCCATCTGCCTACGGGCACCGGCAAAAGCCCAGCTTTTGCAACTTTTTTAAACCTGAAGTATAGCAAATGAAGAAGGAGTCTAGAGCATGTCCATCTTCGCTTGCATACGATACTATTACTTGAATAGAAAGGAGTGGACACGAATGGATATATTATCATTCCTGCAATCGCGCGCTGACAATCTTCTTCCGGTTACGATTGAAAGAGCCGATAATAACAGAATTATTTGCGGAACGGTTGCTTTTGTTTCGGGTGTCACAACGACGACTACAACAGACACTATAATCAATAGCGGCGGCAGCAGCAGCACTTTCGGGAATGCTTCTGTTGGGATTGCCTATAATGGCCGCATCGTTATCATTCCGATCGACAAGATTAATCAAGTATATTAATACGGAGAAAACGTACAAAGAGACCGTCGTTTCTTAATCGCAAACGGCGGTCTCTTTTCACATTTAACGGATGAAGCCTCTTCTTCGCAGCCAATTGGCACATAACAGCGGCCACATGTACGTCTCCGGTTCCCCCTCCGCCAGTCCAAGCCCGTGCCGGCCGCTTTCAAATACATGCACCTCATGCGGTACGCCGTTTCTTCTTAATGCAGCGGCGAACAACAGGCTATTCTCAACGGGAACGGCGCCGTCATCTTCCGTATGCCACAGAAACGCGGGCGGCGTTTGCGGCGTAACCTGTTTGTCATTGGACAGCAGCTGCACCAGCTCATCCGGCGCATCTTCCCCGATCAGATTCGCTTTGGAACCGTTATGGCGGAATTCGCCAAATGAGATAACCGGATAACCTAACACCATCAAATCCGGCCTGCTGCTGTAACGTTCAACCGGATCGCCGCTTGCAGCGTCACCCAGGTCAAAATGCGTACCTGCCGTGGAAGCGAGATGCCCGCCTGCGGAAAAGCCAACAATTCCTACCCGCTCCGGATCCACGCCGTATTGTTCCGCATGGCAGCGTACATAACGGATTGCCCTTTGCGCATCGGCCAGCGGCAGCGGATGCCGGTTTGGCGCAACGCGGTAATCCAGCACAAACGAATGAATGCCGGTGCGGTTGAGCCATTCCGCAATCGGCTTGCCTTCATGCTCCGCCCGGCGGGCATACCCGCCGCCAGGCAATACAATGACTGCAGCCAGCGGCTTATGAGACGGCAGCAAATAAGGCGTCAGCATCACTTGGCCTTCCGCAGGCCCAGGCGCAAGCGGATGGCCTTCCGGCCATAACACAACGGATTCAACAGTATTCATAGGTATATACCTTCCTTTATAAAAGAATAAAACCAGAGTTATTGTATCCGCTTTCATATAATAGAAGAAAAAAACCTCCTGCGTTGTTGACCCGTCCAGGAGGTTTAAATTGCAAAAGCTTTGGATCAGCAGTCGCTGTCCGGTTTGCCGGCCGCTGCTGCCGTACGGAACGAGGAGCCGCAGCCGCACGTAGCCGTCGCATTCGGATTGTTCATCGTGAAACCGCCGCCCATCGCGGATTCTTTCCAGTCGATTTCGAGGCCAACCAAATATTTGCGGCTTTCTCCGTCGACAACGACATTAAATCCTTCCAGCTTGATCGTCTCGTCTCCATCTTGCAGCTGGTCGTCAAATCCCATGCCGTAAGAAAAGCCGGTGCAGCCGCCTTCTTTAACGCCTACCCGCAGAAACAAGCCCGGATCGCCTTCCTGCTCAAGCATTCCTTTAATTTTATCTGATGCCGATTCACTGATCGTGATCATGCTTAATCCCTCCTCTATGCTAAAAAAAGCACTTGCTTAGGTTTAGTATACTCCGATTTGTAAGTCTCCTCAAGAGAGGAACGCCTCCCGCCGGAAGCTCGGCACAACCGTTTATGCTTGCCGCTTTTCAAGGCGAGGTTTATAATAGTAACGATTCGCCATCCGGAGACCGGCTTCTTTTTTTTGTTTGAATTGACGTAAACGAACGGATCAGCACAACAACAGCAATTTTACAGGCAAGGAGGTTCATACAGCATGAATATAATAGTTCCTACTGCGGACAGCCGCATGAAAGAAATTATGGAAAAGGTGCAGAACGGCGAGCGTCTGACGCTTGAAGACGGCGTCTTCCTGTACGAATCGGATGATCTGCTCAGCATCGGCAAAATGGCTAACGAAGTCAACTTGCACAAAAACGGCAAAAAAGTGTATTTCATCGAAAACATGAGCTTATATTTTACGAACGTGTGCGAAGCGCATTGCGCATTCTGCAACTTCCGTAAAGATGAAGGCCAGGAAGGCGCTTATACGCTTAGCGGCCCTGAGATGATTGAATATGTCGAACAGCATTATCATCCCGGCGTCCGCGAATTCCATATCGTCGGAGGGCATAACCCGCATGTGCCGTTCCAATATTATGTCGACTCCATCAAAGCTCTAAAAGAACGATTCCCGGAAGTAACCATCAAAGCCTATACGGCAGCAGAGATTGATTTCTTCTCCCGTATTAGCGGACTCAGCTATGCAGAGGTGCTGCAGGAATTGATGAAAGCCGGCCTTGAGTCGCTGACGGGCGGCGGCGCGGAAATTTTATCCGACTACTACCGCAAAAAAATGAAAGTAACCAAAGCGGATGTTTCCCAATATTTGGACGTTCACCGGACAGCTCACGGGCTTGGCCTGAAAACACATACGACAATGCTGTACGGCTCGATCGAATCGCATGAGGATCGTATCCGTCACATGCTCCATATCCGCGAATTGCAGGATGAAACAAACGGTTTCCTTGTGTTTATTCCGCTGTCGATGCAGCCGATTAATCCCCGTGCAGGCATCAGACGCCGCAACTCGGCTTATGAAGATTTGAAGACCATCGCGATCAGCCGTCTTATGCTGGACAATTTTAAACATATTAAAGCATACTTCATCAACATCGGAACGCAGCTGACCCAGGTTTCCCTGACAATGGGCGCTTCGGACGTGCACGGTACGATTGTGAAGGAACGCATCAGCCATTCCGCGGGGGCGCTGACTCCGGAAGGCATTACGCGTGAAGACCTGATCTGGCTTGTGAAAGGCGCTGGACGTATTCCGGTCGAACGGGATACTTTTTACAATGAAATAAAAGTGTATGAGTAATGTAAGCGTTCAAGGGCATATTACACCAAAAAAGCTTCTTGAGCGGGATTATATACAAACACTCGATATCGTCCTCCTTCAAGGACGATATCGTTATGTTAACATCTAGAAACAGGTGAGGTAGGAGAAATCATATGAAAAAATTAGTTATTTTGGGAGGCGGCTACGGCGGCCAAGCTATCGTAGGCGATCTCCTTGACAAACTTCCATCCGACGTAACAATGA
This sequence comes from Paenibacillus protaetiae, assembly GCF_004135365.1. Lineage (NCBI taxonomy): Bacteria > Bacillati > Bacillota > Bacilli > Caryophanales > Paenibacillaceae > Paenibacillus > Paenibacillus protaetiae. Next base: position 4,171,876 of record NZ_CP035492.1, on the reverse strand, counting down.
CGCTGATTGACCGCATGCCGTTCCAAGGTTTAAAAACAGAATATTACGCGCTGGCAGCCGGCACATCGTCTGACCTTGAGCTGCGCGTACAATTCCCGAAAGACCCGCGTCTGCAGCTTGCTTTTGGCGAAGTAGTCGGCATCGACATGGACAACAAGCTCGTGCAGCTTGAAGGGCAAGATCCGATCTCGTACGACTGGCTCGTTATTGGCCTTGGCTGTACGGACCGTTACCACGGGATCGAAGGCGCTGAACAATATTCGACCAGCATCCAGACGTTCTCTTCTGCAAGACGGACGTATCAATTGCTTAATGACGTGAAACCCTATGGTCAAGTTTCCATTATCGGCGGCGGCCTAAGCGGCGTCGAAGTAGCTGCTGAGCTGCGCGAAAGCAGACCGGACCTGAACATCCGCATCATCGACCGCGGACCAAGCGTTATGTCCGCTTTCCCTGGCAAGCTGCAGCAATTTGTCGCAGAGTGGTTCCGCGAGCACGAAGTGGAAATGAGAGGCAATGTATCGCTGTATAAACTGGAAGGCGGTATTTTGTACGACCAGAACAGCCCTGAAACCATTTTGACCGATGTTACCGTGTGGACTGCCGGCATTCAGCCTGTGAAGCTTGTGCAGGACATGAATTTGCCTAAAGACAAACAAGGCCGTCTTGTCGTAAACGAATATCATCAGCTGCCGGATTACAACGATGTATTTATCGTAGGCGACTGCGCATCCGTACCATTTTCTCCAAGCGGTCAAGTGGCCGGCGCACAAGGCAAGCAAATTGCCGAAGTGCTGCAAGCGATTTGGCATAACCGTACGCCTAAACTGGGCAAAATTGTGCTCAAAGGCACGCTCGGTTCGCTTGGCAAAAAATCCGGCTTTGGTTTAATGGGCAACACGCCTATGATGGGCCGTATTCCGCGTATGATTAAAAGCGGTGTGCTCTGGAAGTCGAAACGCCATTTCGGCTAATCCCGGGTACCTCTGCTTTATTACAGATCGTCAAGCAGCTTGTCCAGCATTTCGCGATCGGCCTGCTGCCGTTTCACGGCAGCTACGATCAGGCCGTACAATTCATCCGCGTCTTCGGCGAGGACAATCTCCCCGTCAACCATGGCGTAAGGATACATGTAGCATTCGCCGCAATTGCCGAGACAGCCGTATTCAATTACTTCATATTGCTCATCCTGCTCAAGCTGCTTCATTACGCGATCGGTTCCGTGATGCATGTTGCTTGCGCAAAATTCAATAACCGGTTTAATCATTTATAATCACCTTGCTTTAGTAAGTTGATATCCATTTTCAATTGAGTTGCTTTGTACTATAATAGGGGAGAAAGGAGATGATTGCAATGAGTGAACAAACACAAGTCATGTACGATGAAGTGTTGGACGTATTGGATAAGCTTCGCCCGTTCTTGCAGCGCGACGGCGGTGACGTTGAGCTGGTTGATGTGGAGGACGGTATCGTTAAGCTTCGTCTGATGGGTGCTTGCGGCAGCTGCCCGAGCTCGACCATTACACTCAAGGCGGGCATCGAGAGAGCCCTTTTTGAAGAAGTGGAAGGCGTTCAGGAAGTCGTTCAAGTATTCTAATACAGCTCAAAGAGTCTTGCCGGGATGCGGAGCAGCAGCTTCTCCCCGGCAAGATTTTTTTTTTAGTTGCGGCGTTTCTCGAGCGAGGGCTTGTGCTGGCGCAGCCAGTCGCAGGCGAAGCGGTACGCCCAGACCAGCGACTCAACAGCCATCTCCAGTCCTTGCGTCAAATCGGCAAGCTGAGCTTCAATATCTTCAAGCGCCGCTTCCTCTCCTGGCATCTTATGGCTGTAAGCCAGATCATCCACCATTTCTTCATTCATAAAATGGATTTCCGTATTTCTTCGTTTGCGCAGCCGGTTGATCGGATCGCGGGTCCGGTTTTTAACCTCGTCCAGCTTTTCGGAAAGCGCAGGATACAGATGCCGCTCCCGCAAATTACGAATGACGGTAAAATACGAAAAATGCGGCTTGATCTGCTCGGTTTTCAGCTCCAGCATCTCGTTTAATAAAATGCCCAGCTTATCCAGCAAAGCAAATAACCGGATCAATCCATTTTTATCGAAATATAAAAAACGATGATAATCGTCCTTCTCCTGCTCCTTCATATCGCTGACTGCTGCGGAATGAATACGCTGCTTAAAGCGGGCGGCCGCATAGCAGCTTTGCTCCAGCTCATCAAGCGAGACTATAAGCCCCTGCGTCCAAATTTCATATTTGCGCAGTTTATGCTCCTTATCAAGGCCCGCATCAACCCGCTCGCCGGATAAGTCCGCAAATTGCTCCATCAGCTGTATAGCTTCCAGCAGCAAGCCTTGCGGCTGCCCTTTTGGCTCTTCAAACATAAAACGCAGCATAGGTATCAGCTCCTTTCACCTTCATCGCGAACGGGCGGCATTTTCAAATTATGCCCAACGTTACTATTCCCATGCTGTTTCTTACTCTTTTTTTGTCCCGCTTTATACAAACAACCCTCAATGAACCGCGGCTTCCCGGAAGTGCGCGGCATTGAGGGCTTGTTTCATTCATTCATTCATTCATTCATTCGTGCTCCATCGCCGGAGTATCAGCGTTTAAAATATTCACTCCATCTGCTGTCGACCAGCTTAACGATGTCTTCGCGCGGGAACAGCTCGTCCGGATAACCCGGCTTCATGCGCGCGTCAATGACAATCGGAAGCTTGTAGCCAAAGTGATGGCGGCGGATATCGACGTTGGCATATATATCGTCGGCAGGATTAAACCGGGTAAATACGGTCCACAGCATAGCCGTCTGCGACTGCACAATCGACGTGTCATCGGCCAATATGACGAGCGGCCATTCCGTTCCTTTGCCGGCCAGCTGCTGCAGCAGCCGCTCTCCCAAGCCGGGATCAGCGCTGTATTCAGCGCCGGATACAACCAGACAGCCTTTGCAGTACGGCTTCGCGTCCGTAATGCCGTCGATGACGCCTTCCGTATATTCGGAAGGCAGGCTCCTTACAGGAGCGCCAATCCCCATCATAACGGCTTTGCTGCCGTGGTTCAGCTTGCCGCTTGTATAATCAAGCGTATCATGCGATGTTTCATCAAACACAAACAGATCCGTATGCGGATTAAACCGCTCGAGCACCGTCTCCATCAGCACGTCAAAGCGGGACAAGTCAATTGCTTCATTCGTCAGCATTAAAAACTTCGTCAGACGAAGCTGGCCTTCGCCGAGAATACGGAACGCCGTGGACAACGCTTCCCGCGAATACGCTTCGCGGACAACCGCAGCGGCTAGCGCATGCACGCCCGATTCGGCGTATGCCCATAAGTCTTTGACACCCGGCATCGCCATCGGGTAAGCCGGCGACAGCAGCCGCTGCAGAAACTCGCCAAGGTAATAATCTTCCTGGCGCGGTTTGCCGACGATCGTCGCCGGATAGATTGCGTCTTTGCGATGCCATACATGCGACACGTTAAAGACAGGGAAATCATGGATAAGCGAATAATAGCCGAAATGGTCGCCAAACGGCCCTTCCGGGCGGCGAATATGCGGCTCCACTTTGCCGCTGATCACAAATTCGGCTTCCGATGGAATACGATGGCTGCCAATCGGGTCCTTCACAAGCGGCACCTTGCCGCCCATAATAAGCGAAGCCATCATCAGCTCCGGCAGGTTCTCCGGCAGCGGGGCAATCGCCGAAGCGATCAGGGCGGGAGGGCCGCCAAGAAATACCGAGACCGGCAGCGCTTCATTCCGCTTTTCAGCTTCATGGTAATGGAAACCGCCGCCTTTATGAATTTGCCAGTGCATGCCGGTCGTCTGATCGTCAAAAATTTGCATCCGGTACATGCCCAAATTATGCAGCTTCCGGTTAAGCGGACTTTCCGTATAGACAAGCGGCAGCGTGACGAACGGGCCTCCGTCCTCCTGCCAGCTCGTAATCGCAGGAAGGCCGGCAAGCGGCCGTTCCCGCTTCGATGCCTGCAAGATCGGCGAAGAGGCTGGCGGTACTTCCTTTACGCCAACCTTCAACATTTCCCATATTAAGCTTCGTTCTCCCCAGATCGCCTTCGCGCTAGGCGGCATAACGCGGTCCATTGCGCCCATCAGCTGCTTCACAAGCGCTTCCGGCCGCGGCCCAAACGCAAGGTCTACCCGTTTGTTCGTTCCGAACATATTCGTAAGAACCGGGAATGTGCTGCCTTTCACATTTGTGAACAATAGCGCCGGTCCTTCTTCTTCAATAATGCGGCGATGAATTTCCGCGAGCTCCAAATAAGGATCAACCGGGGCGTCGATCACAATTAGATCGTTTTCTTTTTTCAAGGCGTCAACAAATTCACGCAAGTTGGAAAAACTCAAAACGGACTACCGCCTCTCTCTAAATCTCCATGAACGGATCAAAATATCGACCAACAGGCCAAACAGGCCCGTAACAATCAAGTTGTGGAACAAACTGGTAAATATGAACCAGTCGTCATCCAAAATCGTAAGCGTCAGCCAAGCTCCGCTTAAAATTTGGGCAATGAGCAGCACCAGCGACCAAGCGGATGAACGCGTAAGCACCGTGCTCCGGCCTCTGGTTACTTTGCGGATATGTAAAAACATGCCCAAAATACACAGGCCTAAAATGAGCCCCGCCACCCGGTGAATAAATACAGCTCCGGAGGCGCTAAGCCCCGTGGATACGATCATATCGGGAATGACTTTGCCATTGCATAACGGCCAGTCCAGGCATCCGCCGGTGGATTCGGTATGACGGATAAACGCTCCCAAATAAACAACGACATAACAATAGATCGTTAACAGCAGCATGCGCGGAAAAATCGATCGCGGCAGTATTTGCGGCTTGTCCAGTTCCCCGTGCTTTTCCCTGCGGGTCCATGCGACATGAAGCATCGTTGCAGCAACCGCCAGCAAAGAAATGCCAAAATGCAAAGCCATTACGGCTGGCACCTGCGACCACATTACAGCTGCTGCGCCCATAAGCGCCTGGATAATGGTGAACAGCAAAGCTGCGCCGGCATAATATAGCGGCTCCAGAAACTTGCTTTTATCTTTCCGGAAATAAATAATGGTCCATATAAAAACAGCTACGACAACAATGCCTTCCAGCCCCGTAATAAAACGGTGGGAATATTCAATGAGCGATGCCAGCGAAAGGGCTGGTACAAACTTCCCGTTGCAAAGCGGCCAATGCCTGCCGCATCCCATCCCGGCTCCCGTATTTGTGACAAGCGCGCCCGCCAGCAGTACAAGCAGCATTCCGATGCATGAAATAAGAGATAAACTGCGGAAACGGCCTGTAACCATGACATATCACCTTTTTCTCTTTTAATCACATTCATTATAGCTATTAATATGATCAAAAGCCATGTTCAAAATGTGTCGCGCGCATGGCGGAAACGTGACAAAAAGCCCGTGCGCCAAGGCGCACGGGCTTTTTCGTTATTGCTCGCTTGGAAGCGCGCCTGCAACCGCTGCAGCACGGTCGATAAATTGCTCGATTTCTTCCCGCGACTTGCGCAGCTTATTGACGAAACGAACAAGCTCCTGACCGTTCCGGAACGCCACGAAGCTTGGAATGCCAAGGATATTAAGCTCCGAGCAAAGATCGGGCAGCTCATCGCGGTCAATGTGATAGAACGTTGCGGTTGCTGCGTATTTTTGTTCGACATCCGGCATAAACGGATCAATGAAATGGCAATCCGGACACCAGGTCGTTTTGAATACGATAACCGACAAATCGTTAGAAGCGATCGCCTCGCGATATTCCGCTTCAGTCTTTAGTTGTTTCATTAGGCATGCTCCTCCTCATGTTGACTCAGGTGCTTACAGCTCGCGGCTGATGACGAGAATGTCGTTCGAACCGTCCTCGTAGAAAGATTCCCAATGGAGGCCAGCGCCCAGTGCAGATACAAAGCTCCGGGCAGGCACGTAGGTTGTTCCGTTTACAGATGTGACCGGGAACTGCCATTTGACGTTTTTGCCATTGACGGTAACCGTGTCGCTTCCGCTCGTCAGCGCTATTGTCGTGCCGGTTGCTTCGTCAACTACGATAATTTTCTGCGTTTTGCTGTCGTATTTCACTTCAGCGCCAAGCTGCTCTGCCGTATCGCGTAAAGGGATAATCGTTACGCCTTTTGGCGTAATAATCGGCGGCAAATAGTCGTCGGCGTATAAATCCACCTCTTGGCGGCCGATGTGAAGCTTATTTTTCAGTATATCATAGGCAATCGAGTTTTCGTCAAACTGCTTCAACAGCTTGTAGCCTTGATCCAGATCCGTTTCGTCCAGCGTTACCGCATCATCCGGCGCAGCTGGCTCATCCGCTTGCACAGCGCCGTTCACATTCCAGCGCTCCGAGCCTACTGTCAGTACCAAGCCGTCAAGCGGGAACAACGAATCCTTCACGTCGCCTGTCGGCTTGACGGATAATTCAATGTTCTCTTTGCGTACATCAAACTTCCGGTCCACATATACGTCGGCTTTTACATACGTTTCCGGACCAAGCAGCTGGCCAAGCGATTCGGCCTGCTCCGACTCGAATTGAGCCAGTTCAGCCTGCAGATTCGTCAGCAAATCCGAAATGCTGCCGCTGAATGATTTAACGATATCCTCTTGCGTTGGAGCATCCAACTGCGTTGCGCCGGACGGGTCAGGCAGCCCTAAAGCAGCCAGCACTTCCGGATCGCTTGCCAATGCCTCGAATATGCCGTTAACCAGCTTGTTCAAGCCTGCTTTATCGGCGGCGAGCGCGTCTACATACGCTTTTACCCAATCCCAAATTTCTTGGCCGGCCAGCTCGGTATGTACATGATAAAGCGATGTATTCACACCGTTAATCGATTCATTCACGGAGTTGACGCTTAAGTTTTTGGGATTAGGCAGATTGTCGATCGCAAATCCGCTTACAGCATCAAGCAGCTGGTCGCCGATCGCCGTAATCGACTGGTCGTCGCCTGCCTGCGCCGTTCCCAATCCTTCTGCCAGGCTGACGCCTTCCAGCTCGGCAAGCGCTTCTCCCGTCATATCCAATACAAACGGATGTTTCGCGCCTTCAATCTCAATAACGGCCTTCTCGTCCGATACAGCAGCCTTAAAGCCGATGCCAGCAGCCAAATCCGTCCCGAACTTCAGCTTGCCGCTCAGCGATACATGGCTGTCGTCCTGCTGTTTCACTTGATCAAGCTCCAGCTTCGTATGGGCAAACAATTGAAGCAAATCCGCTTCTTCCTCTGACATATATTCGGAAGCTTCTTCGTTTACGAGCAGGTTTAGTTCGATCGTGTTATTGCTTTCAGCTGAAGTCACTTCTAAGGATTGCTTCAGAACACGGTTGAAATCCACCCCTCCAACCGCTTTACAGCCCGCAACAAAAACAAGCACTAGCGCAAACAAAAAAAAGATAGGCTTTCTGGTCCTGCTCCATTTCATCAAATTTAATTCCCCTCTCCCAATGTTACCTATAAAAATAGTAGATTTAGACTATCATTGTAATCAAAATCTTCCAATTTGTAAATGTATGGAATTCAATCCAAACAAAAAAGAACAAGCCGCATAAGGCTTGTTCCGCGTTATAAAAATGGGTTATTTGATTCGTTTTTCGTATTTGTAAAAGCCGGTTGGAGCTAATCCTTTGTTCTCATAACCCGCCCCGCTGTAGAACGAGTTCAAATAACGGTTATCGCTTATGCAGTCCAGCCGGATCCGGTCCACGCCAGGGAATGAGATGCCTGACTCTGCCCAGCGCAAAATCGAGCCGCCCAGGCCGCTGTACTTGCGGTTGATGGCAAGCCGGTGCAAATAGACGGCACCTTCGTGGCCTTCTTTCCCCCACAGCTCGCAGTCCCATGCACTTGGCTCCCGCAGCAGCATCACCACGCCCGCCGGCGTCTCGCCGTCACGGAACAGATACACGTCTCCTCTTTGCACCGCATCGGCGGTATTGTGCGTATCCTCCCCCTCCAGCAAAGCGCCCCACTGCGTGGAGCCTATTGACCGAAGCCATTCGGCTGTCCGCACCAGCAGCCCCATCACTTCATGCGTATGCTCCGGCATCGCCTGCATCGCTTTAATGGAGTCGGTTACTTGCTCATTGATCATTGTAAAGTGGCTCATGCTGTACCTCCGGATTGGTTCTCGTTCTGGTTTCGGGTCAAACGGACAAACACTTTGCGCAGCGGACCCGGGAACGACCGGGCATCTTCCGGCGTAACGACACGAAGAACCGCCAGCAGCCCGATATATAAAATCACCATCATGCCGCCGGCAAAAGCCGCAGCAATAAGGAATGCCAGCTTGTCCGGCAGTCCGGCAAGCAAAGCCCGCAAACCAGCGTCAACGCCGTAGCCAGCTCCGGCGGAAACCACAATCGCCGCCATATAGGCCGGCCAGCGGCCGCCAAGCACATTCAGCTTCGTGATCCGGCGAATATGCTCCAGATTCATCCAAGTAATCATAATAAAACAAATGGTTGAAGATACAATTAAACCGTAAATGCCCATCAGCGGCGCAAGCGCAATGCTCAGCACTATTTTAAGGGCGATGCCGATCAGCGTATGCTTCATTGGTGCAGAAGGCCTGCCAAGACCGAACAAAATAGAGTTGCTGGTCATCATTGTTATTTGAAATATTGTTCCTGCCGTCAATACAGCCACGATGCCGCTGCCGTCCGTGCCGGAAAACAATAAGCCTGTCACCGAATAAGCCGTTACGGTAAGCGCGAGCGCAGCCGGTACGCCGGTAAACACTACGATACGCATGACAAGCGACGATTGCCGCTGTACCTCGCGCATATTCCGGACGGAATATGCGGCGGAGATGACCGGAATAATCGACTGGCTGAGCGCAATCGCAAGAATCGGCGGAATGCCAGCAATCGACTGGGCTTTGAAGTTAAACTGGCCGAGCACATCCACCGCCGTGCTGTAGCTGTAGAACGATTCCGTCAGACGGACGAGAAACGAAGAGTCGAACAAATAAATGAGCTGAACCGTCATACCCGTCACTACGACGGGAATCGACATCTTGAATATTTCCCGGTAAATAGCGCTCAGCTTCAATACCGGAGCCGCCGGCTTCGCCTGAATCGCCGCTTCGCCTGCCTCAGCCGCAGCTGCTTTGTCCTGGCGTTTCAGCTTGCGGGCGAACCACAACATGACGATAAACGCGCCGATGCTGCCGAATACGCTGCCGAAAGTGGCCGCAGCAGCCGTCCAGCGGTCCCCCCATCCCCATGAGAAAAAGAGGAATGCAATGGCGACGCCGACCACTACCCGCATAATCTGCTCGACAATTTGCGAGATGCCGCCGGCCGCCATCATTTGCCGCCCCTGGAAGTAGCCGCGCATCATCGCGATGACCGGAAACAGCAGCAGCGCAGGCGCAATCGCCCGGATCGACGTCTCCGCACCAGGTGTTTTTACGATATGAATCGCATAATAAGGCGCAAATACATAAAGAAGCGCCGTAATAATAAGACCGGTTACAATACCGAACAGAAGCGCCGCCTTATAAATTTGCTGGGCTTCTTCCGGGCGCTGCAGCGCATAACGCTCGGATACCATTTTGCTGATTGCGCTTGGGATTCCCCCTGTGGCAATAACAAGCAAAGTTAAATAAACCGTGTTGGCGACGCCAAAATAAGCATCGCCCGCATCCTTCATAATATAATCGAGCGGCACGCGCTGGAATACGCCAAGCACTCTCGCGACTAGCGCAGCCATCGCCAAAATGACGGTGCCTTTTAACAAAGAATCTTTCTTTAACATAAATGGAAGTCCTTCAATCTGTCTTTATTTTGTGCCCGCCAGCCCGCTTATTAATGCGTATGTATCCGAACGGGTTTTTCTATGCCCGCCGTTAAACGAGCAGCCAAATAATGAACAAAACAATCATAAGCAGCTGCAGTACAATTTTGGCCACAACGCTAGTAAAAAGGCCGACCAGCGAGCCGAAGCCCACCTTCAGCGATTGTTCCAAGCTGGATCTCGCGTACAATTCGCCAAGCACCGCCCCGGCAAAAGGACCGATAATAAGGCCAAAAGCCGGAATGACAAACGGGCCGATAATAAGACCGATTGTGCTTCCGACAATGGAAGCCTTGGAGCCTCCAAACCGTTTCACGCCCCATGCATTGACCGCATGATCGGCTATAAACAGCAGCGCTACTATAAGCGTCTGCAGCGTCCAGAATACCCAGCCAAACGGCGAAAACGAAATCATAAAGCCATACACAAAAAATGCCGCATAAATCGCCACAGCGCCCGGAAGAATCGGATAGATTGTACCCGCCATACCTACTGCAAACAATACGATGACGATAATCCAGCCTAATACTTCAACCCACATGGACGATCAACCTTTCAGCACGTAATTGCGGATCACATGCGCCACCCCGTGCTCATTATTCGTCAACGTAACAATATCCGCCGCTTCTTTCACCGCTTCCTGTGCGTTGCCCATGGCAACGCCAAGTCCCGCTTCCCGGATGGCGGCAATATCATTCAAGCTGTCTCCGACGGCTACAACCTGCGACATGCTGATGCCCAGCAGCCCGCAAAGCTCGCGCAGCGCCGAAGCTTTCGAAACGCCAACCGGATTCAGCTCCAAATTGGCCGGCGACGAATTCGTAATTTCAAAAGCGCCCCAGGCGGACACTTCTTCATAAATACGCTCGCGAATAACGTCATTTTCCGTATAGTAGCCGAACTTCAGCCAGTGATACGCATCATAGCTTTCCGCCGGATCAATCCATTTCTCCTTGTTGTAGATCCCGGCTGTCGAATACGCCCAGAACCATGGCTCTTCATGCTCCAATGCCAGCTCATGCAGCCTTCTGACCAGCTGTGCGTCAAGCAAAGTACGGCGGTGAAGCACATGAGGTTTAGCCCAAAGCTCGCCGCCGTTAACGGTTATCATCGGCGTTTCAAGACCCAATTGCTCAGCATACACCAAAGCGCTTTGAAAACCTCTGCCCGTCGAAAAGCTGACGACCACGCCTGCATCCAATGCTTTATGGATCCATTCAGCGTTCTCGGCGCTAATTTCGCTTCGTTCATTCAGCAGCGTTCCGTCCATATCAAGCGCAACCAGCTTGTAGTCTCCCATCCGAACCTCCCTTAAGTCTGTCTCGTCTCTAGCTTCTTCTTCATTGCCCATTTTAGCACATTTTACGAGTAATCCAAATGGTTGATCCGCCGTCAGCCGCATGAAACAATAAGCGCGGTCACCGATAAAAACAATATGGTCATCATCAATCGTTTGAGCGCGGGATGGATATTTCGCCATTTGTTCATTACGGTTATCCTCCTGTCTCCGCTGAATGGGAAGGATTAGTGTACTCCTATTTTTTTATTCTATGCAAAAAAGTTTCCCTAGTGAAACTTTCTTCCTGCAAGCGTTCAGATGCTCTTCTTCTGCTCAGCCGCCTGCAAGCGGTTTGGCGCTCTGCGGGCGGGAAGCCGACCTGCAAGCGGACCGCACGGTTCCCGCTTGGCACAAAAAAACGCCTGCCGGAGCATCGCTGGCTCCAGCAGGCGGTTTGAAAAGCTGCAAGCAATCGGGGCAGGTTCGATAGTCCGGACCCGATGATGATTTTAATGGCCGTCAGTGCCTGCGCCGGTTCCATTGCTGTCAGCGGTGTCGCCTGCAGCGGTGTTGCCTGCGGCGGTATTGGAGGCACCGGTTCCGGTGTCGGCCGCCGGTTTTTTCGGCGTGCCGTACAAGCCGACCTCTGCATCGTACGCGTCAAATATTTTACGCGCAACCGGCGCCGCACTCCAGCCGCCGAAACCGCCGTCCGGGATAACAACCGCTACAGCCAGCTTCGGATGATCTGCAGGCGCATAAGCGATAAATACGCCGTTATCGGCCAAACGTCCGGCAACGGACTGTTCCGATGTGCCGGTTTTGCGTTCATACGTGTAGCTGACGCCTTCGAAACCTTGCACGCTAACTTGCGACATGCCGGTTTCGATTTCTTTCCAATAGGCATCCGGGAACGTTACCGTATTCAGCACAACCGGCGAGTAGCCTTGCACCGTTTCGCCGTCCGAATCAACAATCTTCTCGACGAATTGCGGCTTCATCCGCTTGCCGTGGTTGGCAAGCATTGCAGCGTATTGCGCCAGCTGCAGCGTCGTATAACGGCCCTGCTGGCCAAACGCCGCATAAACCAATGCCGACTGCGCACTGCCTGACTGGGATTCATTGTAATATTCCTTAATCCCGGTCAGCTCGCCCGCAAGCCCGCTTTGCGTCGAAACGCCGAGGCCAAACTGGGTCATGTAATTATCCCAGATGTCGATGCCTTTTTTGCCGTCGCGCATATACAGCTGGTTGCCGACCATCGCCGCCATAAACGGGTTGGACGATTTGGCAATCGCCTTGGCCGGATCAAGCAAGCCGTATACGTGTCCTGAAGCATTGCCGACCTTAACCTGATGGCCTTCCTTACCGAAATAAAAAGCGCCGGTATCATTATAGGTCGAAGTCGTTGTAAACAGTTTTTCGTTCAAGCCGATCAGAATGGAGAGCGGCTTCATGGTCGAGCCTGGCGGCACCAGCGAAGACGGATGCCGGTTTTGTTCCTTTTGTGTATCATATTTGGCGTAAACCTGACGGATTGTGCCGTTATTCATGACCCACATGATGTTCTCGTAATCGTCTTTGCTGATTCTTCCGCCCGCCCACAAATTCGGGTCGTAGTCCGGCATGCTCGCCATGGCGACCACTTTGCCGGTATCCACTTCCATCGCAACGGCATAGCCCGTTTTGGCATATTCCGCCCGCTCCGCCGGACTGGAGGAGGTGCTTATTTTCTTCACTTGGTCCATAATGGCCTGCTCCGTAGTGAGCTGCACATTTTTATTGATGGTCAAATAAAGATCGTCACCCTTCTCAGGGTTCGTTACTTGCACCGGACCGATAATTTCGCCGGAGTTGTTAACCGGATACGTCTTCAGACCGTTTTTGCCGCGAAGCTCCTTTTGGTACATCAGCTCCAGGCCGTCGACGCCTACGTCTTCTTCATCCAAATACTGCAGCGCAGGGTCTTCCTCTTTCGCTATGTTTTTATACGTCTCCATCGACTCGCGGACGCCTTTGAACTTCTTCAAATAACCGACGAGCTGGACCGCGATCGTATCCTTGTTATAGTTCCGGACGCTTTCCTCGACAATGTCGATTCCCGGGAATTCCGAACGGTGCTCCATAAAATAAGCGACTTCCGCATTGGTCAGGCCGGATTTGATGCGGCGCGGCACGGATATCGTATTAATGCGGAAATCAAGGTCCATTTGGCGGATAATATCGTCTACCGTCATCGCTTTGCTTGCATCGCCGTATTTGTTAAATACATCTGCCAGGCTTTGCGCAATTTTTTGCGAATCCGCCTTTTTAAACTCGGGAGAAATAGTAAAATATAACGATTGCGTAGAGGTTGAATAAGCGATCGCCGTGCCGGTGGAATCATAAATATTGCCGCGGATCGGCGCGATTTTGACGCTGCGCGTGCTTTTTTCATTGCCTGCCGCGCTTAAGGTCGGCCCCTCTACGAACTGCAATATCGCAAGACGAACAATCAGCACGCTAAACAAAGCAAAAACAGCAAAGAAAAATAAGTTCAATCGAAAAGAAAAATTGCGCCGGTTCACGATCTCCCTTTTTTGCGGATCGTCAGACAACGCTATCACCTCGCATCCGGTAAAATTAACTGTGTTTATTATTATACATCCCTGATGTGGGTCTGTTCAAAATGAGGAGCGTCAAACCAGTCTCCCGAAGACGCCCATGTCGCATCAAGCGGCACCCAGCGCCCGTTAAGCTTCACTTCATTCCAGGCATGCGGCCCGAATCCGCCGCGTCCGTCTGCTCCCATGCCGGTTACTACGCGGACTTCAAGCCCGACGGAACGCGCCATCATCGCATACAGGCGTGCATAATCGATGCATACGCCTTTGCGGGCAGCAAACGTCTCCTCCGGCGTTTGCTCTTTCCAGACGCCATTTTCAACATAGTTGTCGGCTTTGTCCCAATCGTACGATATGCGCGTCCCTACCCAGCGGTACAACGCACGCGCCTTCTCTTCATCCGTAGCCGACGATTTCGTAATTTGCTTGGCTGCTTCGCCGATATCCGAAGGAATATTATAATCGACGATTTCATACTTACGCTCCAATATGTTTTTAAATTCCGCCTGTACCGCTTCCGCCAGCACCGGCCCTTTGCCTGCAAGCGCTTTGCCTGCAACAGGCTCAAGCAGATCGGCCGTTTGCTTGTAAAGCGGCGATTGCCCGATCTGGCCCGCAAGCGGCCAGCCCGGCAGCAGCGATACATACACAAACAGCAGCGCCATAAAAACAAAGGAGCGGCCCGCGCCATGAATTGCGCCAATCACAGCCCCGACCGCCCTGCTCGCAGCCTGCTGGCCGGGCAGCTTCTCCGCCGCCGGCCTCTTGCGGCCGCCGATAAGTTTGCCCATCAGGGAAACGGCATACGGCTCCAGCAGTGAAGCCATGAGACGGAGCAGCAAATAGCTGATCAGAAAAATAACGCCGTACCGCAGCAGCGGGAAATCCCTTACGCTTGTCCATAAGGTGTACCACAGCTGCTCGATCCAGCCAAGCTCGCGTTCAGGTACCGCTACATTCCGCGAAAGCCAATCCGCCGCTGCCGGCGACACCAGTCCGGCGATTCGGCCGGAGGCCGCGAGGCATACGAGGATCACGGCTGCTTCCCAAACAAAAAGAAAAAGACGCCTCGCAGAACCCGACGCGCCCCTTCCAATGCCTTGCACAAGCGAGCCAATCAGAAGAAGGAGCACGACCGCGGATACCGGCTCGAAATTGCGAATCGCCAATAAACCGTCCATCATGATGCCTCCTTAAGTGGTAAAACCATTCTCATTTAAACATAAGCATATACGTGATCTTTAACGGGCAATTGCCGTCAGGATCGCGATGCGTTTTGCTTAGCATGGTCGATAAGCGTCTGGATCGTGTTGTCAATTTGCCATTTGCCAAGCGGCGTTCCCCGATACGAAACGGATACTTCGTTATTCCCCGGCGTTCCGGTCAATTGAAGATGATCCGTCTTGACCGTAAACGTCCCGTCATCATTCACGGTGTAAGCAGCGTCGTTCAGTTCGCCGACCATCGCGTTTACCGCTTCCTGCTTCACATTGTCCGCTACTTTGGAGCCTAGCGCCTTCAGATCATCCATGCTGTAGCCGCTGTATACGACGACGCCGATCACGATAACGGCCACAATCGCCCATTTTACGAACGTCTTCACAATCCGGATAATCAGCAGCAGCACAACAAGCGCAATAACAAGCACTAGCCAGTGCTCCTTAAAAAACTGCGTCCATGTATCCCAGTCGTAGTTGGCAAAGTTCAAAAAATCCAAAGCGCAATCCCTCCCATTATAACGTACCGCAGGTTGTATTACAAAATATTATACCCGACCAAAAGGGCGCCCGTAAACGCTTGCCGGCCCCCGATGGACAAACGAGTCATAACCCGTCCAGCTTTGACGTACAAGTAGTTTATACGGCAGCAAAGCGCCAAGTCAAACGCGAGGGGAACGAGCTGTGAAAGCAGCCATCTGGCTTTATCTGTTTTTGTTTGTCGCCTTTTTTGATCTGCACGCCCAATACCCGATTTTAACGCCGTTTGCGATTTCGTTAGGTGCCGCCCCATCCTTTATCGGGCTGATGATGGGCATGTACTCCATCACCCATCTCCCCGGCAACATTGCTGCAGGATACAGCGTCGACCGGTTTGGCAGCCGTATCTTTATCGTGCTTAGCTTAATGTTTGCCGGAATCATTTTGCTGTTCCAGGCTCATGTAAGCAATCCATGGCAGCTGCTTGTGCTGCGCTCTTTCAGCGGCTTTGTGCTCGCCTTCTTATCGCCTGCCTGCCTTGCGCTGCTGGCGCGCATGACCAGCGATCTTGCCAAACAAGGCAAGCTGATGGCCGGCAACGGGCTTGTCCACACGCTCGCTTCCGTCATTTCGCCGGCCGCTGGCGCATTGCTTGTCGCACAAATCGGTTTCTCCACCGCCTTTTACGCCTTAGGCTGGATATTAATCGGCACCTCGATATGCGCGCTGTTTTTTATTCGGGACATTCCGGCATTGCCGGAGGCGCCCGCTGCCGGTAAAGGCGCTGGTCCGGAGGCGCTGAAGCCGGCGCCGGCCGCGGCGAATCAGCCGGAAGGCGGCATTCCGTGGCTGGTCTATGCGCTGCCGATTGCAACCAGCTGCGCGCAAGGGATATTATCGTTTGAGCTGCCGCTGATGGGGACGGGCAAAGATTCTATCCTGACAACCGGGCTGCTTTTTTCCGTAGTCAGCCTTGGCGCGCTCATTACGCTAAGCATGTTGTTCCTGAACCGGCTTTCGCCGTTTATGCGGACATTATGGGGAGCTCTGCTCCTTGCCATCCTGTACTACGGCATTGCAGCCGGCGTGCCGCTGCCGCTGGCCGTGATGCTGCTGCTGCTCGGCATGGCGAAGGGCATCGTCCTTCCCGCCATTCCGACGCTGCTGATCGAGCAAAGCGGCGGCAAACGTTACGGCCGCACCTTCTCGATTCTTTCCATTGCGTATTCCATCGGCGCATTCCTGGGTCCGGTGCTGGCCGGCCAGCTGCGCGATCAGCTTTCCCCTTACTACATTGCTTTTCTCGTGCTTATGGTAGCCGTCTCCATCCTTCCGTTTTACCGGAAAAACCGCACCTACCGGTCAAACACCCATTTTTCGCGAACTGGGTGAATGCACAAGGCATTCGTCATCCCGGTACATAAGATACATTGTGTCTAGCGGCTGCGATGGCTAAATACCCCGCTTACTACGAACGGCGGCTGCAGAGACCTCCACTGAAAAAGCGAGAGAGGGGTGACTTCACAGATGTCAGGATGTGTTGAACCTAAAGGCTACGGATATGGACATGGCGGACATGGCACAGGAAGCTTCGGATTCATCCTCGTATTGTTCATTTTGCTCGTCATTATCGTATGTGCTTGCTCCATCTGGTAATGTATGAAGTACCCTTTAAGAACGGCCTTCGTCTGAAGGCCGTTCTTTCATTATGGGCCGGATATGAACCGTATGGCGGCGCGAGCAAGCGGAGGAGGCTGAATTGACTTCCGCACATCGAACTTCCATACTGTAGGCGAGGTGAGCAACGATGGAGAATATCGCGATTATAGTGGAAGGAAAAAACGATAAAAGCAAGCTCCGCCGCGTATTAAGCGATGAAGTGCCCGTTTATTGCACATTCGGAACGCCGGGAACGGACCGGATCGAGAAGCTTCGCAAAGAGGTTGGCACAGCTGAATTGTATCTGTTTTTGGACAATGACTCTTCCGGCAAACGAATTCGCGGCATGCTGCGTGAAGCGTTCCCCGATGCCGAGCATATTTATACAAGGCGCAGTTATCCCGGCGTCGAGCATACCCCCGAGGAATACTTAATCGAGCAGCTGGAAAAAGCAGGACTGGAAGCTTATATCCTATACCCTCCGCCCGCTTCTCCCTGGACCAAAGAAGATCAGATTTGAACGAAATAAATAACCAGCGCTACAGTAACGATACTGAATAAGGTGGATAAAAAAACAGCCTGCGATGCAAATTCCGGCTCGTTGTCGAACTCCACGGCAAGCAGAACGCTGCTGAGCGAGGTCGGAACCGCTGAAGATACAATTAAGGCAGATGCCGTCATCCAGTCCATATGGATCATTAGGCTAAGCCCCCAGGTGACGGCGGCCGCCAGTGCAGGACCGGCAATCAGGCGCAGCGCATTCGCCAGCAGCACATTCGCGAGCAGCGCCGGCTTAATGCGCCAGCTCATATTGCCCAGCTGTACGCCAAGCGTAATTAAAGCTGTGCCGATAAACGCATTGGACAAATATTGAATAGGCGTATCAATCGCAAGCGGGATAGAGACATGGAATCCCCGCAGCGCAAAAGCAATCGGGATAATATAAATAATCGGCATCGACAGGACGGTCCGCATAATCGACTTCATGTCGCTTTTATGTGCGTTAACCGAATAAATCCCCCATGTGTTTGGAATAAGCGATTGGGTCATCATGACAATGATTTGAATTGAAAGCGTATACGGATTTGCCGAAAAAGCAAGCTGGTTAATCGGGATTCCATAGTTGGCGCTGTTGTAGAACAATACGCTGTTGCGCATAGCTCCCCGCATCCCGCCATCCAGCTTCCGCACCCGTACGACCAGCTCGACAAAAACCGCCTGCAGCACCATAAAAATGACGATAAACAGCAATACTTTGCCAATCAGCTGCACTGAAATCGGCGTGGTGTACAGAAGATTAAAAATAACAGCGGGAGAAAAAATATAAAAGTTCAGCTTGGATAATGTTTTAATATGTAAGGAAAATGCACGCTGCATCACAATGCCAAGCGCAATCATGATAGAGAGCGGAATAACGTTGTTAACAAGTATGTGCAAAAAAATGCTCATGGTCTGTGGCTTCCTCTCCCGCCTTGTAAGACGTTTAAAAAGCGATTTTTTATACCTTGTCAAAGTGCCTGCGCATTAGGAGCTACATCAGCTTTTTTAGTTCAGCGAGAATATCGTCCGCCGTTAACTGCTCTTCGCTTCCGTTTATATATTTGCGAACCTTCCCCTGCTTGTCCACAAGCGTAATGACATTCATATGGATAAACGAATGGTTCTCTTCATCCTTCATGACGCCAACGCCAAAATCTTTTGCCAGCTGCAGCGTAGCGTCCTCATCATTGCCCGCAGAAACTCCCATCCATTCTCCGGGTCGGCGAAGTTCCGTTCCGCAAATGCCCGTATCGCGTCCGGCGTATCCCGGTCCGGGTCAAAGGTAATGGAAATCAGCTCCGCCTTCTTGCCAAGCGTTCCTTCCTTTTTCAGCTTCTCCTGCACTTGAGACAGCAGGAACGTCGTTGGCGGGCACACATCCGGACAGTTCGCAAAATAGAAATAGACGATACGGGCTTTGCCGTTCGTCGATTCCAATGACACCGAATTGCCGTCTATATCGGTTAGCTGAAAGGAAGGTGCGGCCTGTACGACAGGCAGCGCCTCTTCCTTCTGGATAACCTTTGTCGTAAACAAATAAATACCAAAACTTAAGCAAAGCGCGAGTACTGCGATTTTAAATGCATGCTTGCGCACAAACGCCACGGTTTATTTCTCCTCTGCAGTAAATTAATACAAACCCGAGGTATCCACAATCATGATGACGAGAATAAGCATAAGGTAGTTAATTGAATACATAAAGTTTGTTTTCGCCCATTTGTCCGTATTGGCGGCTTTTCGGCCACCAAGCGTATGAATAGACCACGCAATGCTGAAGATGGTCGATACAACCAAAAAGATGATGCCGACATAGTCATATACATAGAACAAAATGCCTGCCGGAATAAGCAATACGACGTAAGGAATCATTTGCAGCTTGGTCCGGTTGATGCCTTTCACAACGGGAAGCATCGGGAAGCCGGCCGCCCGGTATTCTTCCACCTTCCGGATGGCAAGCGACCAGAAATGCGCCGGCTGCCACAGAAACAAAAAGGCGAACAGCAGCCATGCGCCGATATCCACTTCATTGGTCACGGCAACATAACCGATGACCGGAGGCATTGCTCCGGAAATGCCGCCAATCGACGTATTCCACGTCGAAGTGCGCTTCAGCCACATCGTATACACAAACACATACACAGCCCAGCCAAGCAGCCCCAGCCATCCGGCCGGAGGATTCACAAGCACAAACAATATGCCTACGCCAAGAATGCCAAGAACAATTCCGTAGGTTAATACAAATAACGGCGTCATTCTGCCTGCTGGCAGCGGCCGATCACTGGTGCGATCCATCTTTTTGTCCAACTCACGGTCCCAATAATTATTGATGACACATGCGGAAGCAATGGTAAGGGTTGTACCAATCAGCATCCAGATCAGGAGTCCCCAATGGATATGCCATTTGGAAGCCACCCAAAATCCGGCAAGGGATGCAACGACGTTCAGCAGCAGCAGGCGCGGCTTGGTTAATTGGATTAAATCTTTAAGTAACACGCAACAAGCCTCCCGGGTTAAGAAACAAGACGCATAAACGCCTTTTATTCCAGTTTTAAACCGACTTAATCATACCAAAAAAAATGAAAATGTGACAACGCCGCTCCTCATTGTTCATCATTTCGCCACTCAAAATGTGAACAGATTTGGAACCCTTTTACCCTTAGGCCAATACACTAAGTATGTGGTTGCACGCCTAGAAGTATGTGATGAATCCAGAATGAAAAGGAAGTGAGCGAGCGAGCATGGCGGTCATAAAGGCCAATGACGAACACGTTAGAATGCTGGCCCGGCTTATGAGGGCGGAAGCCGAAAGCGAGGGCGAGCTTGGCATGCTGATGGTTGGCAATGTCGGCGTGAATCGTGTGCTTGCCAACTGCTTGGACTTTAGAAATATCCGCTCCATCCCGCAAATGGTATTCCAGAACCCCGGCGGCTTTGAAGCAACGCAAAACGGATACTTTTATCAAAGCGCAAGGGACAGCGAAATTCGTCTTGCAAGACGCGTCATTAACGGCGAACGCACACGCCCGGCTTCCAACGCATTATGGTTTTTCCGGCCGGCAAACGAATGTCCCGATACATGGTATAACCAGTCCAACAGCGGTCGGTTTAAAGCGCATTGTTTCTTTATTCCTACCCAGGAAGATTGCCCAAGAGTTTATTAAACGATAACTTCAATTTCAGAGAGTGAGGAACAAACACAATGGTATTCGGCTACAACAATCAAGGTGCTAATCAAGGTGCAGGCGGGGAATTCCGCTACAATGGAAACGCAGGCTTTATGCCGTATTATCCGAATGCGAATGCAGGTTTTCACCATCCCCAATTTCAAGCGCCTATGGCTGCGCCAAGCCAAGTTACCGGCGGCCCGTCCATGAGCCCGGCTGCTGTGCCCAGCGGTTCGTTCGTAACGCCGACAGGCGGCAACATCGTCACGGTTCAATCTGAAGAATCTTACGTCGAAAACATTCTCCGCCTGAACCGGGGCAAAAAAGCTACCTTTTATATGACGTATGAAAACAACAAAGAATGGAACGCCAAAATTTTTACCGGCATTATCGAAGCGGCTGGCCGCGACCATATTATCATCAGCGATCCTTCAACCGGCATGCGTTATTTGCTGCTGACGCTGAATCTGGATTATGTCACATTTGATGGACCAATCAACTACGAATATCCGTTCCAAGGCGGTACCATAACGAACCAAACGCCGCTCGGAACCGCTACGGTCGGCACGGTTTCCGGCAGATAACAAGCCGCTGCCGCGCGGCTCGGCGCTTATCTTCAAGGCTGAACCGGCCGGAATGTCCACACATGCATTTTAGCGGCTCCGCCGTCAATCCAGCTGCTCACCCGATACCAAGAAGAACGCTCATCGCAGCGTTCTTCTTTAATTTGTTCGGCTTCTTCCGCCGATCCGGCGGTCCAGACTTCGACGAAGAGGCACGGCTGATCCGTACCTTCATATAATGTAAGGCTTTCGTATTTTCCTGATGCAAGCAAGTTTCCTGTATAGGCTAAATAAGGTTCCCTGTATTCCGGACTAATTTTATATTCTGCAAAGCAAATATGCATGCAAAGTCCTCCATCTTTGTTCTCATTGATAATGTTTGGCCACTTCGTTGATACTACAGTAAAAATGTCATTCCGGTCAAAAAGCCGGGATGCTTCAATCTAGGAGGATCAAACAAAATGGACACTGGCACTCATCTTGTTATGGGTATCGGGCTTGGCGGACTAGCTATGGCCGATCCTGTAGTGGCATCCAGCCCCACCTTCAGCGCGGCAGTGCTGATCGGCACCATTATCGGATCAGAAGCGCCCGACCTGGACACGCTGCTTCGTATACGCGGCAATGCAATTTATATTCGCAACCACCGCGGCATATCCCACTCCATTCCGGCGATCGCCATTTGGACCATACTTATAACGGGGTTATTGCAGCTTATTTACAAAGGCGGTTTGCCATGGCTGCATGTGGGGGCTTGGGTGCTGCTGGCGGTTGTCGTTCATGTGTTGTCGGATTTGTTTAACGCATACGGAACACAAGCGATGCGGCCGTTTAATGAAAAGTGGATATCGTGGAACATTATCCATATTTTCGATCCGGTCATTTTTGTTACCCACCTTGTTGCCATTGTGCTGTGGGCGGTTGGCGCTGCTGATCCGGCCATCATTTTCCCGCTGCTATATTTGTTTACGGCCGCTTATTTCGTTTGGCGGACTTGGGCTAACAAAACGCTGCTGAAGCTGCTTCCGTCCTTGGACAGCGCTCCGCTTAGTTCAGACAGGTATCTGCTTATTCCGACCATCTCGCTCAACGTCTGGCATATCGTAAAACGGACAGGAGACGGCACCTTCGCCGTCGGCAAGCTGCAGGGCAAAAAACTGAAATGGATCGACCACGTGGAATGCTCCAGCCACCCGGCTGTCGCCAAATCCAAAAACGATCCGGCTATCCGCTCCTTTTTATATTTGACCAAGTTTGCTTGTGCGGAAACGATTGAACATTCCTGGGGTTACGAGGTACGCTGGTCGGACGTTCGTTACCGGCACAGAAAGCAATATCCGTTTGTTGCGGTGCTGGCGATGAACAAACAATTCGAAACCGTTGGCTCCTATGTCGGCTGGCTCAGCAGCGACCGGCTCTCCAAAAGACTTCGGATGAATTCGTATTAAAGCTGTGTTAAACTAATAGCAGCTTAGCCGTCCGGAACAACGGCATAAGGCTGATTCGCACCATGTGCGGGTCAGCCTTTTCTCCGGTTAGCCTGGCGGACTTCTTATGGTAGCAAATAAAAAAAAGAGCCCAAGGAATAGATTCCTTGAGCCCTGTGTTTTGGTTGTGTATAGTAACGATTAACGGGTTCCGCCGGACAGTTGCTGCTCAGCAATTTGAACCAGCTTTTTCGTGATGTAGCCGCCAAGCGAGCCAGCGTCACGAGTCGATACGTTACCATAGTAGCCATCTTGTGGAATTTGTACGCCCAGAGATTGAGCAGCTTCCATCTTCAATTGCTGGAGTGCTTGGCTTGCTTGTGGTACCACTAGAGAGTTGCTGTTGCTGTTTCTGCTTGCCATACGGAATTTCTCCTTTCAATTCTGCACGTGGTGTGTGTTGCAAGCTTATTATGTGCAGGGTTCAGGAATCTATGCTCACTCCGTAAAAAATATATTTAAAAACTCGGAAGGAAGATCACTGATGTCTAAACCGCTTTCGCTGCTTTTTGCTGTTATCTCGACGCTTCTAATGTCTGCAACCGCTATATCCATCAGCCATAACCTTTGGTACACGCTGCTGCTCAGCATCGTCACAATCGGTTTTATCGGCATCGGGTTTATCGTTCGCGGCAGATCGCTGCGGCGCCAAGGATTCCAGCCTAAGCAATAACGCGATAGGCGGCCGAGCCTTCCTCCAGCTTCCCGCCGCTTGCGCTTGTCATAAAGAAAAGAAGCTTGCTGATTTCAGCAAGCTTCTTTTCTTTATCCGTTCTTTTTCCGGACATATTAACCGCGCGGCGCGAGGAAGCCCATCCGTTCTTTAACATCCGCTACCGTCCGGTTGGCAATAAGAGATGCTTTCGCTGCGCCTTCCTTCAGGATGCGGTGAATTTCGCCCGATTTCCGGATTTCATAATAACGCTGCTGCAGCGGTTCAAGCAGCTCTACAATCCGTTCCGCTAATTCTTTTTTGAATGGCCCATAGCCCTGCCCTTCAAAACGGGCTTCTATTTCAGGGATCGAAAGCCCCGATACTTGCGCATAAATGCTGATCAGGTTGCTGATTTCCGGCTTGTTCTCCGGATCATATTTCACTTCACGGCCGGAATCGGTTGTCGCCCGGCTAATTTTTTTGCGAATGACGCTAGGCTCATCAAGCAGTGCAATGTAGCTGCCCGGATTCGGGTTGCTTTTGCTCATTTTTTTGCTGGCGTCATCCAGCGACATAATGCGTGCGCCAACTTCCGGAATATACGGATTTGGAATCGTAAAATAGTCGCCAAACCGCGAATTGAAGCGCTGCGCTAAGTCACGAGTCAGCTCCAGGTGCTGCTTTTGATCGTCTCCGACCGGAACAAGATCCGCATTGTAAACAAGAATGTCAGCCGCCATCAGCGACGGATAAACAAGAAGCCCTGCGCCAACAGACTCTTTGCCCTGCGATTTATCTTTAAATTGCGTCATTCGCTCAAGCTCGCCCATCCCGGTGAGCGTCGTCATAATCCAGCCCAGCTCGGCATGCGCCGGCACATGGGATTGCACGAAAACATTCGATTTGGCCGGATCAATGCCTGCAGCAATAAAGAGAGCCGTTACCATTTCCGTCTGCTCCCGCAACGCTTCAGGCTCCTGCGGTACAGTAATCGCATGCATATCGACTACCATAAAATAACATTCTTCCGAGTCTTGAAGCTTAACGAAGTTGCGCATCGCTCCAATATAATTGCCGAGCGTCAGCTTGCCGCTTGGCTGAATCCCCGATAATACTTTACCCACAATCATCTACCCCTTTTATTCCTTGAATAAATTTGAAAACACAAAAAGGCCCTCGCCGCAAGGGACGAGGACCGTGGTGCCACCCTAATTCACTGTATCCGGCTTGAAGCCTGACCAGCCTTGGTTCCGTAACGTGGAATGGACCGGGACGGCATTAACAACTGCAGCCGCTTTGGCGACCGGCCATTGTGTTCCGCTGCCCTGCTCCGGGACCCATTCAAAATCGGCACATGCACCGGTTTGCACCTGACACCGGCTCTCTGCAAGCATGAATTCCGTTCCTACTTGTTCCCTTCATCGCATCTTACCCAAGCTTATACCGTGCGGCCGGCCGTGTCAAGGCGCTACAGCTCACGCCAGCTTTGCAGTTTGGAAGCATTGGAAGTAGGATTGCGGTAACTCCAGTTAGACATATTATAATTCGATTCGTAACTGATGCTAGCCGACCAAGAGTCCTGATTAGGGCGTACGGAAAAATCGTACAGTATCTCTCCATGCGTCCAATCCCGTCTAAGCTTTAGTGCATCGATCGCCAGTTGTCTGAAAGCTTGGACTTGTTTTGGCGTCATTCCTTTTTCGGCTGTTTCCAATTTACCGTTTCTGCTTTCAATTGGGTTGTTCTTTAAGCCAAATTTGCCTATTGCATTGTTGCGAATGTGAATCATGACAGTTCCTGCAGCGGCATTCGTAAGCTCCTTCTCGAGTTGGCGAAATACAAAATCAATTTGTCTCGCCAACGGCATAGCATCCAACTCCATCCTTTATTTCCTCCTTTCTATACTTTTACTTGCTTCTTACATTTGGTACTTGGTGCCTATTATAATTGTTATCCTAATTATTTACAATATAGGAAGTTGTGAAATACATCATTTTTTCATACTTTAGAACGATTTATGTCGAGTTGCATCGGAAATAAGCAATATGATTGTAGACCTATGTCGAAAGCGGATGCTATAATATGGATATTATTTAAAAGGGAGCGTTTACATATGAGAGAATGGTTTGAAGGATTAAGTGTTCGCAAAAAATTGACCATTATGAACTATGCTTCACTGCTTGTTATCGCGATCATTTTTAATGTCATTCTTATTGCATCTGGCGGTTCCTTTTTGACTGGCATTATTGCAACGGTCGTCCTCGCGGCAGCTGCGCAGCCTATAATTATTTTCCTGGATAAAACCATTCGCGGTTCTTTTGCCGAAATGTCCGACGCCGCATATCGCATCTCCAAAGGCGATTTCACGCAAAAAATTGATATGCTGTCTGCAGGTTCGCTGGGTGAGCTTGGCCATTCGTTCAACAGCATGATTGATAAATTACGCGATATTTTAAAAGAAACGACGACCATTACGCGCCATGTATCGGAAACAAGCCGGACGATCTTCGAAAGCAATACCGATATTAAAAACGCAATGGAGCAGGTCGCTGTCTCCTCCACTGAGCTGGCCAAAGGCTCGAACGAAATTTCCGAGAGCATCTCGGATATGTCCAATTCCATTACGGAAATCGAAACGCTTGTAACCGGCTATGCCAACTCCACCCGTGAAATGAACAACCGTTCCCAAGCCACCCTCTCCCTCGTCGAACGCGGACGGGAAGCATTGGATACGCAGGCGGACGGCATGCGGAAAAATATTGAAGCCACGACTAAAGTATCGGAGACGATCCAGGAGCTTTCTCAAAAAGCCCAAGGCATCTCAGCGATTACCAAAACGATCTCGGATATTGCGGACCAGACGAATCTGCTTTCCTTAAACGCTTCAATTGAAGCGGCCCGTGCAGGCGAGCACGGCAAAGGATTTGCGGTTGTCGCCCAGGAAGTGCGCAAACTTGCTGAAGAATCAATGACGTCGACGAAGCAAGTGTTCAGCCTTGTAAAAGGCATTACCGACGGCATCAAGCATACGATTGAAATGATGAAAATTAACGAAGAAGTGGTTAGCCTGCAGGCAGAGCGGATTCGTGAAACCGAACAGGTGTTTATTGATATCGTTGACAGCATTCAATTTATTACGAAACAAATTGCCGTGTTCGCAGACGAAAGCGATACGATGCTGGACGGCGCCCGCAATATTTCTTCGTCGATTCAAAATATCTCCGCCATTACACAACAATCGGCAGCCGGTACGGAGCAAGTATCGGCATCAATGAACGAACAAATCGTTTCTGTACAAGCCGTTGTACAAGAAACCGAAAAGATGCTGGCCATGGCCAGCCAGCTGCAACGGACGATTCAAGTTTTTAAAATATAGCGCATCTTGTCTTGCGGTCTAGAAGAAGCGTGCACCGGCAAGCCGTTTACGGTTTGCAGGCGCATGCTTCTTTTTTTTTGCATCAAACCGAACAAAGGCGGACACACTAAACACGTTGTCTTTATTACCGGCTGCTACATATTTCCTTTAGAATAGGAGGCGTATTCGGATTGAACATCCATCGCTGGCCCGCCTGCTTCCTTGCTTTGCTTCTATTATGCCCGCTGCTTGCTGCAGGAGCGAACGCTGAGGCCGCCGCTGCCAAACCGGCCATAACCGCTGCCGATCACCATGCACAAGATATGTCCTGGGTCCGTCTGCGGCAGCGTTATCCGGAAACATTCGTCACAAACGGTTCCAGAAGCTCCAAACGGGTTGCATTAACATTTGATGATGCGCCGGATCCGCGGTTCACACCGCAAATATTAGATATTTTGAAGGAATATAACGTCAAAGCGACGTTTTTTGTCATCGGCTATAAAGCCCAAAAACATAAAGACCTGGTGGAGCGCATTCATCGCGAAGGCCATGTCATTGGCAATCATTCCTTCAACCATCCCGAATTTACCAAGTTGACCGCTGCGCAATTCCAGAAGCAAATCGGGGATACAGAACAAATTATAGATGAAACGGTTGGCTATAAACCGCGGTTCATCCGCCCGCCATACGGAGAACTAATGTCTTCTCAAGTCCGCTGGGCTCGCCGCCACAATTATACGATTGCGAATTGGGACGTCGATTCTGTGGACTGGAAGAGCAGCTCCAGCGAAACGATATTGCGCAATATAAGGCGAACGCTGCGATCCGGTTCTATCGTTCTGCAGCATGCCGGAGGCGGCGTAGGCGAAGATTTAAGCGGGACGATTAAAGCGCTCCCGGCGCTTATTGAGGAACTCGAGGAGGAAGGCTACGAGCTTGTAACGCTCCCGGTATTGCTCGGGACAGAGGCGGCTAAATAAAAAACCGGCGCCTCCGAGGAAGCGCCGGTTACACGAATATTATTTTAAAATGTAAACTTTAATGTTCTGAATGCCAAACGTGCTGACTTCAGCTGGCGTGCCCGGGATGAAAATATCGATACGATTCCCTTTAATCGCGCCGCCGGTATCCGTTGCTTTGGCGACAAAACCGCCGTCAGGAAGCCCTTTATGGCTGCCGTAACCGGTCACATACAGCTTGGTACCAAGCGGAATAACCGACGGATCTACCGCAATCGTCCCCAGTTTAAGCGGATTGCCAAAATAATCGACAGCGCCCCATTTGCCGTTTTCCGAAGCTGCAGAGGAATAAGCGGTCGCTTTAACTGTAAGCGTCTTGGAGAAAGCATACGACGTGCCGTCGCCGGCGATGATGGACTGCGCCGAAGCTGCCTTGGCAGTTACCGCTCCGGCAGCTGCTGTTTTAGCCGTTGCAGCTTTGGCTGCCGGGCTTGGAATAGCAATTTTTAAGCCGGCATAAATGTTAAGCGGATTGATTTTAGGATTAGCGGATTGAAGCTGGCTGATTGTGATGCCGTTTTTCTGAGCGAGACTCCAAAAGGTGTCTCCTTCTTTCGCTGTATAAGTGGATTGTGCTGCATGAGCAGGTCCTCCTGCAAGCATAAGCGCCAAACCGATGGATGCTGCCGCAGTTATGATCTTTTTCATGTTTTCATCCTCCTAATGTTGAAGCAAAACGAATTGTGATCGCCGCTTTGCTTTATGTACAAGCAACAGGATGGAGACAGGCCGCCTGTAACTGAAGCGGCCTATCCCGCAGTCCTTATGCGTTGCAGCTGATTCTGATTGTTAGCCGGTAAACTCTTGTACCCATTGGCCGTTGACATAACCAACGCCAATTTTGGTAAAGTTTTTGCTCAAAATGTTATCGCGGTGGCCTTGGCTGTTCATCCAAGCTTCCATAACGGCAGCCGGCGTTTGCTGGCCGGAAGCGATGTTTTCGCCTGCATAAGAATAAGTCACGCCAAAGGAAGACATCATATTAAAAGGCGAACCATACGTTGGCGAGTTATGATCAAAATAGTGGTTGTCGTTCATGTCCTTTGCTTTAGCCGTTGCAACTTTAGTCAGCAGCGCGTCTGCTTGTAGGGCAGGCAAGCCTGCTTTTTGGCGCTCCTGGTTCACAAGCTGCACCACTTGCGATTGAAAATCGCTCATCGAGGCTGCTGCGCCTGTGCTCGGCTTCTTCGCTGCCGTGCTTGTGCCCGGCTTGGCCGCTGCGCCTGTGCCCGGCTTCTTCGCTGCCGCGCTTGTGCCCGGCTTCTTCGCTGCCGCGCTTGTGCCCGGCTTCTTCGCTGCCGCGCTTGTGCCCGGCTTCTTCGCTGCCGCGCTTGTGCCCGGCTTCTTCGCTGCCGCGCTTGTGCCCGGCTTCGCCGCTGCGCTTGTGCCCGGCTTCTTCGCTGCCGTGCTTGTGTCCGGCTTCTTCGCTGCCGTGCTTGTGTCCGGCTTCTTCGTAACGGTAACGACATTGCTTACAAACACGCCGTTCGGCAAGTTCGTAATTTGAAAGCCGTATTTATCGGCAAGCTCTTTTAATGCAGAAGTTGTATTCATATTTATAGTAACGATGTTGGGATCAAGCTTCAGCATAGATGATGCGTTTGCGTGCGGCATCGTAAAACCTGTGGTCATTAATGCGGCAGCTGCTACTGTTGCGATTCCCAATCGGATTGTATGCTTTTTCATCAAACGTATCCCTCCATGTTTGTCAAAAGTTGTATCGCTCTTCGGTACGTCATCTATCGTAACATGCACTAAATCCCTGTAGCATGGCACAAAAACTGGAAACAACCCTCCAAAAAACAATTATGAGAAACAGTCATCCGCTTCTCATACTTTGCGCAACTCCAGTGGCCCCAACGGTTTTAAAGCGTTTTCATTATAAAAATCAATACGATTATGAGCGTAAATTAGAAATTACTCATCTTTGTTTGAAACGCAAAAAAAGCAATACCTACAACGTTAGCCGAAGCTAAACACCATAGGTATTGCTGAACGGATGGCAGTTATGGATTAAGCCATACGAATAAATTGGCCCGAAGCTTGCGATTCAAACGCGCTAATAATAACTTGCAGCGATTTGCGTCCTTCTTCGCCAGGAATCGGAACAGGCGTATCATTTACAATAGAAGAAATAAAGGCATCGATGACACCGCTTGAAAGCTGCTTCTCATTGGTCGAGATAGCGCCAACCTTATGTTTTTCTACCGTACCGTTGCGGAGCTCCACGATCACTTGATCGTTTTCATCCGTACCGATTTTCATCACGCCGTTCTCGCACCACAGGATCGTGCTGTTGTCTTCGCCTTTGTAATACGTCCAGCTAGCGACAAGCGTACCCATCGCGCCGCTTTTCATACGAAGCAGTACGGATGCGTTATCGTCCACTTCCGTGCCTTCTTTATGAAGCGTTCCGACAAAACCGGCTACTTCGGCTACTTCGTCTTGCAGCAGCCAGCGGATCAGGTCCGATTTATGAACGCCAAGGTCGCCCATTGCGCCCATAATAGCTTCCGGCTTGCGGAAGAACCAGCTCGCTGCGCCGTCAATGCTCCAAGCGTCAGGGCCAGGGTGGCCAAACGAAGTGCGGAACGTCAGCACTTTGCCAAGCACGCCGCTTTCCAAAATTTGTTTCGCTTTTACATGCGGCGGGAAGAAACGCTGGTTATGTCCAACCATCAGCTTCACGCCATTTTTTTGTGCTGCTTCAATCATGACGGCTGCTTCTTCATCCGTTACTGCCATCGGTTTTTCAACAAGCACATGCGCGCCTGCGTTAGCCGCTGCAATGGACACTTCCGCATGGAGATAGTTTGGCGTACATACGCTTACCGCATCCGGCTTCACTTCAGCCAGCATCGTTTTGTAATCGGCAAACGCTTTGCCGCCATGCGCTTCTGCATAATGCTGCGCGCGTTCGATAACCGGATCAACGAATGCGACAAGCTCTACGTTCTCGTTATTTACATACTCCGGAATATGGCGATGTTTCGAAATGGACCCGCAGCCTACAACTGCAACTCTAATTTTGCTCATGATTCATTTCCTGCCTTTCTTCTATTAATAAATATGATTATCTTTCAGCCACTGCATGCTCTCCGCAACCGCTTCAAACGGAGGACGCTCGCAGTTGTCCTGCTCGACGATCAGCCATTTCACTTCAGCTTGCTTGGCGCTTTCTACGATTTTGACAAGCGGAAGCTCGCCGCGTCCAAGCTCAACCGTATCCATCGCTGTACCCACTTTGCGGTAGTCCTTCAAATGAAGCAGCGGCAGGCGGCCGGCATACTTGGAAATATAGGCAAACGGATCCTGGCCGGCAAATTGTACCCAGCCGATATCCATTTCCACTTTCAGCAGATCGGAGCTAACGCGGTTGTATAGCGTGTCAAACACGAATTGTCCTTCCAATTCAACATGGAATTCAAAATCATGGTTATGGTAAGCGAACTCCAGCCCTTCTTCACGGAAACGCTTTCCGAACTGCTCAAATTGGACAATCAGCTTCGACCAAGTCTCCGCATCACGTTTGTTTTCAGGCAGCCAAGGGCAAATCGCATATTGTGCGCCAATCGTTTTCAGGTAGGCAATTTCCTGTTCCAGGTTTTCCTCCAGATTTGCAAGCGAGATATGGCTTCCGATTGCTTGAAGGCCAAGCTCTTGGAGCAGGTCTCGCAGCTTGTCCGCTTCCATGCCGCCGTAGCCGGCAAACTCAACGCCTTCATAACCTAATGCGGCTACTTTGCGCAGCATGCCTTCGAAATCAGCTTCCGCTTCATTTCTGAGCGTATACAGCTGCAGCCCGATATTGAAATTTCTCACTGTTTAGCACTCCTCTTCTTGGTCATTGTATGGAAAATGGTTATTGTTTGCTTCACAGTCCTAATTATAGCTGTCCGCTAAACCGGAAAATAGCCTGCATAATTAGTCTTTTTTTATGCAATTTTGCACTCCGCCCTTTGAAACCAAAAAGCTGTTTTATGCGTAACTAATATAGCGCAAAGCGGAAACTGCTCGCTTGCACCGTGATCCTGGCCATATAACGTGCATATTGCCGTTAAGCGTGCAGCTTTTACCCATTAAAAGCAATATTGTAACTTTTTTTTAAGACTTTATTAATAATAGTCAGGTAGAATAAGGGTAATGGAATTTAGGAATGGAGGTTATTATCAATGAAAACATTAATCCTGTTTCAAAATAAAACAATCCCTGTATACGTTACAGAATCCAATAATAAAAAAGCTGTAGATAAGCTGTCCGTTGTATTAAACCGCAAGCTGGAAACCGGCAAAAACGCGTTAAGGAACTGTATTAAATCGCTTATTAGCGTTGAAATAACTGGCAGTGAGGCTACGCTTCATTCCTATCATGAGAAAGATACGCTGACCATTTCGCTTTATTAATAAGCATTCCGCGCAGGCAATCCGGTCTCAGGCTTTGCCTGCTTTTTTTGGCATTTGGCATAAGAAAAGGGAACCGCATACGCCGTTAGAGCCGCCCCTTGTCTCGCAGACAGGGGACAGTCACATCTAACCGGCGAGCGCGGTTCCCTTTTTTCAGTTATGAATTGGATCCGGCTGCTCCAGCCGTCTGGCCGGCTGCTTGGCCGCTGCCTTGCCAATCGCCGCCGCGGCCTCCCATTCCCGGACCCCGGCCTCCGCCAAAGCCGCCCATGCCTACGCTGATCGTATCCAGCTGATCCTCCGAGCCGTCTACAAGTGTATACGTAATAATATCATCCGCTTTCAGATCGCTTAATGACAGATTCGTTTCCGTCATTTTATTGTTCTCGAACGAACGTTTTACAATTTGAGTCGAATCCGTCACTTGGAGCGTAATCGTTTCATCCGTAAACATGTTGTCGGTGTTCATGCCGCCGCCCTGCTGCCAGTTGCCGCGATTTTGGCCGCGCGCTCCGTCTGGCTTTTGCGACCCGTCCGAGCTTTGCGACCCGCCTGCTCCGCTCGTTCCGCCCGAAGCTTGTCCAGCAGCCTGGTCTCCGCCATTTTGCCCCTGCGGCGGCTGGCCTTTGCCTTCCGGCCGCTCTCTTCCTGTGAAAGACGACTTATATACCGTTATCGTATTGCCGTCGATCGATTTGATTTTGCCGAAAGCGCCGCGAACCGGCTGTCGGCCGTTTTGTGCCGAAGAAGAAGCGGCAGCCTGGCTGCCAGAGCCATTGCCTTGCGCCGCCGCAGCGCCGCCGTCATCCTTTGCGCCGCAGCCGGCAAGCACGAGAGCAAGAAGCGCGCCGCTCAGCGCGACTTTCCACGAGTTATTCATTTGCGATCATCCTTTCTGCCTAACGCCTTTCTTCTATCGTATCAGCGTTATATGAACAACAGATGAATACTCGCTTTTCCGCTCTGCTTTTCCGCTCTTTTGCAGCTGCCTTATCCGCTGTGCGTTAAATGAAGTTTCTTGTTCGACCGGTTGCTGAACACAAACAAGACGGTGCCGATCAGCCCGCACATGCCCGCTCCGACTAATAGCGCGGAAAGCGGAACATGGCTGGATAACGAAGCGCTTAACAGCGGACCAATCGTGCCCCGAAGGCCAAACATCATCAGATGCAGGCCAAATACGGTCGCTTCTCTGCCCGGCGCTAGCCGGACGATATAAGACAAGATGCCGATATCCCAAATTGCCTCGCCTATCCCTTGAATGCCGTTGCCTAATATAACCGCCGGATAGGTTCCCCATAAGCCGTAAATAAGCGGCACAATACCGTATGCGGCAATGCCCGCCGTAAGCGTGAATTTAATATCAAACCGGTCGATCATACGCCCGGCCAGCGCGTAAGCCACTAACAGACCTATATAATAAGCAATTCTTGCATAGCCGATTTCGGTATTGGACAGCTTCAGCGAATCGACCTGAATAATTTGATACAGCGGATTCGCGAGCATATTGCCAAAACCGGCAAAGGTTGTCGCCAGCAAAAAGACCGCAAGCGCCTTATTGCCCGACACGAGCTGCCACTGATCGCGAAAAGAAAAGACCGCGCCGGATTTGACGGCTGCCTGCTTCGGCAGCCGCAGCGTCTGAAACAAAGCTGCCGAAAGCGAGCCGGCAATAGCTGCCGCAATAAGCGGCCCAGCCGGTCCTGCAGCGTCCGACCAGCTGCCAACCGCATAAGCAAGCGGAATCATCAGCGTGCCCATCGCTACCCGCACATACCCCATCAGCCGGCCCCGGACATTGCCCGGATACATCCGGGATACAAGCGAAGCATAAGCCGGCGCCTGGATGCCCATTAATATTTGATACATAATAGCGGTAAATACATATACGGTCGAGTGGGCAAAAAACGCCGGAAGCAGCAGCAGGAGCCGGCCGACCAAGTTCGGGATAATAACAAACGGGCGCGGACTGCGGCTTTTTTCAACCCAAACCGCCCATATCGGCGAAAAAATAAGTCCGATAGCCGGAGCGGCGGAGAGCAGTCCGACTTGAAGATTGCTGGCTCCCTGCTGAATCGCAAAAGGCATAAAAAACTGGTTCATGACCACATTAAACAAACTGAACAAACAAGACGTCCCAAAATCAATGCGGGCATTATGCCATACGCGGGGCGTCATCGGGAGCCCAAACTTTATCATACTTCGCCGGCTGCTGGATAACACGATTTGTGCGGCTCCTTTCAATGGAAGGGGTTTCATTATTGTAACTAACCCCTTATTAGAACAGAAAATAAATATTGGCGCAAGAGGGGTTTTTCGATTCCGCGCGTCAGCACCGAATAACCCCTTTTTGCGCCGTTGGAGCGGCTGATTATGAGGAGTGAAGTTGTTTAATGCCGGCCATAAACGTATCCAGCACCAGCTTTATGCTCTCCTGAATGTGAAGCGGCATGCCAAAGCCGCCTTTGCTGTCAATGGAAACAAATCCGTGCAGCAGGCTGCGAAATCCGCGTACAAGATGTATGCCGGTTTCCTCATCCAGCCCAAACGACTGCAGCACATGTACCATTAATTCTACAATACGCCTTCCTGCCGCTTGAATAACAGGATCGCTCTGGTCGCGAAGCGTAGATTCGTACAGCCCCGGATGAGTCCGCGCAAAATCCAAGTAGGCATTCGCCAGCGCATGGATGGCTTCCTCGCCACTCAAACCTTGCACCGCCTCCTCGATTGCAGCGGTAAAGCGGCCAATTCCATATACCGCCAGCTTGCTGCGCAGTTCCGGCAACCCGTTCACATGATTGTACAACGAAGGGGAGCGGACCCCCAGCTTCGCCGCCAGCGCCGATAACGTAACCGCCTCCCAGCCTTCCCGGTCTGCAATTCCGGCAGCGGCTTCAACAATCGTATCCGCATCAAGCCCGATTCTTGGTGACATGCTGCAATGGCTCCTTTCGCTGCAATTTGCGTTCAGCGGTTTTTATCGCTTGCCGCATCGCGGCTTGCGGCTCGGCAAGCACCGGCCCGTGGCCGACAGCGAGCAGGGACGGCTCCAGCGCCGCGAGTTTGCGGGCGGAATCCAGTGCCGTCAGTTTACTCCACGTCGCCATTGCGGGAAACGGGAACAACGGACGCACAATGCCCGAAACCGCGATGCCCGCCCTCGTCTGGAAGGCATCGCCTGCAATAAGCGTGCTGCTTCTCGTATCTATAAACGCCATCGATCCGGGTGTGTGCCCCGGAGCGAGAACCGCCAGCAAGGAACCGACGCGTTCTCCGTCCTGCAGCAGCACATCCGGCTTAATCAGCGCTTTCTTCGGCACGCCTCCGCGGACCGGCGACGGGTCTTCACCTGGATCCAGCGTCACATCTCCGGCAAGCAGCCTGGCGTCGCGCGCGGAAATAATGATCGCGGCAGCCGGCAGCTCCCGTTTCAGCGCAGCAGCTGCTCCGATATGGTCGTCATGCGCATGCGTCAGCACGATGCGTGTGATCGGTTTGCCGATCCGGCGGGCTGCCTGAAGTATGCCTCTCCAGCTGTAAGGAAGCGCCGCGTCGATTAACGTCAGGCTGTCCTCTTCTTCAACCAAATAGCAATTGACGGGAAATAAACGCGGCAGAAACGACAGCTGGTATACATGGCCAAACTTTGTCATCTTCATGAAAATCGCCTCCTGAAATAAAAACTAATACCATTAGTTTTATAATAACTAATGGTATTAGTTTTTGCAAGGCTATTTTCCCGCAAGCCAAGCCTATTTTTTAGTACAACGACAAGAAATAAATTTTTTTATCGCACAGAAAAAACGCATGGGATGATACCCGGATTTTACGTCCTTTTCGATTTTGTTTCGTCTACCCCTGTCAACGATGCGGCTAAAAAGGAAGGAATGACAATGGTCACACACCTTTGCTTCCTAGAATACCACTCCAGCAGCACACCAAAAAAGCATACGAAAAGAGAGGGAATCTCATTGTTCAAGAGGCAGTTGGTATTCGATTTGATGTGATATATTCAAAACAATTTATAAACCTGAATGCTGGTCTCCCTGCTCTCTTCCGTTTTACACGGTTCACTGCACTGTCTGTAAGGGCAAGTTTTCTCACGGCCGTCTACTTAACCTGATCGATCGAAAGGCTCAACTTATAATTGCCGTACTTCAGCACTTCCTCCAATAGTTTGTTCAGTTCAGAAGCGTCTCTAATCCGGATGCGCAACCAATAGCAGCCTTCACCACCTACACGATGCGCCTCCGCTACAGATTCAGACGACTGGACGAAGTCTCGGAAAGCTTGATGGGCTTGATTTGAGTTCATGAAGACGATAAGAAAGGCATGAACATTAAAACCAATCTTTTCGGGATTCCAACGCAGAGTATAACCTTCGATAACGCCGCTGTCTTCCAGCTTTCGTACCCGCGCGCCAACCGCCTGCCCAGTGAGATGGACGATCTCTCCGATCTCCTTGTAGGTAAGGAGCGCGTTATTTAATAAAGCTTGCAGAACCTTCAAATCTATATCATCAATGGCTTGGTTGGCCATTTGGCACCCACTCCTTTCACGGCGTAAGTAAAACCGCCTGAATTCGTTCATCAAGTTATGTATCGAGCCCAGAGACTATTGCTAAAATCAATATTATCACAGATCAACTTTTTGGGAGGAATTTCAAATGAACATTCAGCTCATTCGACATGCAACTTTATGGATTGAATATGCGGGAGTGACCTTCTTGTTAGACCCTATGTTCAGTGATCAGGCCGCCAACCCACCGATTTCCAATTCCGGCGACGAACGGCGCAATCCGCTCGTTCCATTGCCTGGCGCACTAGATACATGGCTCTCTCCGGACGCTGTACTCGTATCACACTTGCATCGCGATCACTGGGATGAAGCAGCAATGCTGAAACTACCGAAGTCATTGACTATATTCTGCCAGCAGGGAGATAGCGACGCTATCCGTTCGTCAGGATTTACCAACATAACGGAGATTCAAACCTCAGTAACCTTCCGAGGCGTAACCATTCAGCGTACGAATGGTCAACATGGGACAGGCGAAATCGGTCAGAAAATGGGGCATGTGTCCGGCTTCATCTTTCAAGCATCAGGAGAGCCCACACTTTACATCGCAGGAGATACAATTTGGTGTGAAGATGTGAAGATAGCGCTGGATACCTATAAACCCGATATGACAATTGTCAACGCAGGCGGGGCAAGATTT
This sequence comes from Paenibacillus protaetiae, assembly GCF_004135365.1. NCBI lineage: Bacteria > Bacillati > Bacillota > Bacilli > Caryophanales > Paenibacillaceae > Paenibacillus > Paenibacillus protaetiae. The sequence continues at coordinate 4,134,415 of NZ_CP035492.1, read as the reverse complement.
GCCGTTGGCGACGTGATTACGATGGATGAAGATAACGTAATCGAGCTAATCCGATACGCGCCATACACCCAGGTGGTTGCTATTCATATGGATTCCATCAACCATTGCCATGTCACAAGGGATGTGCTGCGGACGATGCTCTCCAAGCAGCAGTTGCTCGAGCGTGTCTACATCCCGGAGGATGGTGATTGGTTATGAACCGGACGAAAACAAACACCTCCGGCGTAATGATATCGACGGATAAGAGCTTGCTCGACCTCCCCTTTGCCTACCGCTATCTGCATGAGCATATGTACTGGGCGAAAAACCTAACGTTTGACGCTTTCGAGAGAGCCGTCGCCCATTCTGCAGTCGTGGTCGGCACGTACGATTCGTCGGTGAACGGACGACTGATCGGATTTGCCCGGGTCGTCTCGGACTGCGCAACCTTCGCCTATCTGACTGATGTCTTCGTCGTATCTAAGTTTCGTGGTCAAGGCTTGTCCAAGAGGATGATGGAGATCATTGTGAATCATCCAGATCTGCAAGGACTGCGGCGTTTCTTACTTGTAACCGAAGATGCGCAGGAGCTGTACGCCAAGTTTGGCTTTGAACTACCGAAGGACGGAGCAAACTGGATGCAAATATACAAAGGATAACTCGAGCAGACCGTGATAAACCAATACTCTGAATTCTTTCGGGACTTGGCACCCCTCGCAACTACCATGATGTAAATATCGTTTCGAGGCGATGTGTGATAGGCATAGGCATCGGTGACAAAGTTGAAGCTTGTAGGCTTTCTCGGCATGCTTGGCGCCGACGGAGCGAGCCGCCAGCCCCAGAAGTTCTCCAGCCCTACGCTCACCGCTGTGCCGCTTCATGTCGACCCAGCGGTGAATTTGGTTCTTGACGCAACGAAGCTATAGTATATAGACAGGCGCTCCAAGATTAGGTGCAGCGTACGCGCCATCTGCTGCAACAGGCACTTATAGAAATTGTCCGAAAAAAAGGGTTTCGAGGCGACGCGCATTCACGATATTACCGAGCTGGCTAACGTAAACCGAGGAACTTTTTACTTCACTTTGCAGATAAATATATGTTATTAGATGAAGTAGTCCGGAATTATTTCCAACAACAACTTGCTAATCCCCTCCCTGCCCAGCCTAAGTGGGATAGAGACACGTTAAGGTTGCTCATCCTGGCCGTATTGGACCGCTTCGAGACACCGACACCCTTCTTCTCGTATTCCATCCACCTTGCATAACCTGCTACAAATAAATAATGAGTTAATATTTGATAAACCTCATTTACAAACCGATGGTCGGTTTTTATAATGAAAATAATAACACTAATCCATCGTTAAAAGAACACGGAGGCATTACTTTGATGCATGAGGAACGTAGGGAGCAAACAACCAGGCCGCTGCTTGATTCGATCAAAGAACTGATACGGGAAAAAGGGTGTCACTCTATCACTATGAAGGACATCATGGAAAAATCGGGATTGTCAAAGGGCGTTATCTTCCATTACGTGAAGAGCAAGGATGAGATCTTTGCCTGGATGCTGCAGGAGCGGCTCGAAGAGACAAACGATCATTTTATGAATGCAGTGGAACAAGGTGCTGATCTATTTACTTGGAAAGGAAGATCAGCCTATCGTCTCGGAAACTCTCAATCAGTATTATGAGCGGTTAAATAGAGAAAGAAAGGAAGAATATATCATGAACTTGTGGTTAACGTTGCATCTAGTTGGAGTCGTGGTATTCGTAGGAAATATCATTACTGCAGCATTTTGGAAAGTTCGTGCGGATTTGTCGAAAAACCCGGCCGTCATTCACAGCACGGTAAAAAACGTCATGCTTGCCGATTATGTATTTACGCTCCCGGGTCTCGTGATCATCGTTGTCTCGGGTATTGTGATGGCCGTACAGGCGAAAATGCCGCTGTCGGGACTGAATTGGCTTATGCTATCGCTAATTTTGTTTGCCGTTACCGGCGTGATCTGGTTAGCCATTCTCATTCCACTGCAGCGCAGAATGATCCGTCATAGCGCTCAATGCATCGAAAGCGGGCGCATCTCCAATGCCTATCATCAAGCTTCCCGCTATTGGGCCGTCTTCGGAATTCCCGCGACATTGCTGCCGATCATCATATTATTTCTCATGATAACGAAAAGCTTCTAAACGGAGAGATAAAATGGCACCTCTATTTGCGCTTGTTGTTTCGTAGCTGTTGTTCTGGGTTCTTGGGCTGTTCGGCTGGTCTTATTTCGACAATTGGCATTCTCCGCTTCAGACGGCAGCGGCCATCATGCTGCTGCTTACAGCTTCCGCCCACTGGGGAAAAAGACGGCCTGATCTCATTCGGATGATCCCGCCTGCTTTTCCAAAACCGGATTGGATTGTGATGGCCACCGGGTGGCTGGAAATTGCGGGTGCCTCGGCATTCCGTTCCCCGCTACCTCTCACGCGGGTTCCATCTGTTTGGCGGTTCTACTCGTGACCATGTTTCCTTCCAATGTAAAGGCAGCCCGGGAAGAAGGATTAACTATCCGGCCCTTTAGCTTAATGACGTCTTCTGTTAGCACTTTATTTTCTCAACCTGATCCGCTCAAACATTGCTCATACACTACCTAGGGTGATTTTCTTGTCGCTATCGCAGTATCAAGGGATTTTCACATCCATAAATAAACGACAAGAAAATGCGTACAAATGAAAAAGAACCTTGATATATCAAGGTTCTAAATCGGGATTATCCTGTCGTTGTACTTTTTTGAGCGCGATCGTCCGGCTCGCTTCAAACTGGTATCCGCCTGTTTTTTTAAACTCTTCCGGCGACATGCCGGTCTGCTGCTTGAACATGCGGCTGAAATGCGCCAAATGCTTGAAGCCAAGCCGGATGCCCGCTTCCGTGACCGACAGGTCCGGCTGCAGCAGAAACAATATTTTCGCCTCGTTAATCCGCCGCCGGTACACATACTGGAATATGGTAACGCCGGTTACTTCCTTGAAAATTTTGGACAAATACGATTTGGTCAAATGAAGTTTGTCCTCCAGCTGCTCCAAATGCAAATCGTCCGTATAACAGGACTCCAGCGCAGTGACGATATCCTGCACCGCCCGTTCTTTGCTTGACACCGCATCCGCTTTATCCTTCATCGGCAGCATACACTGGTCATAAATGAAGTAAAGCATATCGACAAAAGCAAGCGTCAACCGGTTGTCGCTAATCTGCCCTCCGCGCTGTTTATGCCCGTTCATCGCTTCCAGCATCGCTTCCATCCGCTCCTTTTGCTCGCCCTGCAGCCGGATCCGGTAGTTTCTCAGCTGCTCAAACGGCAGCAAAATGTTGAGCGCGTTCGGAAGTTCCGTATACGGCTTTACAAACGACGGTTCAAAATGAATGATGGAGCGGACATAAGGAACGGACGGATCAATCTTCGAGCAATGAAGCGTCATGCCGTACATCACAATCAAATCGCCCGGAGCAAGCGCATAAACCTTGTCGCCAATCAAATAATTGCATATACCCTCATGAAAGTAATAGACCTCATAAAACGTATGGGAATGGAATTCCGGTTCAATTGGGCGGCTGTTCCGGTACGTAAAATCAATCATGCCTCCAGCAGTTCCCTCATATAGCCGGCAAATGCTTGCAGCATATCTGCAGACTGCTCATATTGCTGGCTGAAATCCTCAACGCCCAAATAACCGTCATAGCCGATCGCCTTCAAATCCTGGATAACTTGCTTCCAATCCACGATCCCCGCTTTCATGCCGGTCCAGCTGCAGTTCCATGCAACCGCCCCATCCTCGCGCGTGTCGCCCGGCTTCCAAGCCGCGTTTTTGACATGCACGTGAGCCAGGTACGGACCAAGCAGCTCGAGGCCCATCCGGTAGTTTTCGAACCCTTCGTATACCATATTGCCCGGATCATACAATACGCCCACTTGATCGGGGTTTAAACCTTCTACAAGCCGGTAAGCTGCGGAAGCGCTAGGCGCAATCGTCACATGATGGGTTTCGACCAGCCCTTTCACCCCATATTGCCCGCACAGCTCGGCCGCTTCGCGCAAATAAGCCCGCTCCAGCTCAAACAGCTCGTTAAAAGGTTTGGTTCGGTCATACCCCGGCACCCCAAGCCGGATGTAAGAGGCGCCAAGCCGGCGCGCCGTGCGCAGCACATTTTCCGTTTCAGCAAGGTCGCCAGCCTGCAAGTAAGGCGTGACGCTAATCGTGGACAACCCGTTTGCTTCCGCCGCACGTCCGAAACGATCTGCGAGTTCTTCTCCTCCGGATGGGAAGATCGTACAAATATTGTTGCCCCAGAACGATGGTTTCATCGTCTCTGCGCCTTCCGGCGCTTCTTTATACCGCCACTCCACGCCTTGAATGCCGGCCTGCTTGGCAGCGGCTGCGAGCTGCTCCGGCGTAAGCTCCGGCGTCGCTACCGTAAATACAGAAAGCTTCATTCCCGCTAACCTCCTCTTATTGGCTGAACCGCATGAAATCGAATCGCATGAAATCTATTAATTCAATCGAATTGCCTGGCGCTCCGCTTCCAGACAAAGCTCCGCCGCTTTAAAGGCATGGTCTTGCGTCATCGCCAGCTCTGTCCGGTTCAGGCAGTCCAGAATAAGCGCTCCGAAATACGGATACCCGACTTTGCCGTTTGTATCAATATAATGCTCGCCTTCCTGGTTGACCAGATACAGATTATTGCCTTCCGCCCTGCGCGCAACATCCACATATTTACGCAATTCGATATAACCATCGGTTCCGAGAATAACGGTTCGGCCGTCGCCCCATACGGACAAGCCGTTTGGCGTCAGCCAGTCAACGCGGAAGTAATTCGTTGCGCCGTTGTCGCCGATAAGCGTTGCATCGCCAAAGTCTTCAAGCTCCGGATACTGCGGATTGTTGAAGTTGCCGACCTTGCTGCTTTGCACCTTGGCATCCTTGCAGCCGGCATAATACAGGAACTGCTCGATTTGGTGGCTGCCGATATCGCACAGAATACCGCCGTAAAATTCCTTGCGGAAAAACCAGTCCGGACGCGAAGGCGCGTTCAGGCGGTGCGGCCCAAGACCAAGCACTTGCACGACTTTGCCGATTGCTCCATCCTTCACGAGCTGGCCGGCAAATTCGGCGCTTTCCACATGAATCCGTTCGCTGTAGTACACGGCATATTTTTTCCCTGTTGCCGCTACCGTCCGCTTAGCCGCCGCCAGCTGGTCAAGTGTCGTAAACGGCGCTTTATCGACAAAATAATCTTTGCCGTGTTCCATCACTTCAATGCCAAGCGGCCCTCTCAAGCTTGTCACGGCCGAAGAGGCTACCAGCTTGATTTCTTTATCCTGCAATATCTCTTCTTTGGAGCTTGCGGCGCGTACGCCCGGATACCGGTCGCAAAACGCCTTCAGCCGCGTTGGATCGGGGTCGTACGCCAGCTTTAAGGTCGCGCCCGCTTCAATAAGCCCGTTGCACATACCATAAATATGGCCATGGTCCAAGTTCAAGGCCGCGAAATAAAATTCGCCCGGGCCGACAACCGGCTGCGGTTTGCCTTCCGGCGCATAGTTCATGCCGTTTGCTTTACTCATCGTTTTCCCCTGCTTTCCGTTTGGAATTAGAATGTTCCCTTCAAATCAACCACTTTGCCGCCTTCTGCCGGCGCTTTCTGGAATGTGGACTCGCGGATGCGCTCTTGCAGCTTCTCATAAAACAAATCTTCGTTAATCGGGAAATCCACCCAGTCATTCGTCCAGGTCGACAGCAGCATCGCGTTCGACAACATCAAGCCGTTGATGCCTTCTACCCCCGGTGCAAGCAGCTTGGTTCCTTTCAGAATCGCATCCGCCCAGTTTTGCGTAATGCGCTGATGCTCTCCATCTTGCGCTTCAGCTGTTGGCACATCAATCTTCCAGCATTCCGGCGATCCGAACCCGCCCTTGAACGTGCGGTTAAATTCCGTCTCGGATTCACGCAGCCGCCAGAAGGTCAGCTTTCCGTCCTCTACCACAAGTTTGCCGCGCTCGCCGGAAATTTCATAACGGTTAGTTCCGGGCGCTTCAAACGTCGACGTTACAAATACGCCGGAGGCGCCGTTTTCATATTCCACGTAAGCGGTGACATCATTCTCGACCTCAATGTTGCGGTGTTTGCCAAACGAACAAAACGCGCGCATCCGTTTAGGCTTGAGGCCGGTTGTCCACTGCCACAAATCAAGCTGATGCGGATCCTGGTTAATAAGGACGCCGCCGCCTTCGCCGGCCCATGTGCCGCGCCAGCCGCCCATATCGTAATAGCTTTGCGAACGGTACCAGTTCGTAATAATCCAGTTGGTGCGGCGAACCTCGCCCAGCTCGCCGGATGAAATGATATCTTTCATTTTGGCGTACAGCGGATTCGTCCGCTGGTTGTACATAATGCCGAATACTTTATCGCTTGCCGCTGCCGCTTCGTTCATCTCGCGCACTTGCTTCGTATAAACGCCGGCCGGCTTTTCAATCAATACATGGAGTCCTGCATGCAGCGCCTTAATCGCTTCGGTCGGATGGTCAAAATGAGGCGTGCAAATCAAAACACCGTCAATTTCTCCGGAACGGTACATTTCGTCAGGGCTGCTATACGTTTTCAAATGAGATCCGAACTTCGAAACGGCTTGATCCAGCATCACCTGGCTGCTGTCAGCCACCGCTGTCAGCACAGCGCCTTTCACTGCCCCCTCAGTCAAATACTTCGCATGACCACTGCCCATATTGCCTATGCCTACAATACCTAAACGCACCTTCTCCACTCTTAACGCACCTTCTTCTTAATGGATAACTTTCAAGTACTATGCTGACATTGTATCATGTAACTGCTTACACTTCTTAATTGTCGTAAGCCAATTCCGAACATATATTTAACTGTGGTTGTACTGCCAGACAGATTCCACTTTGATTGTAGGTATACAAAAAAATGGACAAGCCGTCGCAGCTTGTCCATTCACAATCATATTAACGTTACTTGTCCTTAAATCAGCCGGCGGCTGCCGGGGGGCCCCTCTCGCTTCAGCAACGGCTGCTTGAGGAGCTGTTACGGGTGTTACGCCAGCTTCTTCACCATCGTTACATGAGGAATGCCTTCCTCCATAAATACATCGGACACCGTTTCATAACCAAGCTTGGCGTAAAACGGCTCAGCATGCGTCTGCCCGTTCAGCTTTGCTTTGGGCAAGCCCAGCTGTTCCCGGCCGACCTGCTCCAGCTTCGCCACAATCGCTTTGCCGATTCCGTATTTGCGGAATTCGGCCAGCACGCATATGCGCTCCAGCTTGGCATATTCGCCCAATGCGCGTACGCGGCCGACTCCGGCCGGCTGCCCGTTATAATAAGCAAGGACATGCACGCATTCGTCTTCATGCTCATCAATTTCAACGTCGGCCGAAACGCCCTGCTCCTCCACAAATACGTTCATACGAATGCGGTATGCTTCGTCCAATTGTTCTTTTGTTTCTACGCGGATCACTTCAACCATCGTAAATACTCCTCCTGGGTGTTAACTACCTAATGTATCTGCTTGTCCCGCAAGCTGCGGGACAAGTCTGCGCCATCCGGGATGTCCTGCTATTCCGCAAACAGCGGAACAAGCTCGATGCCGGCCGGCGAAATGCGCACCAGCCCTTTGTCGGATATACGCAGTGTCGGAATAACGACAAGCGCCAGCAGCGACAAGGTCATAAATGCATAATTTAAATCGCAGCCGGCTGAAGCTAATGCGCGGCTGATGGAGGCGGACTGCTCCGCCACCGTCTCGAACGGCTCGGTGGACATCAGGCCGGCAATGCGCAGCGGAAATTCCGTTACGCCTTCCTCCGTTACGACCGCAACGCCGCCCTGCTGCGAAATAACCGAATTGGCCGCTTGGGCCATCAGCTTATCGGAGCTGCCGATGACCACCACGTTGTGGCTGTCATGGGATACGGTCATCGCAATCGCAGCCGGTTTGTTGAAGCGGACATTGGAGACGAGTCCAACCGAACGGTTGCCGGTTTGATGATGGCGTTCGAATACGGCAATTTTGCAAATGCCGCCAGCCGGGTCCAGCTTCACTTTTCCGGCCTGCACAGGGACATTTACGATCCGCTCATTCGTTTCCACATGGTTCTCAATAACGTCGATCACTCTGGCCTTCACTTCACCGGATTCGATTGGCGCCGGAATGTCCAGCTGCTCCGCCATAATCGACGGCTCTAGATGAACCGAATGCAGCACTTCGTCCGGGTACGTATAAGAAGGCAGCTCCACCGCCATTTTGCCGTTTTCCGCCACTACAAGGCCAGCTGCAATTGTCGTTACGACATGGACATCCGCCAAATTGCCGTCCAGCAAAATAATATCGGCATAATTGCCCGGCACAACCGCGCCGATATCCCGCTGCAGGCCAAACCGCTCCGCCGTGTTGATCGTCGCCATCTGGAAAGCCGTTACCGGCTTAACGCCCTGCGAAATCGCATGGCGAACCACAAAGTCCATATGCCCCTCGTCGCGCAGCGATTCCGAGCTGCGGTCATCCGTCACCAGCATCATGCGGCGTGTATCAATGCTCGATTCGGTATGGGCTTTGATCGTTTGCGCAACGTCATGCCAAGCGGAGCCTCTGCGCATTTTGGCATACATGCCTAACCGGACGCGCTCGATCACATCTTCCGCCGTTACGCATTCATGGTCGCCCGTTACGCCGGCAGCAGCGTAAACCGGCAGCCGCCAATCCGTCGCCCCCCATGTAAAATGCCCGTCGACGTATCTGCCCGCTTTCAGCGTCTCTTGAATTTCACCGATCATTTTATCGTCGCCGTATACAACGCCAGGAAAGTTCATCACTTCGCCCAAGGCGATCACATCCGGCCCCCATGTATACGTCTCTGCCACTTCCGCCGGACCAAGCGAAGCGCCGGTTGTCTCAAAATGCGGGCCGGTCGACGGCACGCACGAAGGCGCCTGCAAATAAGCGGCAAGCGGCGTCTGCCGCGCCTCCTCCAGCATGTAGCGGATGCCCAGCAAGCCGCATACGTTAGCAATTTCATGCGGGTCAAAAAATCCGCCGGTCGTTCCGAGCGGCAGTACTGCTCTTGCAAACTCGGTAACGGTCAGCTGCGTGCTTTCAATATGGCAATGCCCGTCCAGCAAGCCCGGCGCGATATATTTGCCCGCCGCGTCAATGACTGTGGTGTCCGGGCCGATCATATGCGAGACATCCTTCCCGACATACGCAATACGCGAGCCGTACACCCCAACCGAAATACCCGGCACAATCTCGCCGGATACAACATTCACCAGCTTGCCGTTCGTAATAACGAGCGACGCCTTCAAGTCGCCGCGCGCTGCGGCAACAAGCTCGGGCACATCTTCATGCAGCGGTTTTCTCGTAAACACCATATACCCCTCCTATCCGTATGATCAAAGAAAAAAACGGCGTCAGCCGTTTTTTTCGCTTATTGCTTTTGCGTTACTGCTTTGTACGCTTATTGCTTTGTAATAATAACCGGTCCGTCCGCCGTAATGGCAAGCGTATGCTCATATTGCGCGGACAATCCGCCGTCCTGCGTTCTCGCAGTCCAGCCGTCGGCGTCGATTTTGCTGCGCCATGTTCCGGTGTTAAGCATCGGCTCGATTGTAATAACCATGCCTTCCTTCAGGCGCACGCCTTTGCCCGCCGGGCCGTAATGCGGAACCTGCGGCTCCTCGTGCATTTCCTGCCCGATGCCGTGGCCGATAAACTCGCGTACAACGGAAAAACCTTCCGCTTCGGCATAGGTTTGGATCGCATGGCCGATATCGCCAATCCGGTTGCCGATAACCGCTTGCTCGATGCCTTTATACATCGACTCTTCCGTAACGCGCAGCAAATGCGCCGCCTGCTCGGAAACTTGCCCTACCGCATACGACCAGGCCGAATCGGCCAGCCAGCCGTCCACATTCACCACCATATCGATCGTCACGATATCCCCGTCTTTCAGCACCTGCGTTTTGGAAGGGAAGCCGTGGCAAATCACATCATTTACCGACGCGCATGTCGCAAACGGATAACCATTGTATCCTTTTTGCTCAGGTATGGCATGATTTTCTTTCAGAAACTTTTCTACAAACTGGTCGATCTCGTACGTCGTAATGCCCGGACGGATCAAGCCTCTGATTTCTCTATGGCAAGCCGCCAAAATTTCTCCGGCTTTTTGCATTTTGGCAATTTCATCTTTGGTTTTAATAATAATCATTGTGCACCTCATTCACATAAGTGAAAACCGTTCCCTCATCGATTTTCCTGCAATATATCTATTATAACAACGGCAAGCCGTGACAACAAATAGAATAAAAAAACAACTTGCGCCCGGCTTCCGGTGCCATCCATCCGATTCCACAGCAGCAGCCCGTGAAAAAAGGAATAACATATGCTACAATACGAGGATTGAAATCGGCATATCGTAACAGGGGGGTTCGAATTTTATTATGCTTATTATCGGAATCGCCGGGGGAACCGGCTCCGGCAAAACGACAGTAGCCCGTTCCGTCATGGAGCGCTTGGGCGCGGATAACGTCACGTTTATTTCCCAAGACAACTATTATAAGGACAACCCGCATCTTACGTATGCGGAAAGAGAAAAAATCAACTACGATCACCCGTTGGCATTCGATAACGAGCAGCTGATCGCAGATTTGAAGCTGCTGCTCAGCGGTCAGGAAGTCCAGGCGCCGCTTTACGATTTTTCCTTGCACGCCCGCTCCCGCCACACGGAGCTGCTGCTTCCGAAAAAAATCGTCATGATCGAAGGGCTTCATGTTTTGTCCGATGCTAACCTGCGGGAGCTGCTCGCCATCAAAGTATTTGTCGATACCGATCCCGATGTGCGCATTTTGCGCCGGGTGCTCCGCGATATCGAGGAGCGCGGCCGGTCAATCCAGTCCGTTCACGACCAATATTTGAACACCGTGAAACCGATGCATGATGCTTTTATCGAGCCGTCCAAAAAATACGCCGATCTGATAATTCCGGAAGGCGGGCATAACGAGATTGGCGTCCAGCTGCTAACTGTTCTTACCGAAAAATATTTGAACGACGACCCGCTCCAATAACCAGCTCGGCCGTTCCTGAACCAAAGGGCGGCCATCCGTTGTCCCTGCTTATGTTTTTGCAGGACAGCGCATAAAAAAGCCCGCAGCATAACGCTTTATAGCGCTTGCTGCGGGCTTTTCGCCTATTGCCGGCCACAAGGCTTCCGCCACGCCAGGCACTGGTTCATCGCAAAAACGGCTTCCGCCTTCTAGCGGAAAAACCGGCCCAGCTCCTGTACGATCGCTTCCTGCGTGCCGTCTACAACGATTTGGCGCCGCGGCTGGTCAAACAAGCGGGCAATCGGCTCAGGGAACGTTTGCTCAATGCTGCACAAGCGGATCGCTTCATCAAACTTCGCCGGATGCGCCGTCGCCAGCGACACGCATACGCCGCCTGCTTCGCATTGATCCGCTGCCGCTACGCCGCATGCGGAATGCGGGTCAAGCAGATAGCCCGTCTCCTCTTTATAACGGCGAATCGTATTTAAGCATTCTTCGCCAACGACGCCGTGCGCGGCGAAGTCTTCCTGCACCTGGCGAAGCGTATCGCCATTCACCACAATTTGCCCTTCGCGCTTGAAGCCCTCCATCAGCGATACGACCGCTTCCGGATTTTCACCCAGCACGTAATACAAATAACGTTCGAAGTTGCTCGCCACTTGGATGTCCATCGAAGGGCTGTATGTGCTTTGGAAGTTGCCCGGCTTGTAAATGCCTTCTTTCACAAACCGCTCCAAAATATTGTTTTCGTTCGTGGCCAAAATGAGCTTGCCGACCGGAAGGCCCATCCGTTTCGCCAAGTAACCTGCAAAAATATCGCCAAAATTGCCGGTTGGCACGCTGAAATCCACTTTTCCAGAGACGCCTTGTTTTTGCAGTTGGAAATAAGCATAGAAATAATAAACCGTCTGCGCCAAAATGCGCACAAAGTTAATCGAGTTGATCGCGGCCAAATGATTGGTTGTTTTATAATTCACATCAGCAAACAACTCTTTAATGATACGCTGGCAATCATCGAAATTGCCGTGAACGGACAGGTTCAGCACATTATCTTCCTGCACCGTTGTCATCTGCAGCTCCTGCACCTTGCTCACCTTTTGGTGCGGATGAAGGATGCAGATTTTAATGCCTTCCTTGCCTTTCACGCCTTCGATAGCCGAAGCGCCCGTATCACCGGATGTTGCGCCAAGGATATGGATTTTACGGCCGTCTTTTTTCGCTACATACGAATACAGTTCGCCCATCAGCTGCAAAGCGATGTCCTTAAACGCAAAAGTCGGCCCGTGGAACAGCTCCAGCAGGAACAGGCCATCCTTCAGCTTACGGACCGGCGTTACTTCCTCATCGCGGAACCGGCCGTAGCTCGCATACACCATTTGCTTCAAATCAGCTTCCGGAATTTCGCCGTTTGTGTAATAGCTGAATATTTCGAGCATCAGCTCTTGGAAGGTTAAATTTTGCCATTGCTTCAGCGTTGCTTCTTCAATAACCGGAATTTGTGCCGGCACAAGCAACCCTCCGTCATTGCCAAGCCCCATCAAAAAAGCATCAATAAACCCGATTTGTCCAACATTGCCTCGCGTACTGATAAAGCGCATGAACTTAATCCCCCTTAACCTTTGCAAGCAAAACGTCTGCCCCGCAGCCTCAATCTGCGGCGGCCGCCAACTCTTTGTACTCCATCATATCATCCTCCCCGCCAATAATCGACTGTATCGTGAAAATTTTCAGATTTAATGGCAGGGCCTATTTTAATACAGATTAAATGTGCATTTAATTTTGTTCTAATAAATCAGGGCTATACTGCATATAGAAAACAATACAGGAGGGATGAAACGTGATTGTGTTTGACGTCATTGTGAATGGAGAAGTGAAAGAAACGATTAAACCGCTCAATCAGAAGCTGAAAGATATTTACTTGTTTATGCAAAAGGAATCGCACGGCTTAACCCAAAAATACGGCGCCAACATTTATTTGAACCGCCGGATGGAATACAAATAACGATAAAAAAGATGCCCGTCCAGGCCATCTTTTTTTTGTTTGCGCCGAATATAGCCAACAATGAACGGCCGTACTATACTTAGAGCAATACGCAGAGCTGCCTGTACAGGAAGCTGCGCATCAGGACGGGAACAGGTGAACACTTATGGCCATTTTGCAATTTATTGCGCCTCCGCTGCCGCACTATATCATTGGCGGCTATATGGAAACAGAGCCGGGCTGGAAGCATTTGAACCGGCGGAATATCGGCATATTTGATTTGATCGTAGTGCTGGACGGCTGCATATACGTCAAGGAGGATGACAACGAATATGAAGTTCCAGCCGGACATGCTTTAATTTTGCGGCCCGACTGCCACCATTACGGCATAAAAGGCAGCGAAGGGCGCACCAAAAGCTATTGGGTGCATTTTCAAGCTGCCGGCAAATGGGGGGCTGTCGATCAAGCCGAGAATAAAGACGATGAACCGGATCACCTTCAAGGGAAAAGAGCTTTCACCGTCCAGACGTTTAAAATGCTGCTCCCCCAGTTCATCCGATTATCGCAGCCTGCTATCGTTTACGATAAACTGCGGCAGCTCGTTTCCCTGGAGAACGGCTCCCAGTCCAGCAACGCCCGCTGGAAGCAGCAGCTAATTTTCCAGCAAATCATCGAGCTGCTGAATGCATCCTTTGATATGCATACGGTTTTGCCCGCAGCCAGCGTTGCAGAGCAAGCGGCCACCTATTTGCGCAAGCATTATAATGAGGATGTTTCGATCAAACTGATGAGCGAAAAGTTGAACTTTCATCCCGTTTATATCGCACGCTGTATGCAGAAGGAGCTTGGGTGCTCTCCTGTTGAATATTTGAACCGTTACCGGCTGGAGCAGGCGAAGCTTTTTTTGCTGCAGACCGATTTGCCGGTCAGCCATATCGCACAGCAGGTCGGCTTTCAGCAGTCGGCTTATTTCAGCACGACGTTTACCCGGTACGAAGGCATTTCGCCGCGTGAATACCGCAAGCGGTTCCGTATTGTCCCGTGAACGCAGCCGCTATGCGGACAAATAAAAAAAGCCTTGCCGGAGCAAGACTTGTTCGTTGGCTTGGTTATGGTGCGGTAGAGAGGACTCGAACCTCCACGAGCGTACGCCCACTACCCCCTCAAGATAGCGTGTCTGCCATTCCACCACTACCGCACATAAAAAAATAAAAGTGAGCCATGAAGGACTCGAACCTTCGACACCCTGATTAAAAGTCAGGTGCTCTACCAACTGAGCTAATGGCTCGTGCTGTCATCTATCGAAATCAACTGCCCTCAGCCGGTTCGTAGTGAATAATAAAGATGGTGACCCGTAGGGGATTCGAACCCCTGTTACCTCCGTGAAAGGGAGGTGTCTTAACCCCTTGACCAACGGGCCAAGCATTTCAACAAAAAAAACGATGGCGGAGAGAGAGGGATTCGAACCCTCGCACCACTTGCGCAGTCTAACCCCTTAGCAGAGGGTCCCCTTGAGCCACTTGGGTATCTCTCCATGGCTCCCCGAACAGGACTCGAACCTGTGACAACTCGATTAACAGTCGAGTGCTCTACCAACTGAGCTATCAGGGAATATTTTTGTTAAAAATGCTGTTCGTTGCACGCCGTTCAAACGGCGGCGACAAGTAATAATTTATCATGGCATGTCTTCTATGTCAAGCATAATTAATGATAATTTTCCGCGGCATTTGCCGCATACATATTTTGCGGGATCGACCTTCCGCTTCCGCAAATATTCCATGCCGCATCTTTTACAGATGAGCTTATATTTGTGCGGAATCGGCTTGCGCGCCGTACGCTCAGGCAGCGATTTGCAAAAACGCGATCCGCCCACTTGCGCCAGCAGCAGCTTAAAATCAGCATCCCGGTGCCGATAGCCCCGCCGCAGCAAATGAAGATGATAATGGCACAGCTCATGCTTAATGATTTTTTCCGTTTCCTCTTTGCCAAACGCTTCCAGCTGATGCGGGCTGATCTCGATATGATGCGACTTTGTAAAATACCGTCCTCCGGTCGCCTTCAGCCTCCCGTTAAACGTCGCCTGATGTTTGAAGGGCCGTCCAAAATATTGCAGCGATACGCGTTCGACCCACTGCTGCAGCATTTCATTTGTCATCGTTATTCTCCCCTAACTACTTGAATTGTAAAGGGTTCATACGATACACTGTCAAGTAGCAATTGTTGAACAATACGTATAATGCTATTTCCATAAAAGCCGATGTACCGAGGGGAGTTTACTCACAATGCCTGCTATGCGTTATGTACTAATGTCCAATTCCGATCGAATGACTTTCGTAGAAATGCCCGCTACCCATGCTTATCAGCTCAGCGCATTAAACTTGCGCCTGCACAAAGAGATGGACAAGCTGACTGCCGACAGCGTTCCGTCGTTGCCAAGAGCAATCGCTGAATGCGATAACGTCGAGCTTCACGATCCGTCTGCTGCTGTCGTCTCCGGCCTGGATTACATCAACGGGCTGGAAAAAGAGTTCGCCGGCATCAAAGAAACGGCTTATCCGCTCGTTGCGCTGCTTACGGAAATCCGCGCGCTGCAAGCCCAGCTGGAGCAGTGGTATGAGGAAGAATACGCGGAATAATCGCGTTGGACCTGCACAAACGGCTCCTTCCGCCCATATCTTAGTGTTACAACAGGTTAGGGCTCGGAAGGAGGACGGTGCGTATGCCGCAATGGCTATGCAATCAATTGATGCGCGCTTTTCAGAAGAAGGACAGCCGCCAGATCAAGCTGCTGAATGACTGCTGGTATTTTTACCGGAGCAAACAAAACCATGGAGAAAGTGAAAAGCTGAACCGGCTTTAACCCGCTTAGGTTAAGCTAACCACGGAAGCCGGCTCCGGCACATCCTTGCAGCATTACTGGCCGCTGGTCATCCATTACACATACAATTTCAAAAAAAATCCCGCGTGCAGCGCTGAATAAGCGCCGTACGCGGGATTTTTTCACAGCTGTTATTAAAATTGGTTCCAATGAACAATCTCGCCGATTGGCAGGCGTGTCGTTGGACGGCCCGGCGTCGCCGCTTTGCCGATTGGCAGCAGCAGCAGCGGATGGAGATGTTCCGGCAGGTTGAGCAGCTCTTTAAGCCCATCGCGGTTGTAGCCGCCCATTGGTACCGTATCGTAGCCTTTGGACTTCGCAATCAGCATAATTTGCATTGCAACAAGCCCGCCGTCAAAGTTAACAATTTCCAGCATGCGTTCTCTAGGCAGCGAACGGTAAAGCTTGTTGGAGTTTTCAACAAAACGTTCTTTGACGTCCTGCGGCATAAAGCCGGCTTCTACGGCAGAACCGTAAATTTGCTCCAGCTTCTCATACAGGTGCAGATCGCCCAAAATAACGATAACCGCCGATGCATCTTCAACTTGCTGCTGGTTGTTGGCAACCGGTTTAAGCTGTTTTTTCAGCTCCGGATCGGTGATGACAACAAAACGCCAGCTTTGCGTATTCGAGGACGATGGCGCTTTGGTAGCCAGCTCCAAAATTTCGGTCAGCTCGGCATCCGAAATAACGGCAGTAGGGTCATAATGACGAACCGAATGGCGTTCCTTCAAAATCGTAAACAAGTCATTAGAAGCCAAAACAGAATGACTCATACCTAAATCCCTCCACTTATCTGTGTAATAATTTGCTCAGTTCATCCAATAAAAAAACAGTGTACAAAAGGACACAGGATCAACGATGACGATGAACTGTAACTAATTTAACCACAGTATAAAACGGATGCATGCTCCTGTCAATTACTTAAAAATTGACGGGAGCTTACATCCGCTATGAGACGTCGCTTTCGTTGTGATTCAGCGTAATTAATGCAGCAGCTGGCGCATCCTTTAGCATGCTCATTTTCTCTTCGCATATTCGGGATGCAAGCTGGGCAATGGTATAATGGCTCAGCACCTCGATCGTCATCTGCTCCAATTCGTTTGTAATGTCAATAAATGCTGATTTCATCTCTTGACCGAAAGCGCTTACACCTGTCGTATCAAGCATACCGCTGCTTAATGGCTGGCCTACCCTCATTGCCAAATAAACTTCCGCGAGGGTAATACTGTCGGCAGGGCGGCTTAATCGGTATCCTCCATCTCGCCCTTCCCTTGTCGATACGATACCGGCTTTAGCCAGCTTAGCCAAAACACGCCTGAGTAATGTCGCTTCCGAACAAAGCTTTGGCGCAATCTCGGAGCTGGAGACGGCGCATGTTTTGTGGGAAAGAACAACCAACGCTTGCAGCGACAGTCCAAACCATTTATGATTTCGCGGGCTGGTGCATTTCTCTTCGCGCATTTGATCTCTCCTTTCCCTGTTAGGTCTTAAGTCTCAACCTTCCTGCTCTATGCAACATTATAAAGGGCTTGCCGATAGCTCAGCAAGCCCTTTCCAATATTTCCATTACGGCTTGCGCATCGTCAAGCCAACTCTGCCTTTTTTCAGATCAACATTCAATACCCAGACGGTTACATTGTCGCCTACGGACACCACATCCATCGGGTGCTTGACGAATTTATCGCTCATTTGCGAAATATGGACAAGACCATCATTTTTAATGCCGATATCGACAAAAGCGCCAAAGTCAATGACGTTGCGGACCGTGCCCTGCAGTTCCATGCCCGGCGTCAAATCTTCGATCTGCAGCACATCGGTATGGAAAATCGGCGGCGGCAGCTCCTCGCGGGGATCGCGGCCGGGCCGCAGCAGGCTGTCGACGATATCACGCAAGGTCGGCACGCCGACGCCAAGTACGGGAGCAAGCTGCTCGGCATTAACACTCGACAGTTTCTGTTTCAGCTCCTCTGCGCCCAGCTTCGTTTCATCCAGCCCAAGCTCGGCAAACAGCTTGTCCACAACACCGTAGGATTCCGGATGAATCGGCGTGTTATCGAGCGGATTGCTGCCTTCGGATATGCGCAGGAAGCCTGCTGCCTGCTCGTACGCTTTGGCGCCGAGGCGCGGCACTTTTTGCAGCTCTTGGCGTTTGGAGAATTTGCCGTGCTCCTCGCGGTGCTTCACGATATTGCGGGCAAGCGTCATGTTAATGCCCGCCACATAAGACAGCAATGACGCCGAAGCCGTGTTGACGTTTACGCCAACATGGTTAACCGCCGATTCGACAACGCCGCCCAAGCTTTCATCCAGCCGCTTTTGGCTGACGTCATGCTGGTATTGTCCGACGCCGATTGCTTTAGGTTCAATTTTGACCAGCTCAGCTAACGGATCCTGCAGCCTGCGTGCAATGGAAGCAGCACTCCGCTCCGCGACGTCAAGATCCGGAAATTCCTCCTGCGCGAGTTTGGATGCGGAATACACACTGGCGCCGGCTTCATTGACAATAATATATTTCAGCTTATGTCCGCCTGACCGTTTGCCGATCAACCCGGCAATAAATTGTTCCGTTTCGCGGGAAGCCGTGCCGTTGCCGATCACAATAAGTTCGACGCCGTATTTATCAATCAGGCCGTTAATAATCCGCTCCGCTTCCGCAACCTTATTGTTAGGCGGTGTCGGGTAGGTTACCGCCACTTCCAGCAGCTTGCCCGTATCGTCTACGACGGCCAGCTTGCAGCCGGTCCGGTACGCCGGATCAACGCCAAGCACTACATGCCCGGGCACCGGCGGCTGAAGCAGCAAATTGCGCAAATTGGCGGAAAAGATGGAAATGGCGTGTTCCTCCGCTTTTTCCGTCAGATCGTTCCGCACTTCCCGTTCGATAGACGGCGCAATAAGCCGTTTGTACGCATCTTCGATTACTGCGGCAAGCGTATCGCGGACTGCGGCGGCCGTTCCGCCGCGAATGATTTTACGCTGCATATGCTCATAGATGCGCTCTGCCGGCACTTCAAAGGAGACGCGAAGCACCTCTTCGCGCTCGCCCCTGTTAATGGCAAGCGTCCGGTGCGGCGGCAGCTTGCGCAGCGGCTCCCGGTAATCGTAATACATTTCGTAGACCGACTCGGCGTCCTTATCTTTAGCCACTGTACGGAGCTGTCCTTGGTCAAACGTAAACTTGCGCACCCAGCCGCGGATCGCCGCTTCGTCGGCAATGTTCTCCGCCAGAATGTCCATCGCGCCCTGCAGCGCTTCCTCCGCCGTTGCAACAGCCCCCTTAACGTAACGGGCCGCCTCCTGCAGCGGTTCGCCTTGCCTTGGCTGCGACCATATCCAGAGCGCAAGCGGCTCCAGCCCTTTTTCCTTGGCGACGCTCGCCCGCGTTTTCCGTTTTTGCCGGTAAGGGCGGTATAAATCCTCCACCTCTTGCAGCTTGGAAGCTGCCTCTATCCATTCGCGAAGCTCATCCGTCAGCTTGCCCTGATCGTCAATAAGCCGGATGACTTCCCGTTTACGGTCTTCCAAATTGCGTTTGTATTGCAGCTTCTCTTCAATCGCCCGCAATTCGTTTTCATCCAGCTCGCCTGTCATTTCTTTGCGGTATCGGGCGATAAAAGGAATCGTGTTCCCTTCATCCAGCAGCGCTGCAGCCGCCTTTACCTTCGTAAGCGGCAAAGCCAGCTCCGCGGCAACCGCTTTAACGATACGCGCCTGCTCTTCGGCGATCTGCTCCGGTGTGCGAACGTTCGCCCCGGTTTCTTCCGTTTCTGCTTCCATAAGCCGTTTATCTTTTGTTTCCGCCAAACCGCATACACCCTTCCATCCCATCATATTGCCGCCTAACGATAAACCTTAACTACACCATTGTCTCAAAATATAAAGCGGATTGCCAATGCCTGCAGGCAGAAGAAAAGCCACATACGCCATACAAACGCATGTGGCTTCGGTATGCAGCCCGGCTGTACAACATTTACCTGGCTTTGGCGTACGGATTGTTGGCCATTTCAAATCCAATCGTCGTCCGCGGTCCATGGCCCGGATAAACGTTCACATCCGGCTCCAGCTTATACAGCTTCGTTTCAATGGAATCGTATAGATCCCGTTCGCGGCCGCCCGGCAGGTCGGTCCGTCCGACCGACATCTTAAACAACACGTCGCCGGAGAAAAGCTCTTTGTTCCACAAAAAGCTGACGCTGCCCGGCGAATGGCCCGGCGTATGCATCACATGGAACGTTTCCCCGATCAGCTGCAGCTGCTGTCCTTCATCCAGCGCATATTCCGCTGGTTCGGCTGTAAGGGGGGCGTTGCGTCCGGCCAGCGGGCCGAGCCGTTTTTTTTCGGATCGGTCAGCCAGTCGGCCTCCAAATCATGAACGTACACCGGACAGCCTGACGCCTGGCGCACCGCATCCACGCCGGCCATATGGTCGAAGTGGGCATGGGTGAGCAGCACCGCTTCTATCGTAATGCCGCTGATCCGATCCAGCAGCCGCTTCGGATTCATTCCGGGATCAATGACAATCCCCCGCTCCTTGCCTGCCGGATCGGTATTGGTCAGCAAGTAGGCGTTTGTCTGCAACGGCCCCAATGTAAAAGTTTCAATGCGCATAACCGCCCGCTCCTTTAAAACGAGCCGATCAGCTCGCGCAGCTCGCTAATGATAAGCGGATGGTAAGCGGCGCCTTCGCCATAACGTCTCATTATTTCTTTGCGTGTCTCTGCCAGGTTCGTTTCGTAATCCGCCGCGTTCCGGTCCGGATTGTTTTGTTTGAACTGGACCATCGCCTCTTGCACATAACTTGGCCTTGGACCCCATTTGCCAAGCACCTGTCCTTGCTCATCCGTAAATATAACGACCGGAATGGAACGGCCGCCAAACGTGAGAAATTGGTCCATCGTGTCCAGATGCTGTTCCATAATCAGCACTTCTACCGGTATTTGCGCCGCTTCCAGCGCATGCAGCACTACAGGGATATTGCGAACCGCATCTCCGCACCAGTCCGCCATCAGAATAAAGCAGCGGAGCGAATGCTTGCCGGAGAGCGATTCAAAAAAAGACCGGTCTTCCGCGCTTGGCCATTCAAATTTATCGTACCAGCCTGTGAACGCCTCTTTGTTTTTGGTCATGCCTTCAATAAACTGGGCAGGCGTAATGCCCGTTCCGATTTTATCAGCCAATTGAATGCTCATATGTATTCATCCTCCTTAAGGAATAAATTATACCGATTTGCCTTTGGATCTTAAAAATTTGTAAAGGACATAAATAACAAGCACCGCAAGCGCAATGAGAATGGCCGGCTGTACATATTGGCCTGCTTCGCTTTCGATGTCGTCCCATCTGGCTCCAAGCTCTTTGCCCAAATAAACGAACAACAGCGACCAAGGAAGCGATGCCAGCGCCGTCAGCAGCGTAAACAAACCAAAATTCATGCGGGCCATGCCGGCAGGCACGGAAATAACTTGGCGCATAACCGGGATGAACCGGGCCGTAAATACGATGCCTGAGCCGTATTTCTTGAACCACCCCTCGGCAATGTCGACATGTTTTTGTTTAATTTTAATATATTTGCCGTATTTGTTGATGAGCGGTCGTCCCCCGTACCGGCCAAGCGCGTACAATATCCAGTTCTGACCGATTGCCCCGAGCACTCCGAATAGGACAGCGCCCGCATATGAAATTTTCCCCTCCGATACCAGGTAGCCGCCGTAAGCCAATACAACTTCACTTGGAATGACCTCGACCAGAAGCCCGATCAGGATGCCGAAATAGCCGAGTTGCTCGATCCATAACAGCACGTCGTGAAGAAGATTCGATATGAAATCCATTTCTTGTTATCCTCCGCTCTTCTCCTCATTCTATCTCTCCAACGTATTCTATCACAGAGCCGGACATTCCTTCCAGTTTGGCAAAAGCGGATCCCGAAGTCCCTTATTTGCTGCGTGGCCAACGGCCGGCCGAGTGACCCGGCCGGAGACAGATGCATAACTTACATTATCCAGATGGAAAGGAGTCGGTCTGCCTTGTCTTCTCATACGCCCAGCCCCAAGCATAATACAGCTGCAGGGTATCCGACCGCGCGCAAAATACGCCGCGCCTGCAGCAATGAGCTGTACCGGACAGCCAAACGGCTGAAACTATATGTTGCGCCGAAACAGATGGAAGAAGCGGAACGGTATTATTTTAAGAAGGTAGCGGAAAACCTGCTTTATATCCATGAGCATCAAAGCAACCGGAAGCTGCTTGCGGACTGGTGGGAAACAAACGTAAGCGAGGAAATCGCTAGGCTTTGGAATGTAGATGCCGTCAAGCTGAATGCGGCATTCCGGGAAGCGTTCGGCGCCGCTTAAAAGCTGCGCCTTTATAGGCCAATCCAAAGCGGAGCCATGCCGCAAGGGCCGTAACGAACAAAAGCATGCCGGGCGCAGCGCCGGACATGCTTTTGTTCGTTATGATTCCTCTTCTTGAAGCTGAAAAACGGATACCGTTCGCGTATTCACCGGATTATTGCCTACTTGAACGGTAGCCACGCCGTTATCGGCATCCACTTTCTCAATCCAGACCGGATCGCCGTCCAGCTTGACGCTAATCGTTTCCTTCGCATTATAAATTTGTTTCGCGCGTTCAACGTTCACAAGTTACACCTCTTTTGGCCTGAATAACGCTTCTATTCTTTATCAAACATCGTGTCGGTTGTCGACTCTTCAATCAAGCCGTTGTGCAAAGTGACGGTTCCTCCGCCCAGCCCTTCATTGACCATTCGATCGATATCCATGTAGTATTGCTCGCGTCCTTCATGCCTTGTATCCGGCAATGCTTCCGGATTCGTTTCTTTATTGTCTTCCACCCGAGCTCCACCTCCTGAATAAGTTGATTTCCGGTCACTTAAAAATATGCCCTGGACGGTTCAATCTCATGCATATGGGGAATCCTTGTACTAATTGATACAGAGGAGGAATGAACATGCATACTGTATGGAAAGGGGCTATCAGCTTCGGCCTTGTGCACGTTCCGGTCAAAATGTTTTCCGCTACGGAAGATAAGGATATTTCACTTCGTATGCTGCACCGCCCTTGCGGGAGCCCGATTTCGTATGTGAAGCGATGCCCAAGCTGCGACACCGAAGCGGAATGGGACGATATTGTCAAAGGGTACGAATATGATAAAGGCCGGTTTGTTGTGTTTGAAAAGGACGAGCTGGAGCAGCTGGCCGGCGAAAAATCGCGTATGCTGCAAATTATCGACTTTGTGGATTTGAAGGAAATCGACCCGATTTATTTTCAAAAAACGTATTACTTGTCGCCCGATCAAGCCGGGGGCAATGCTTATAATTTGCTTATGCAGGCTATGCTGGAATCCGGCAAAATCGGCATCGCCAAAATATCAATACGCTCCAAGAGCAGCCTCGCTGCCATCCGTGTTATGGGCAACTGCCTGGCAATGGAGACGATTTTTTACCCGGATGAAATCCGTCCGGTCAGCCAGGTTCCCGGTTTGCCGGAAGCGGTAAACGTCAATGACAAGGAGCTGACGATGGCGAAACTGCTGATTGAGCAGCTGTCCACGCCGTTTGAGCCAACCAAATATACAGACGATTACCGGGTCAATCTGATGGAGATGATAAACAGCAAAATTGCCGGCGAGGAAATCCGGGTAGCGCCGGAGCAGGAGCAGGCGAATGTCATCGACCTGATGGCTGCGCTGCAAGCCAGCCTCGAGACTTCCAAAGTAGCCCCTGCCCCTGCAGGCGGCGGACTGGATACCGGTGCGGCGGACAAAGTGAAGGCAGCAGCCGACGGGGCAAAAACACCGAAACCCCGCAAGCCGCGCACAACAAAACCGAAGAAGGAGACCGTTTCCTAATGGAATTCGAGCCGATGGCTCCTGTTACCGATCCGTGCCTGCCTGCGGGAGAGGAATGGACATTTCAATTAAAATGGGATGGCGTGCGCATGCTTGCACAGCTGGATGAAGCCGGAACCATTAAGCTGTGGTCGCGCAAGCTGCTGCTGAAAAACAGCGTATATCCGGAAGTGGAACAGCTGTTGAAGGATAAATTCGATGCGCTTGGCCCATGCCTGCTGGACGGCGAAGTTATTTATTGGGATGGCGAGCGGCCAAGCTTTCAGAAGGTGCTGCAGCGGGAAAGGAGCGGTTCCGGCAGCCATTCAGCCTGCCCGGTAGAGCCAGATGACGATACCCGGCCTGATCATGCAAACTCCGGCAGGAACAATTCTCCGACTGCTGCGCTTACGCCTGAAGCGGAAACCACCCCGGTCCCGCCGGGTATCCGTTATGTGCTGTTCGATTTATTGCTCGACGGCGGGACTGATCTGCGCGACCTCCCTTTCGAGCAGCGGTACAGCCGGCTGCTGGGCAAGGTAGCGCCTGTTTCAGATAACCGCCTGTTCGTTGCCGCTTGTTACGCAGACGGGCAAGCATTATGGAACTGGGTAGAAGAACAGCATTGGGAAGGTGTCGTCAGCAAAAGGCGGACAAGCATTTATCGGAGCGGCAAAAAACACCGCGATTGGCTAAAGAAAAAAACAGCGGTTATTCTCGATGTGGATATTGTCGGCATTAAACAGCGGGACGGGCGTGCAGCCAGCCTGGTCATGCGTTTGGACGGGCTGTTTGCCGGCTCGGTCTCGCTTGGCTTAAACGGCGCCATGCTTCAAGCGCTGGATGGGGCAATCGCCCAAATGGCAGACAGCGGACAGCAATGGCCGATGCCCTTCGATAACCTGCCCGCCGAGTTAAAAGGCGAGCGGGTCATTTGGCTGCCTGCTCCAATGCCCTGCCGGGTTACCGGGCTTGAAATAACCTCCAACGGTCTGCTCCGCCATCCGAAGCTCGTATCGTTTGGTTCTTCAGGTGCCGCATTATGAGCGCAGCAGCAAAACGGCCAACAGCAACGCTGGCTGTCGGCGGCGTCGAAATCGCATTATCCAACCCCGATAAGCTGCTTTGGCCGAAAGAAGGCATCACCAAGCTGCTGTATGTGCAAAAGCTTGCCGCCCTGTCGCCCTATTTGCTCCGCCACTGCGCGAACCGCTACTTGACAACCATCCGTTATCCGGACGGCATAACCGGCAAATCATTTTACCAGAAAAGCTGCCCGCAGCCCCGGCCGGACTACGTTCACACTATGGCCAACGAAGGCATCGACTATGTGCATTTAAATTCGCTGGCTGCGCTGATGTGGCTTGGCAATCGGGCTTCTCTGGAATTCCATATTT
Source organism: Paenibacillus protaetiae (assembly GCF_004135365.1). Classification (NCBI taxonomy): domain Bacteria; kingdom Bacillati; phylum Bacillota; class Bacilli; order Caryophanales; family Paenibacillaceae; genus Paenibacillus; species Paenibacillus protaetiae. The sequence goes on along the minus strand of NZ_CP035492.1, from coordinate 4,109,247 downwards.
CATTCGAGCAGACCGACAATCCGGATTATCCGTCCGAGTGGGTGCTGGATCTGGACCCGTTCAGGGATGAAGAACCCCGGATCATGGAAGCTGCTTCCATTGTCGGCGAACTGCTGGAATCTTTGCACATCAAATCCATTCCCAAAACATCCGGAGCCACCGGCGTGCAAATTATCGTGCCGCTCAACCGGCAGCTGACGTTCGAACAGCTGCGTGCCGCCGGGCAATTTATCGGCGAATATTTATCCAAAGCGCATCCGCGGCTGTTTACAGTCGAACGGTTTGTCAAAAACCGCGGCGACCTGATCTATGTCGATTATCTCCAGCATTATCGCGGCAAATCCATTGCAGCTCCTTATACGCCCCGCGCCCGGGAAGGCGCTCCAGTATCTACACCGCTGACTTGGGATGAAGTGCGCCGGGGCTGCACCCCTAAACAATTTCATCTGCTGAACATCGAACAGCGCCTGCTTGAGAAAGGCGATCTGCTAGCCGGATCGCTGCCTCCGCAAAATGTAGGGACGATTATCAGCTTCATCAACAAACGCCCGTAACATGGTGCGGTCTACAGCAAAGGCGAAAGCAGATGGCCGCACGCTTCTTTCGCCTTTTCCAGCCGCGAGCGATTCGCAAAGCGGTCCGGATCCACTTGGCGGCTGTCCTTCAAGTCCTGCTGAAAATCATGAACCAGCCGCTGCAAAGTACGTTCGTCAAATAAAATCGCATTTTGCTCAAAATTGTTATGCAAGCTGCGCATATCCATATTAGCGGTTCCGACGGCAGCCAGCAGGTCGTCAATGATAAGCACTTTGGCATGAATAAACCCTTTGCCGTAACGGTACACTTTGACGCCTGCGGCAAGAAGCGGCTCCATATAAGATAAAGTTCCCCACAACACGAGCTGCGTGTCGGCAATCCCGGGTATAATAAGCCGGACGTCGACGCCGGCTCTGGCTGCACTCATGAACGCGGTCATCAAAGCGGAATCCGGGATAAAATAAGGCGTCGTCATATAAATGCGGCTGCGCGCCGAATTAACGGCGGCAAATACCGTTTCCATAATCGGCTCTTTGCGGCTGTCCGGTCCGCTTGCTACAATAAGCACATTCTCGCCGTCTTCACTAAGGTTCGGGTCTGAATGAGGCGCCGTATACTGGTCAAAGGGCAGGCTTTCACCAGCTGCATAAGCCCAATGCTTCATGAACAGCTCCTGCAAAAAATAGACCGAATCGCCTTCCAGCCGAAGCTGGGTATCCCTCCAAAAACCTAATTTCGGGTTGCGACCCAAATATTCGTCGCCAATATTCATTCCGCCGACATAACCGATCCGGCCGTCTATAACCACGATTTTGCTATGATTGCGGTAATTGAGCTGCCTGGCAGCCATGGCGCTTCGCGGCGGGGAAAAACAAGCAGTTCTTCCTCCTGACGCCTGCAGCCGTATCAAAAAATCATCTCCCAGCTTCCAGCTTCCGACCCCATCATATAACACACGGACTTCAACGCCTGCCCCGGCCCGTTCCGTCAACACATCGAGCACCTTCGAGCCGATCCCGTCATTCCGGATCGTATAGTAGTCCATATGGATATGATGCTCCGCCCGCTTCAAATTGGCCAGCAGGGAAGCAAACAGCGATTCTCCGTTAGTGAGCACTTCTACCCGGTTGCGCCGCGTAACAGCCCGTTGTGAAATCGCAGACAACGCCGCCATCAGCCGTTCGCCTTCCGCTGCCCTCTTTCTCCACTGCTTGTTAAGCTCCCCGGCACTGCTTACGCAGTCGGATATGGCTTTAGCTTCCTGCAGCCTGCTCAATTCCAGGCTCCGCAGCCGCTTATGCCTCTTGAAGTCCCGTTCCGCTATCCAATAAGCGGCGAATCCCGCCACCGGAAGGATCATCGAAATAAATATCCAGGCAGCCGCTTTATTCGCATTCATCCGTTCCGATAACAAAATAACAACTAATTGAACGATATAAAATAACAAGGCCAAACAAACGATAAACAGCCATAATTCCACTTGTTGCACCTCTATCCTGTGCGTTCCAACCACTAGTTTGCACGCGCGGCAGCTAGGATATACGTCCCTATTTGACAGCAATCTCTCCTTTTTTGTGGCATGTTTTATAGGATTCGAGAATAAATGTCATTGAGAACGTTCTTAAATCTCCCCGGCCGGAAGGAGAGACGTTTTGAAGCGAGCACGGAAGCCTAAATGGTCGTTTATGGTCATACGCGGCGCCGAGCAGTCCGTTAAACAGTTCCGCGTTTCCAGAAAATCGGTTGTCGCAGCGCCTGCGGCGGCTATTCTTGCTGTTTCGGGCTGCGTTGCGGGGCTGCAAATAAAAGCGGCATACGAAGCACAGGCGCTAGAAGATGAACTGGATAGCCAGTCTGCCGGCTATGCCAACGCCATTACCGGCAAAGATGAAACGATACAGGCATTGCAGCAGCAAATTGCCCTTTTGTCCGCCCAAGCGGAGGAAATGAAAACGAAGGTTGCCAATATGCAGGAGCTGGAAAACAAGCTAAAACAGTTCATTAACCAATACGGGAACCGGGCAGGCTTGTCTGCTTATGACGAAACAAGTCCGGATGGGCTGTCCGCAGCACAGGACGGTTCGGCAGGGACGAATGCGCCTTACGGAGCTGAAGCTTTAGCCGGCAGCACAAGCGCACATCTGCAAAACATGAATCAAATGCTCTCCCAGATGGAGCAAATCATGGGAAAAACACTCCAGCAAGCTGTACAAACACGCCAAGCAGCAGATGCCTATCCTTCCAGCTGGCCTACGAAATCACATATGCTCACGTCCAGCTTTGGCTATCGAAAAGACCCGATCAACGGGAGCATCAAGTTCCATGCCGGAATCGACATTGCCGGCAAATCCGGAGATACCGTATTCAGCGCCGCCGACGGCATCGTTACAGAGACCGGAAGCGGCGGTTCCGAAGGCAATTACATCGTTATTGACCACGGCAACGGCCTGCAGAGCGAATATATGCATCTGGAGAAAATAGAAGCCACGCAAGGCGATACGGTCGTTCGCGGGGAAAAAATCGGCCTTATGGGATCAAGCGGAAGAAGCACAGGCACTCATCTTCATTTTCAAATTATGGAGAAAAACACTCCCGTCGATCCGCTCCCTTATTTAAACGGGCCGGCCAGTTGATATGTCGAAGGAGGCGTCTGGCGGATGTTCAAAGACTTAAAGCGTTCTGCAGGTACGGATACGTTAATCGGGCAAGGCACCCGGGTGGAAGGCAAAATGGTGTGCGAGGCCAATCTTCGTATTGAAGGCGAATACCGGGGAGACATCGAATGTGCGGGCAGCGTCATCATTGGCGAAGCCGGAATAGCCCGCTCCAACATTACAGCTACCGACCTTATTGTTGCAGGCCGGATCATCGGCGATGTTGCCGCCAAAGGCAGGCTGACCATTACCTCAAACGGCCAGCTTCACGGCAATGTCACCGCCGGGTCATTCATCCTCCACGACGGAGGTATACTTAACGGCCACTGCCGCATGGAATTTCCGCAAGAGACACATACACGCCCATTAGCCGAAACGGAATCTGCTGCATCGCCTATCGCACCCCCTGTTACACCGGCTGCTGCAGGCACAGCGGCCAGCAGCTCTAAAGAGCTGTCCGGCAGCGCATTGTCCGCCGCTAAGGAAGCGGCCCGCGAGAAAGCGCGCCAAGCGGGCTGACAGCAGCTGGTTGACCGTTTGTCCGTTTTGCCGGAAATGCGCGACAAAAAGAAGCCGTCCTTTGAAATGGCTGTCTGGCACGGGACTGACTCCTGCCCGCGATCACGGGGAGTCCCGGCACATCCATTTTACAAGACGGCTTCTTCATATGGATCTGTTAGTCTTCTTCGAACATCAACTATCGCGGATTAGGATGCAACGTCCCGCTTCGTAAATATAAGCCAGGTCAATGCAACAAAGATGATGTAATACACTGCGAGCACTGCCAGCGAGAAGCCATACCCCATTCCTTCGCGCAGCGGCGTACCGTCCAAATATTGCGTAAGGTCCAAATGGATAAACAAAATATAATCAACCCACTTGTATTTGAGCGTCGCGAGCAGCGGAGCAAATGAGTTCATCAGCAAAATAAGGAATATCGACAGCCCGATAGCCAGCGCACTGCTCCGGAAAATCGTCGAAATCATAAACGCAATCGTCAGCGTCACAAACAGCGTCACCAGCTTCAGCGCAAAAAACTGAACCAGATACGCAAACGGCGAGCTGCCGCTGTCTGAACCAAACGCTTCCTGCACTGTCGTACTGTGCAAGCCCAGTACCAGGGCATTGACTGCAAGCGTACTGATAAACAATACAATCACTTGCAGAACGCCAAACATGAGCACCGAAATATATTTGGACAATAAAATTTTGGAGCGGCTCCACGGCCGGATAAGCAGCAGCTTGATCGTACCCGTCGCAAACTCGTCCGCAACGCTCCCTGCCGCGATAATAACGCTAAAGATCGTAACGAGCATCATGAGCACCTGCGTCTCAATGCCAATCATATACCATCCGTTTGGCGGGCTGTTCGTGACGTTGTAAGCCATAACCGTAATGACGATAACAAGCAGCGCCAATATGCCCGACATGATCCATGCTCTTGGCCTGCGGTAAGTTTTCATATTCTCATTCATGACGAGCTCAAAGAAGTTAAGCAATCGTTTCTCCCCCCGTCACCTCAAGGAATTGCTCCTCAAGCGATTTGCTGTGCAGGCGGATGCCGTACACTTTAATCCCGGCTGCAACCAGCCGCGCATTCAGCTCTGCGGTTGCTTCGCGATTCGCTTCTACCGCCACCACGCCCCCGTCCAGCACTGGATGGAAGCCGGCTTCTGCCAGCACGTTAACCGCTTCAGAATTAGCACTCACATCAAAATGCACGATCGACGCCTGGCCTTCCCCGCTGTTCTGCTTCAAATTCCGGATGTCGATCAATTTGCCGTTTTGGATAATGGCGACGCGGTCGCACATCAGCTCCATTTCGGCCAGCAAATGGCTTGATACGAATATAGCGATGCCCTCTTCCCTCGCGAGCTGCCGCAAATAGTCGCGAAGCTCGCGTATTCCGGCCGGATCCAAACCGTTGGTCGGCTCGTCCAGTATCAGCAGCCTCGGTTTATGCAGCAGCGCTTGCGCTACGCCTAAACGCTGGCGCATGCCCAAGGAATAACCTTTTACTTTATCGTGTATGCGCGCGCTAAGCCCAACGAGCTCTACCACTTCCCCGATTCGGCTGTCCTCCACTCCCGGCACCATACGCGCATAATGGACCAGATTTTGATATCCGGTCAAATATTTGTACATCTCCGGATTCTCAACAATTGCGCCTACTTGACGGATAGCTTTCTCAAACTGATTCGTAATGCTGTAACCGCCAATTTGAATTTCGCCGGATGTTAGCGACATTAAGCCAACCATCATCCGGATCGTCGTCGTTTTGCCCGCGCCGTTAGGCCCAAGAAAACCAAACACTTCTCCTGCAGGCAAATCCAGCGTTAAACGGTCAATTATCGTTCTGGAGCCAATCTTTTTGGTCACATCACGCAATTGAACTATTGCTTCACTCAATTAGGGTCCCCTCTCATTAACAAGCACCATTATAATAGAAACAGGGAACAAAAGGAAATTAATAAGAAGTAAATTTTTTTATAATGCGATCAAATATTGCGGAGCAGCAAGCGGGATATTGCGGACAGGCGCTAGAGAAGCCACATGATGATGATTAAACGGATGGTCGGACTCGCCGGCTTCCGGCTGCGGCCGCTCTTTCGCTTTCAGGCATTTCTCGCAGCAGCCCAGCGATTGCGTCTGGCGGTAAAAACCGGTTTTAAATAAAACGCCTTCTCCGCCAAAGGGAACCATTTTGCCGCAGCCTACACAATAAAATTCATTCATGGATTACACACCGCCTCTATATACTAAATGTATCTTTTTTTGATATATGATACGTTATGTATCTAATTTACGTGAATTATCGAATATTGTCAATCCATTTCACGTATTTTGTCGCCGGCCGTCGCAGCTGCATCTGCAAGCCGAAAAAAAATGGGGCCGTCCAGCTTATGCAAGCCCGCCGGCCACCCTTTGTTCCTTACACTCCGCCTGTGCTTTGCTGCATCTGATCCTTCATCAGCTGATGGATTCTTGTTTTCTCTTGATCGGATACGATATAATACCAAATTCCGTTAATCGTCTGTCCTGTCCCGCTGACTTCAACCGTATCAATATGATTCAGCTCCGTCCGATAATCGGCCATAAATGTTTTCATCTCATCAAAGGTTATATTGGTTTTGACACTGCTGCCAAGCTGGTTCAGCAAGGTTTGCACCTGCATAACGTTCGTGAACGACAAGGACTCCTTCATCACTTGAACCAGTACATCCCGCTGCCTGGTATTTCGCCCAAAATCGCCGCGCGGGTCGTCATACCGCATACGCGAATACAGCAATGTATCGTTGCCGTTCAGCTTCAGCGGTCCTTTCTCGAACGTCCGGCCGCCATAATCAAAGGAAAACGGGTTTTGCACTTCTACGCCGCCCATTAAATCAATCAATTTCGCAAAACCTTCCATATTGATTTTGATGTAATAATCGATGGGATAGTCGAGAAAATTTTCAATCGTTTGTTTCGACATTTCCACGCCGCCAAATGCATAAGCATGATTGATTTTGTCGACGGTTCCGTGCCCTACAATTTCCGTACGCGTATCGCGCGGAATATTGAACATTAGAATTGAATTTTTAACCGGATTTACAGCAAGAACGATAATACTGTCTGAACGGCCAACATCATGCTCACGCTGGTCCACGCCTAAAATTGCAACCGAAAACGGATGCTGGTCCGTAATATTGGAGACATGATCTCCGCCCCGCGGCTGGACGTCTGGATCTTTGCTGATATAAGGCTCTTGTGAAGGAATAGGCTCATAAACCGCTTTAGCCGTATCCTTGATCGAGCCATATAAATACCAGGCATAAATAAATACGCCAATCGCCACTACCCCTACGCCGATCCCCGTGCCGATCAATGCCCTTTTGAGCCATCTGCTCATATGTATTCCTCCTGCATTTGTCACATCTCCAGCCGCTTAGCTGCTGCTTAACCCAAGTTCATCCCAAGTGGACGAAATAACGATGGCATCATTGCCAGAGAATAGATCTCCCATCTGAAGCTCGACCCATTCCAGATCGGTTAATGCTTTCAGGCTGTGTCTTGTACGGGGCGGGATGATGACGGTATCGCCTGTTTTTACAGTCGACGGCCTCTCATCAATCAGCAGCTCTGCTTCGCCAGCCGTAATCATCCAATATTCGCTTCGGTTTAAATGAATTTCGTAATCAAGGTTTTTGCCCTTATCCATCCTTAGCCGCCTTACCGAAACTTGATGCCCGTCCGCATAGCTGGAATGGCCCAGCACTTCCGCTCTGCCCCAGCGTTTCTCCTCCGTCATAGGCAAAGGAAGGCGGATGCGGTCTTCCTCAGCCTTCGGATAACCGTTCTGGCCCCGTTCTCCGCCGTCCAAATTGGTTATACGAATGCCATCCCGGCTTGCTGCCACCATAATGTTGGAGAACCCCTCTACAACAATCGGCAAATCCAGCTCATTGAACAGGCAGGAAGGTTGTTCACGGCCCGCTGCCTGCTCCATTACGACCAGATCATGATGCAGGAATGGGCGAAGGCTTTGCCAGTCTTGCAGCTCCGTCCACTGGCCTGCATATTCCACCAGCCCAGTTCTCGTATCCTGGACAAGCGTCGCGAAACTTCTGCTGCTTAAAGCCTCATATTGCCTGAACAGCTCCCCGTAATGGGCGGACAACCCTTCTTCCAGCAGCCGTTCAATCATAAAACCAAGCCGGAACGCAAACGCCCCGCTATGCCAATAAGCGCCTTCTGCCGCCAGACGCTCCCCTTCTTTTATGGAAGGCTGGCCGTTAAACGAAAGCACCTTGGAATAAAAATCAGCCTCGTCCCCTCTGCTGTCCGTCAATATGAGCGCCCGTTCCGCAGCAGGCTCTTCCGCTCTAATGCCGATCAGCATAAGCTCGTTGCCGCTGTCTTTCAACAGCTTGGGCAAGCTGCGAATACAATCATAGAAGCTTTGCTGCACCCCAATATTAGCCGGCAGCACAATAATGGTTTCGTTCATGGACAAGCAGGCAATGGAATGAAAATAAGCCGCAGCAAGCGCGGCCGCCCAATAGGTGCCACGCTGCACAGGCTCCAAGACAACCGGCGTCAGCTGCCCCAGCTGTTTCTGCAGCAGCTCGGCCTGCTCCAAAGTTGTGCATACATGGGCATAATCCTGCAGGTCGGCAGCTTCCAGCTGGCGCCATATCCGCTGCACGATTGATTCTTTCCCTCCGTCCGGCCTCTCCAGCAATGGAACAAATTGATCCGCACGCAAGCTGTTTGCAAGCGGCCATAAATGCTGATCATTGCCGCCAGCCATCATCATAATTTTCAAAGCCAAACTCACCTTTTCCCTGCAGCTATTTTCGGAAATAGACTGCGTACTCTTTTTTCCGTTCGCGCTTGTTTTTATTGTTCAGCACAACGCCTAGCATTCTGGCATTCACATGGGCGAGGCTCGCACAAACCTTCTCGGCGTGCTGGCGTTTCGTAACGCCGCCGCTCACGACAAGAATAACGCCGTCGCATTTGGAGGCAATGATGAGGCTGTCGCTAATAATTAATGCGGGAGGCGTATCAAATAAGATGATGTCGTATTGCTCTTTTAGCTCATCAATGAGCTGCTGCATTTTTCTGGAATTTAAAATTTCGGAAGGATTCGGAGGCGTAGGGCCGCAGCTTAACAAGAATAGCCCGCTTACGCTCGTTTCCTGCACCGCTTGCTGCCATTCCGTTTCATTCATAAGCACATTGGTCAGGCCGGTTAAATTAGACAGAGACAGCAGCTGATGCAAAGACGGTTTGCGTAAATCGGTATCTACGATAAGGACACGTTTGCCTTCCTGCGCATAAGTGACAGCCAGATTAGCGACAGTAGTCGTTTTGCCGTCTCCGGAATTGGGGGAGGTTACGATTAAAGTCCGTAAAGGGTTATCAATAGAGGAAAATTGAATATTCGTCCGGAGCGTACGGTACGTCTCGGCGATAGGAGATTCCGGATTATAATAAGTAATAAGCTTTCTGTCACTCATTTGTCGAGGCATATTGTCCCGATCACCTTCCCGTAAAATGATAAGTTCGCTGCTAGTCCGCCTTTTGATCCGTTCTCATACGATATTCGTTCAGCCTTCGATAAATGCTATGAATCTTGTAATCAGCCGGGTTTTGACGCAGCAGCTCTTGATTCAAAATTCGAACGAGAAGAGGACGCAGCTTATAAGGGGGATGAAAGTCCATCATGTATTCGTACTGGTTGTCAGCCGTCTTTCTCGACGTCAGCTTCCCCCACACTTGAAGTAAAACGCCGCCTATAGAAAAACGGAGATCAACCAAATAACCGCGATGCACAGGCAGACGCAGGCCGGACAGAAATCCAAGCCCGTCCGGATTCATATGCATCACGATGACGGCAGCAGACGCATCTGTTAATAAAATGCCTTGATCGTCCGCCAGCCTAAGCTCGGCTTTCAGGCCATAGCTGAATTTCAAACGGGTGAACGCCCGGGAACGGACTATATCCACCATATCGCCTTCTCTCTAAGCCGGCCGCCACTGGGCCGGGCTGATGCGGGTTTTCTTCCCGCGCCAGGTATAATTTCATTTCATTCGGATACGCTAATCATTAGATACAAAATGTATCATGCACATTTCCCACTTTAAGATACAATATGTAACATGTCAAGAAAAAAGAATAAAATGAGTGAAAATTTGCGACGTTTTGTTTCAATAAATGCAAATGTTATATTTCCGTATTAATATAGGTGTAGCGAAACGGGAACTTTAGGGGGAGAATTATGAACATCGGAAATCGAATCGCAAAACTTAGAGAGGATCGCGGCTGGACGCAAGAACAAACTGCCGGCAAGCTTGGGATTTCTCGTGCTTCTCTGTCTCATTATGAAAAAAACAGAAGAGAACCGGATACGGAAACAATGGCAAAGTTTGCTGATCTGTATCAGGTGACGATTGATTATCTGGTTGGACGAACCAATAACCCACAAGCTACGTTAAGCGAGGAAGTGCAAGGATTTGTGGACGATTTGGAGCTTTCCGATGAAGAAATATTGGAGAAGTACAACTTGAGTATAGATGGCCAGAAGTTGACGTCGGAAGAAACAAGGCGTTTTATCGCCTTTGTGCGGGCGGAAAGATCGATGAGCAACTGATTAGCGGTTGGTTACGCTTGCTTGTATGATTTCAGGTCGCTGTTTTTAGTTTCCGATTGCCTCCATTGATCGAGCGATATATTCAGATGCGACAGTATGTCCTCTACTTTTAACTCGACCGTATCCGTTGTGATGCGGTCTTTATGTTGTTGCCCGATTATTTCTTCTCTCATATCCTCTACCTCTTTCTATCTGGACTAACCTTATTCGAAACAACAATGTTATTATACCTAATTCCATGGTTGGAGAATGTCAAACGGTGTAGACACATCCGGTTGTTTTTTTGTCGAATAATTGTCAGTTTCCCCCTGACTCTTTTCGCTTTTGTCGAATTGCACCTTTCATGCTAAACAACAAGCAACAAAAAAGGACTCCGATATTATCGGAGTCCTTGTTCTTATACGGAAAGCTTGTCATTATGAGCCTGTACGGGCAAGCTCCTTCATGCTGGTTTCAAAAGCGTCAAGCAGCGCTGCTTCACCGCTTAAGCCTTTGTCTTCGGCTTTCTGAATATGCTCAAGCATTTTTTTGTAATCCTTCGGAATAACCTTCACGAATTTCGTAAGCGAGGTATCCCAGTCGCTTAAGATGCGGGTTGCAATGGCGCTTTCTGTATAAGACGCATGGCGTTCAATCATGCCGCGAAGCTCTGCAACGTCCTGCTCTTCACTTACTCTCTCAAGCAGAACCATCTCGAGGTTGCAGCGGTTCAGGAAGTCGCCCGCTTCATCGTATACATATGCGATACCGCCCGACATACCGGCAGCAAAGTTGCGGCCCGTTTCGCCCAGCACGGCTACCCGTCCGCCGGTCATATATTCGCAGCCATGGTCGCCTACCCCTTCAACAACAACGCTGACGCCGCTGTTGCGGACAGCAAAACGTTCCCCAGCGATACCGCTGATATAAGCTTCGCCGGCTGTCGCGCCGTAAAAGGCCGTGTTGCCGATGATGATGTTGTCTTCCGCCGCAAACGTTGCTTTCGCAGAAGGCGCAACAATAATTTTGCCGCCGGAAAGCCCTTTGCCGACATAGTCGTTCGAGTCGCCTTCCAGGGACAGCGTAATCCCTTTTGGCACAAATGCGCCAAAGCTTTGGCCGGCCGAACCTACGAAGTGGAACGATATGGTATCTTCAGGCAGCCCTTTTGCGCCGTAACGGCGGGTTACTTCGCTGCCCAGAATCGTGCCGACTACACGGTTCGTATTGCGGATCGGATAAGTGCCGCGCACCTTCTCACCGGTTTCAAGCGCAGCTTGGGCAGCCGGTACAAGCTCCTGCATATCGAGCGACAATTCGAGGCCGTGATTTTGCTCCTGCACTTTGTAGCGGGCTAGGTTGCGGGAAGTTGCCGGTTCGTAAAGCAAGCCGGAAAGATCCAGGCCTTTTGCTTTGTAATGGCTGACCAAATGTTTGGTTTCCAAAATGTCGACGCGGCCAACCATTTCATTAATCGTGCGGAAACCAAGTTCCGCCATAATTTCACGAAGATCTTCGGCGATAAATTTCAAGTAATTGACCACATGGCTCGGGTCGCCCATAAATTTCGCGCGAAGTTCCGGATTTTGCGTTGCAACGCCCACCGGACAAGTATCCAGCTGGCAGACGCGCATCATGACACAGCCCAAAACGATCAGCGGAGCGGTCGAGAAGCCATATTCTTCTGCGCCAAGCAAAGCCGCGATAGCAACGTCGCGTCCGGTCATCATTTTGCCGTCGGTTTCGATCATAACGCGGTCACGCAAGTTGTTCAGCATCAGCGTCTGATGCGTTTCCGCAAGGCCAAGCTCCCAAGGGAGACCGGCATGGCGGATCGAACCCATCGGAGAAGCGCCGGTACCGCCGTCGTAGCCGCTGATCATAATGACGTCCGCACGCGCTTTCGCTACGCCGGCCGCAATCGTGCCTACGCCAACGCCGGATACAAGCTTCACGTTGATGCGGGCTTGCGGATTCGCATTTTTCAAATCATGAATCAGCTCGGCAAGATCCTCGATCGAATAAATATCATGATGCGGAGGCGGCGAGATCAGTCCGACGCCCGGCGTTGAACCGCGTACTTCCGCTACCCACGGATACACTTTACGGCCTGGCAGCTGTCCGCCTTCACCCGGCTTCGCGCCTTGCGCCAGCTTGATTTGAATTTCGTCGGCATTGACGAGATAGTTGCTTGTTACGCCAAAACGGCCGGATGCTACCTGCTTGATGGCGCTGCGGCGGGAGTCGCCGTTCGCGTCCGGAATAAAGCGGGCCGGATCTTCGCCGCCTTCGCCCGTATTGGATTTGCCGCCAAGGCGGTTCATCGCAATTGCGAGGCTTTCGTGCGCTTCCTTGCTGATCGAGCCAAAGGACATAGCTCCGGTCTTGAACCGTTTAACGATCGACTCGACGGATTCCACTTCATCGAGCGGAACCGATTCGCGTCCTTCCTTGAATTGGAAGAGCGAACGGAGCGTCAAATATTTTTTATCTTCGCCCAGTACAAGCGAAGCGAATTTTTTGTACAGATTGTAGTCATTTTTCCGCGCAGCCATTTGCAGCGTATGAATCGTTTGCGGGCTGAACAGATGGTCTTCGCCTTCTTTGCGCCATTGGTAATCGCCGCCGGAATCCAGTTCTTTCACTTTGCCTTCCTGCTCGGAGAACGCACGGATGTGATGGCGCAGCGTTTCTTCCGCCACTTCGGCAAGGCCGATACCGCCGATGCGGGACGGCGTCCACGTAAAGTATTGATCAATCAGTTCGCTGTTCAGGCCAACCGCTTCGAAAATTTGCGCGCCGCGGTACGATTGAATCGTCGAGATGCCCATTTTGGACAAAATCTTCACGACGCCTTTCGTAGCGGCTTTAATGAAGTTTTTCACCGCTTTTTCATGCGTAACGCCGCGGATCAGACCTTGGGAAATCATATCATCCAGCGATTCAAACGCCAGATAAGGGTTAACCGCACTTACGCCGTAGCCAAGCAGCAGCGCAAAATGATGCACCTCGCGCGGCTCGCCGGATTCCAGCAGCAGGCTGACTTTCGTCCGCGTGCCTTGGCGGATCAGATGGTGATGCAGGCTCGATACGGCAAGCAGGGCCGGAATCGCCGCGTTGTCTTTGTCGACCCCGCGGTCGGACAAAATAATAATGTTGTGCCCTTTCGAAATGACGCGGTCAGCCGCTTCGCACATTTGGTCAAGCGCCGCTTTCAGCCCCGCTTCTCCATCAGCTGCGTTGAAGAAAATCGGCAGCGTGATCGACTTGAAGCCCGGACGGCGGATATGGCGCAGCTTCGCAAACTGCTCATTGGACAATACCGGCGTCTCCAGGCGGATTTGGCGGCAGCTTTCCGGCTCCGGCTGGAGCAGGTTCCGTTCCGGACCAACCGTTGTATAAGTCGACGTAACGATTTCTTCCCGGATCGCGTCGATCGGCGGGTTCGTTACTTGCGCGAACTGCTGTTTAAAGTAATTGTACAGCCGCTGCGGACGTTCGGACAACACGGCAAGCGGGGCGTCGTAGCCCATCGAACCGATCGGGTCCTGCGCGGTAAGCGCCATCGGCTCAAGCACTTTGCGCACATCCTCAAACGTATAGCCAAATGCCTGCTGGCGCGTTTGCACCGTTTCATGGCTTGGTTCCGGCAGCTCCGCCGCTTCCGGCAGATCATCCAGATCAACCAGATGCTCATCGAGCCACTCGCGGTACGGATGCTCGGCGGCGATTTGCGCTTTCACTTCCTCATCGGAAATGATGCGGCCTTCCTTCGTATCGACCAGAAGCATACGTCCCGGACGAAGGCGGTCTTTGTACAAAATGTTTTCCGGCGGAATATCAACCGTACCCGCTTCGGAACCCAAAATAATGTGATCGTCTTTCGTTACATAGTAACGTGCAGGACGGAGGCCGTTGCGGTCAAGCACTGCGCCAATTTGCACGCCGTCTGTAAAGCCCATCGCCGCAGGGCCGTCCCACGGCTCCATAAGCGTGCTGTGGTATTCGTAAAATGCTTTGCGTTCCTCGCTCATGCGGTCGTCGTTGTTCCAAGGCTCAGGCACCATCATCATGGCAACATGAGGCAGGGAGCGGCCCGCCAGGTGCAGGAACTCCAGCGTATTGTCAAACATAGCCGTATCCGAACCGTCCGGATTAATAATCGGCTTGATTTTTTCCAGATCTTCGCCAAACAATTCGGAAGCAAACAGCGTTTGACGCGCGTGCATCCAGTTGATATTGCCGCGAAGCGTATTGATTTCGCCGTTATGAATCAAATAATGGAACGGATGAGCGCGTTCCCAGCTTGGGAAGGTGTTCGTGCTGAACCGGGAATGGACAAGCGCCATCGCCGTCACAACCGCTTCGTCGTTCAATTCTATATAGAAGGAACGGACCTGCTCGGTCGTCAGCATGCCTTTATAAACAATTTTGCGGCTCGACAAGCTGGAGAAATAAAATTTGTCTCCGCCCGGCTGCCCGGAATAACGGATCGCAAGCTCCGCGCGTTTGCGGATCACGTACAGCTTGCGCTCAAACGCAAGATCGTCGCTCAGCGCCGCATTGCGGCCGATGAAAATTTGGCGCACGTAAGGCTTAACGGCAAGCGCCGACTCGCCCAGATGCTCGTCATTGGTCGGCACGGTGCGCCAGCCGATAACCGATTGGCCTTCTTCCTTAATAATAGCTTCGAGCTGCTGCTCCATCGGTTCGCGAAGCTCGGCTTCCAGCGGCAGGAACAGCATGCCGACGGCATAAGCTCCTTCTTCCGGCAGGCTGACGCCTTCTTTAGCCAGCTCCCTGGAGAAAAACGCATGCGGAATTTGCAGCAAAATGCCCGCGCCGTCCCCCGTATTCGGTTCGCTGCCTTGGCCGCCGCGGTGCTCCATGTTTTCAAGCAGCGTCAGCGCCTGGCGAATGATGTTGTGCGACTTTTTCCCTTTAATGTTTGCCACAAAGCCCATACCGCAAGCGTCTTTCTCAAACTGCGGACGATAAAGGCCCTGTTTGGGCGGCAACCCCATAATGTTCTCGTTCATTGCATGGCAACCTTTCTCTCAAAAGATTTTTAGGCAAAAACTTACTAAAAAACAAAGCTAAGCGGACCAATAAGGCCACTTATAAATATGAAGCAAAGGCTTCATTTTCAGCATGTTTTATCATAAACTTGCAGTATGGAAAACTTTACATCTTACTAGAAAGTGCTTCCCAAGCAAGCCGATTAACGCTACCTGTAACGAACAAAATTGGATCACCCGCACCTCAAATTGGAAAAAAGCGACCAATTCCGAACATTTCCTATCTTCCCGTGTTTCATTCTCAGACAAGTGATTATTTTAACATTTTAACAAAAGAAGAAAACGGACGCAATTTAATATTTTTTATGGTCCCGATAAACATCTTCTTTTGCGCTTTTCAGCTGTGTACCTTTAACCCTTTAAAGCGAGGTGAAAAAGCTTATACATCCTAATGTTTCAGCAATTCAAGCTTTAAATTTAGACAAAAATTATGCCAAAGGTTGTGATGAAATTGTACAAAAAAGTGAACAAATTGTACAAAAAATTCAGTAAGCTTCCCGCCTGGTTTACAGTCGTTTCCATCCTCGCTTCTTTGGTCTTATTTCCGAACATTAATATTGCAAAAGCAAATGAACTTACGGATTTACAAAGTGTAAGCGCTACAGAAACGAAAACGGCAAATGTTTATTCTATTGTTGCTGTCGGAGACTCGGTGACAGCCGGTTACGAACATGGCTTTACGGCACAGTCCGTTCCGTACGGATATGTAGAGCGTGTCTATGAGCAGGCTTTATTCCATGGCCTAAGAGCCGGCTACGCCAATTACGCGCTGCTTGGCCTGAAAACGGAAGGCCTTGCGAACCAGCTGGAAGCTGCTGCTGACGGGACAGCCGTTACAGCGGATGATATTCAGCCCAAGCTGTCCGACCCGCGGGCGCAGCAAATCGCTGCAAGCACAGCCCAGCTCGGGGAAGCTTTAAAAACCGCCCAGCTCGTCGTCTTGACTATCGGAGGCAATGACTTTCTGCCGATTATGGAATCGCTGCAAAACGGCGGCGGCCATGACGAGCAGGCAGCCGCAACGCTGGCGGCCGGGCTGGAAGATTACAAAACGCAGCTTGCGCGCGCGCTGGCCAGCATAACAAAACTGAACCCGGATGCCAAAATCGAAATTGCCGATCAATATTTGCCGGTTCCGGCACCGGTTCAAATCGGCAATACGACGGTTGCTTTATTCCCGGAAGATGCACGCCAGTTTCTGCTTGGAGCAGCCAAAGAGCTGAGAGAAGCCCTCGATTCCGTTACAGCCGGCCTGCAGCAGAACGGATACAACGTTTCGGTTGTGCCGGTCGCTGCAGCTTTTGAAGGGCATGAGCTGCAGTACACCTCCATTGCCGCTAAAGACATTCATCCGACCCAGGCGGGTTATGATGCAATGGGCAAAGCATTTGCCAACGCAATATGGGGCGATTACCGGACGTTGTCGCCGCAATCCGCGCAAGCCCCGATTGCCGTGGTCGTCAACGGGAAACAGCTGATTACGCCATATCCGCCGGACTTAAAGGAAAACCGCACCTTTGTTGCGATGCGCGACATTACGGACGCCCTCGGAGCCAAGCTGGACTGGAATAATGCCAATCAGACCGCTACCGTCCAATTAAACGGTAACGAAGTCGAGTTCAAGATCGGTTCCTCAACGGTGCTCGTAAACGGCAAAGCAACAACCCTTAACGCTCCGGCGCCATACTTGCGCACCATTGGAAAAGAAAGCAAAACTTATTTGCCGCTGGCCGCTTTATCCGAAGGCCTCGGGCTGCAAACGGTATACCGCAGCACGCTGCAGGCGGCTTTCATCAATTCATAATCCGTCACCTGTTATCATACCAACCTTTCTAATTTCATACCCAGAAGCACAACAACAAAAGCTGGCCTCACATCACTGAGGCCAGCTTTTTGTTGTAACAAGGGGACTATTCTATTGGTTATAAGCCGTTAGGCTTCCGCACCGGCGGCCGGAAGCGCCGGTCCGCCGCCATTGCCACCATGGCTGCTGTCCGCATATTTTTTGCGGAATACAAGCACAAAATAGATGAGCAGCATCGCCATAAACGGAATGGCAAACAGCAGCACCGTCCACATCTGGACACGCGCGCGGCTTAAATCGCCGCCGGAAATAATTTCGCGGTAGCCGCGGATCGCATAGGTCATCGGCAAAAACTCCCCGACCTTCTGCAGCCATTCCGGCAGCAGCTCCTTCGGATACGTCCCTGCGCTGCCTGTCAGCTGCAAAATAAGCAAAATAACACCGAGAAACCGGCCGGGATTATCCATCACTGTAACAAGGAACTGAATAATCATCATAAACGTAAAGCTGGATACAACGCTAAACGCAATAAACAAGCCGGTGTTTTGCACATGAAGCTTCAAGCCGTACAGCATGATCATATCGGCAATAAGCGCCTGAAGCACGGCCACGACCACAACCATGCCGGTTTTGCCGGTATACCAGCTGAGGCCGGACCGCGGCGCCGCCGCCGGATTGCGGAGCGGCAGCACAACGGTGGAAAGCAGCGCGCCGACAAATAAGCCAAGAGCCATAAAATAAGGAGAAAATCCGGTACCGTAGTTCGGCACCTCAGTCAGCTTCTGTTCCGTAACATCCACTGGAGATGCAAACATATCGTACAGCTTGTCGGTTCCGTTCACTTTGCTGGAATCATGCGCGGCATCGCCCAGCTTCTCGGACAGCTCCGACGAGCCGTCCGCCAGCGCGCCGGCGCCGGTAGCCAGCTGTCCCGACCCGTCCGCCAGCTTGACGGACCCGTCGGCCAAATCAGCCGCGCCATGCTTCGCCGCAGACGCGCCGCTGTTCACTTGCGAAGCGCCGCTGGCCAGCTCGGCGGCTCCTTGCGCCAGCTGCGCGCTGCTGCCCGCTGCTTTCGACAGCTGCGCAGACAGCTGTTCCAGCCCTTGCTGCAGCTTAGCCTGGCCTTGCTGCAGCGCGTCGCCTCCGGCGGCCAGCTTGCCGCCGCCGTCTGCAAGCTGGCTGGCGCCCGCCGCAAGTGCGCGGGCGGAAGCCGCCAGCTGCTGCAGCTGCGCGGCTTGCTCCGCAGCTGCGCTGCCTCCGGCGGCAGGCTGCCCGCCGTCCGCCGCCGGCGTGCTCGTGCTGCCGGCTGCCCCGCCGTCCGGCCCGGCAGCCGCTGCTGCAGCGGCCAGCGCGTCAGCGAGCGCTGCCGCTTGGCTTGCCAGCTCGGCTTCGCCTTGCTGGGCCGAGCTGAGGCCGGCGGCAAGCTGCCCGCCGGCTTTCGCGGCGTCGGCCGCGCCGCTGTGCAGCTGGGCGGCTGCGCCATCCAGCTGCTTCAAGCCGTCCGCAAGCGCTCCTGCGCCGTCGGACAAGCGGCTTGCGCCGGAAGCAAGCTGCGATGCGCCCGTTTGCAGCTTGGAGACGCCATCCTCCAGTTGCAGAGACCCGTCTGCCAGCTTTGCAATATTGCTTTGCAGCAAATTGGCGCCTTCTTTTGTTTTTTCCGCTCCGTCATGAAGCTGCGACGCGCCGTCGCTTGCCTCCTGGAAGCCGTCCGACACTTGGCTGATGGATTCAAACACCGATTCGGCATACGTTTTGGTCATTTTTGCAGAAACTTCGGATTTCAGCTTTTCAATGGCGGAATCTCCGATTTTGCCGGCCAAGTAGTTAGCTCCTTCATTTTTGACATAAACAAGCGAAGCCGGCTGCGGATTGCTGTCCAGCAAAGTTGCCGCTCGCTTCGAGAAATCGGCGGGGATTTCCACCGCCAAATAATAACGGCCGTCGCGCAGCCCGCTCTCCGCCGCTTCCTTGCTTACAAAATCCCATTTGAACTCATCATTTTGCTTCAGTTCGTTTACAAAATCATTGCCGGCCGCAATCGTTTTGCCTTCAAGGCTTGCGCCCGTATCTTCATTAACAACCGCAACAGGCAGCTTGCTTAATTGTCCGTACGGATCCCAAAAAGCGCCGATCAGCATGCCGCTGTACATAATCGGTATGAGCAAGATGCCGATAAATGAAATCAGCAGCTTTTTGTTTTTAATAATGTTCATCATTTCATTTGCAAATGATCTTCCCATCCAAAGTCCTCCTTCTCTCTATCCTCCGTACTATATGACCAAATTACTCATTTGGTCATTCCAGTCCAAAATAAATGGCCAGCCGTCAGCAACAACGGCTTGGCCGGGCACTTTTGCCGCTACCTTGCGGCGTCCAGCCCTCTTCGAAACAGCTGCGAGAAATAATCGGTGATTTGCTCTCGCGTCAGCGGCTCATAACGTTCGTTCCAGTCTGTAGACAAAGCCAAAAACAGCTTCAACATGGCGTAGGCCGTCATAAGCGTGTTGCCCGCTGCAATTTCCGATTTGTCCGCAGCTGCTTTAACTTCCTTTTCAATGTAATCCACAATTCCAAGCTCCAGCGTCCGGAGCCCTTCCTTCGCCATTGGCGTCCCGATCTCCCGCACTTCCTGCGACAGCTTCACGAATAAGGCATGCTGGTCGCGGTATTGCAGCACACCGTCCAGCACATTCGCCAAATTATCGAAAAACGGCCGGTCATGATCAATGGAGCTTTCCGCCACTTGCCGCAGCTCACGCTTCAGCGTATCAATGATCGCACCGAACAGTTCTTCTTTTGTCGCAAAAAAAGTGTAGATCGTTCCTTTGCCCACACCTGCGATTTTGGCTACCTGTTCCATTGTAGTCGCCTTATAGCCAAACATCTCGAAGGACCGGCTGGCCGCTTCAATAATTTGCGCCTTGCGATCAATCGCACCGCTTTCCTGCATATGCCCTCCCCCATAATAAAATGACCAAAAATCCAATCCGGTCATTTAGTCGTAACGCCAGTATAACACCGGACCCTCCTTATTTCAACGGTCCAGTTTATAATCGGAACGCAGCGTCAGAAGCTGCTCCAAGCTTTTTTCCGCCCAGCGCGCCAGCTCCGCATCCCCGCCGGCGGCCTGCTCCTGCAGCGCAGCGAGCTGCTCGTCGAGCGCCTTCGCCAGCGACGTTTTATAATCCGGCACCGGCCCGTCATAGGGAGCCAAATCACGCTGCAGCACCGTCGTTTTTTCCGTGTAAGCCAGCGCCCGCCGCTCATGGAAAATCGCTACGTCGGGGCTGTACGGATGATGCAGGTCCCCCTGCTCCGGATGCTTCAGCACAGCAAGCACCTTCACGACTGCCCGCGGCCCGTAAAACTCCGTGATTTCTCCGATGTATGTACCGGTGCGAACCGCTGCAGTTACGATATTTCCTTCCGCATAATTCCCGCTAACCATGCCGTCCTCTCCTTTATAAACCGTCATATCATTTGTATTCTATCATCTTTTTGCGTTCATTAACCAACACCGGAGAGGTTCGTTGTTTATAAAAGCTTGTATTCACTTCACCGGAGAAGTAAGATGGAATGAGATATGATTGAAAGCACCCGCACATCTGCAAAATCGAAGTACCGGGATTTTCTTTATGGATGCGATAAGAAAAAGTAGGTGATTTTTATGCGTAAAAAAAGAGTACTGCTGCTCTCCGAAGGTTTCGGATCTGGACATACCCAAGCAGCTTATGCCCTTGCAGCCAGTCTTCGCCAACTTCATCCCGGCGTAACGACCCGCGTATTTGAGCTTGGTAATTTTCTTAACCCAAGGATAGGTCCGTTAATCGTATCCGCCTATCGCAAAACGGTCAGCAAACAGCCTAAAATGGTTGGGCTCATGTACCGCAGCAACTATGAAAAATCGCTCAATCGGTTTACGCAGCTTGCGCTTCACCGAATGTTCTATACCCATACTTCCCAGGTCATTGATCAATTAAGGCCTGACCTTATTATCTGCACCCATCCCGTACCAAATGCGGTGGTCGGCAGACTGAAGCGGCTTGGCATGGAAAATACGCCGCTGTATACCGTGATTACCGATTATGATGCGCATGGCGCGTGGATCAATCAGGAAGTGGACAAATATTTGGTGTCCACCCCTATAGTCCAGAAGAAGCTTCAGGAGCGCGGCGTTCCCGCTTCCCGCATCGAAGTGACCGGCATTCCCGTTCATCCGGAGTTTTGGAGTACGGGCAACAAGCAGGAGGCTTTGAAGCATTTTGGCTTAAAGGATATGCCCACCGTGCTCGTTATGGGCGGCGGCTGGGGGCTGATGGACGAAGATGATGAGATGCTGGAGTACATGTCCAAATGGCGTGACGGCATCCAGTTTATTTATTGTGTCGGTTCCAATGAGAAAGCCCGGGAAAGCATGCTCGCCAATCCCGCTTACCAGCATGAGAACGTTCGGATTATCGGGTTTACGCGGGAGATCAGCAAGCTGATGGATATCGCAGATATTCTCATTACGAAGCCGGGCGGCATGACCTGTACGGAAGGGATGACCAAAGGCATTCCGATGCTGTTTTACCATCCGATTCCTGGCCAGGAGGAAGAAAACTGCCAGTTTTTTGTCCGCCACGGATTTGGCGAAGTGCTCGATTCCAAAGCAACCGCTTCCAAATGGTTTGCAAGAATTATGAATCCGGAAGAAGCCGAGCAATTCCGCCGCCGGATGCTTGCCAAACGCAACCAGTATTACGATCCGCTGGGCTGCACGAAAGCCGTCCTGCAATTTATGCAGTGACGGTTTTTTATTGGGCTGCGCATAATCAAAGCATAATTAATAAACCTCCAGGCTTTACAAGCCTGGAGGTTTATTAATCGTTAGCGCAGGTTTACAAAGGGCTTCCGCCGTACAGGAAGCGGTATTCCCAATGGGTTCCGGCGATGCTGCTAATCGTAACGCCGCCGCTTTCGACGGAATACGTATGCAGTATTTTGCCGTCTCCCAAATAGATGCCGTCATGCGACACTTTGGCCGTCGCTTTATTGACGTTCGCGTAACTCGATTTGCTTGTGCCTTTGTAATCGCCAAAAAACATCAGGTCGCCGCGTTTCAGCTGATGCCAGTCCGTTACGGCGTGGCCTTTGCTTTTCACATAAGCGCCTTGGGATGCCGAATCGGCAGGCAGCGTAAGGCCAAGCGCGTCGATAAACGACTGCCGCACAAAATCGGAGCAGTCAAATGTCGCCGTATTGCTCCGGCTCGAACCGTATTCATAAGGCGTACCCAAATATTTCATGCCAGCCGCAATGACCGCTTCCGCTTTGGCGCTTGCGGTCGCGCTGCCGCCGCTGCTTCCATTGCCGCTGCTGCTTGAGCCGTTGCCGCTTCCGGAACTGTTTCCAAGCGTCCCGCCGAGCGTTATGTATTGCGCTTGAGTGCTTACATAACCCGTCTTGCCGCTGCTGTCGGCAATTTGGTACCAATAGCTGTTCGGCTGCGATAATACTTGTACCACCTCGCCCGCCTTCAAATAACGCATTACGGAGCTTGAAGTGGAAGGGCCTGTCCGGAATGAAACCGATTTTTTAATCGTTGCCGTCGTCCCGGAAGAAGAAGCCGGGCTGGACGTAATCGCCGTATATTGGGACGAAGTGGACAGATAGCCTGTTGCCCCGTTCTGATCAACAGCCTGATACCAGGAGCTGTTCACCTTATCAATAATCGTTAATGTTTCCCCTTTTTTCAGCATGCGGATTACGGATGCCGATGAGGATGGTGCTGTGCGGAAATTAACTCCATAGACCACTTTAGCCGTCTGAGATGCCGCCTCCGCCGGAATAGCCGCAGCCGCTGTGCTTAACAAAAGCGTTGCCGCAAGTCCAAGCGTAATCGCCTTTCGCTTCATCATTTTGTGCAATTGATGCGCCTCCTTTATGCTTGTCCATGATCGTTCCTTCTTATTGTAGGGGGCTTTAAGCGGCAGGAGCATCGACCTATATGCCTAAATGGCCAGGCGCCAGACTAGGTCCAATTCATCCTGTTTCTGGAGCGTTGAACAAAAAAAGGCGCCTTCCCGAAGGAAGGCGCTTTTGCCGGAAAACCATGCCAAAACATTGGCACGGCTGGTTTTTTTCCAGTATTACGAAAGGAAAATGAAACCGTTCCAGCCATATATGTCTAAAGTCCTACCGGATAGGACTTATACCAGCATGCCCATTACTTACCAGCAGGCCGAGCGGCATTCGTATCAGCAGCAGCAAGCGGTTCCACATGGACATGGACACTCATAATATTATGCTTCTGCTTCATTCTCCGCTCAATCTCGTCACTGATGGTATGGCTTTCAACCAGCGTAAGCATCGGGTCGACCTGGACAATTACATCAAGCAGCACCTGGCTGCCGTGCACACGGGCTTTCATGTCTTTGATCAGCTTGACGCCGTTTGTATCCACAATCGTCTGGCGCAGCGTCATCAGCTCCGATTCGTCAAAGCCGTCGGTGAGCGCATGTGTGGAGCTATAAAAGATTTCCCATGCCGTCTTGCATATGATCGCTCCGACAAACAGCGCGGCAACCGGGTCCAGCCACGGAAGGCCAAGCTGCGATCCAAATATGCCGATCGCCGCTCCGATGCTGACCAGAGCGTCCGATAAATTGTCTTTCGCCGCTGCTTGAAGAGCGGCGTTCTGGATGCGTTTAGCCAGCCTGCTGTTGTAAATATATACACCGCCCATACAAACCGCCGAAAACAATGCAACGACGGCCGACAGCACATTAGGCGTTTCTTCGTTCCCGGCGATCAGCTTCTGGATCGTGCTGATCAGCACTTGAATGCCGACCATCGCCATAATAAAAGAGGCGATCAGCGCCGCTATCGTCTCCGCACGGAAATGGCCGTACCGGTGGTCCTTGTCAGGCGGCTTTTGCGAAATGCGCAGCCCAATCAGGACGGCAAGCGACGCGACGATGTCGGTCAAGTTGTTATAGCCGTCCGCCACAAGCGCGCCTGAAGCAAACCAGTAGCCGGCGATCAGCTTAAGCGCAGATAAAACCAAATAAGCCGATATGCTGACCCAGGCTCCCTTTTCCCCTCGTTTAATTTCATCGTATGGATTCAAGCAACTTACCTGCCTTCTGATAAGGTTAGCCGTATCATACCTTAGACAACCCGAGTGGGTCTAGAGAAACAGTGTTTACCAAGTGCGCGCTTTTATGCACTTATGCAACATTTGGAATGGAAATGCACGGCATAAGCTGCTCAAGCCCGCCAAACATCCTTGAAATCAACCCAGCCGTTCTGGTTAAAGCCAACCCCTTTAAAGGAAGAATGATAATTCGTATAAAACTTCGTATGCAGCAAAAAGGATACTCTGGCCTCCGCTTTAAGCCGGTTCTCAATCGCCGCAAACGCTGCCTGGCGTTCCGCTGCCGGCTCAAGCCCGATTGCCTGGTCAATCTTCGCTTTAATCCATTCCAGGAAGCCTGAGGGCTGATATTCTTTAAAGAAGCTGCCCTCTTGTTCGTAATTTTCGATCAGGCATACCTCCTGTTCGGGGAAAACAATCGCATGCATAATGGCGTCCGCGCCGCTCAGCGCCTCATGGACCTTATCAATGGAAACGACTTCGATCCGCATCGGAATGCCGGCTTCCGTACACCGGCGCACCATCCATTTCGCTTCCGCTTCATGCGAATTGTAAGTAAGCAGGGTAACCGGTGTTCCATCATGGCCCGCTTCCTTCAGCAGTTCCCGGATAGCCGGAACTTCGCCGCTATTTTCTTCATCACGGCTGCAGCTGCTGCCGGCTCCGTTATAAAAATAACCTTCCGCTGCATAAGCGCGATTCGGCCCCAGCTCCGCCACCATTGCCGTCCGGTCCAGCAGCCTGTCGACCGCATGCCGGAACGCGGCATGCTGATGCAGCCCTTCCTTGTTCATATTCCAGGTCAGCAGCAGCGTGCAGCAGCTTTCCGACTCTTTTTTCGCCCAGCTGTTCTCCGGTTTAACCTCCCGCTGATCCGGCTCGCGCAGCAGTTGCTGCCAGCTCCATGTTTCAGGGCGTTTCGCCGCTTGCGGCATTACAACGATATCCACGCTGTCGAGATGCGGGCGCCCCAAGTAGTAATGCGCGTTGGCTTGCAGCACAATCCGCTCGTCGCTTCTGCGCTCCACCCGGAAAGGCCCGGTGCCAACCGGCAGCCGCCAAAACTGCTCTTCGGTTTGCCCGGCCAAATGAAGCGGCAAAACCGACATGCTGACCGAGCACAAAAAACGTAAAAACAGCCGATTCGGCTTGCTTAAGCGGATTTGAACCACCCGGGGAGAAAGCTCTTCCACCTGTTCCACCAAGCGGACAATCCAGCTGTTCCTTTTCCCTCTCAGCCGGTTCAATGTAAACACAACATCCGCTGCCGTCAGTTCCTTGCCGTTATGGAACGGAATGCCTTTGCGCAAATAAAACGTCCACTCGCGCCCGTCTGCAGCGCTTTCCCAATAGTGGGCGAGCGCCGGGACAATTTTGCAGGATTCATGATCATATTGGACAAGCCGGTCAAACAGCTGAATAGCCAGATGGCCAGACAGCGAAAACATAGCTTCCGCCGGATCAAGCGTAAGAATCGGCTCATAGACGGGAAGCCGCAGCACATCCCTGCCCTCCGCCTGTTCTTTGCCGAAGCCGAAACGGCCGTTCATCCACTCCAAAAAACGTTCTCCGGCTCCAGTAGAACCGCCATATAATCGAAGCAGCTCGAATGCCTTCTTATATTCGCCGGATTCGGCGAATGCTTTGGCTTCAACGAGAAGCAGCTCCGCCCGGTCTTGCTTAAACGTCAGTCTGGAGCGGTTGCCTCTCCCACGTCCGGCCTGCCAGCATATCAAACCTTCATCCGACAGTTTTCTCACAATAAGTTTGGCATTGCGTTCCGTACAAAATAAAGCTTCCGCGATTTGGCCAAGCGAAACCTCGCAAGGCGTCCCGGGCGCGCTTTCCTTGCCGAACCGCTCATACAGTGTAAAATACCGTTCCAAGGTTTGCATGTTTTTCGTTAACCTCCTAAAAGAGGAAATGAACCGGAATGAATCTACTCTTTTTCCCTTTTTATAATGACTCCATAATGAGAGCAAAAGGCGGTCCGAAGCGCCTTTTGGCAGTTAAGGAGGAAACTTCCATGATGGATAATCATTATACCGCACAAAAGCTCCATGAACTACGGGAACTGGAAATGAAAAGCCGGGTAAACGCCGGCGAATTCATTATTTACGATGACGAGCTGCTGCCGCAAGCTGAGCAGACCGCTCGGAACGCAAACGGACTGCCCGGCAAACAGCTGCGTCCGCTGCAGCGATTCCGGCAGTTGCTCGGATTGAAGCCCAGAACGGCAAAAAGCCGCCCCAGCCGTTAATGCAGCGGCCGGGGCGGCGAATTCATAGTGATTAGTTCACCGCGTACATGCGCTCGCGGATCGCTTTAATTTCTTCATTTTCAAGGTATTCGTCATACGTCGTCATCCGGTCGATCACGCCGTTAGGCGTAATCTCGATAATGCGGTTCGCGATCGTTTGCACGAACTGATGGTCATGCGAGGTAAACAATACGGTGCAGTCCGTATCAATCAGCCCGTTATTGAGCGCCGTAATGGATTCGAGGTCCAAGTGGTTGGTCGGCTCATCCATCAGCAGCACATTCGAGCCGCTCAGCATCATTTTGGAAAGCATGCAACGGACTTTCTCGCCGCCGGACAATACGCTTGCTTTCTTGTTGCCGTCGTCGCCGGAGAACAACATCCGTCCCAGGAAACCGCGGATAAACGTTTCATCCGGGTCTTTGGAATATTGGCGGAGCCATTCCACAAGAGACAGGTCAACGCCGTCGAAGTAAGCGGAGTTGTCTTTCGGGAAGTAGCCCTGCGTAATCGTAACCCCCCACTGGTATTTGCCGGCATCAGGCTCCAGCTCGCCCATGAGCAGCTGGAACAATACGGTTTTCGGCAAGCCGTTCGGACCAACAAATGCGATTTTGTCGCCTTTGTTGATCGTCAGCGTCAAGTTGTCGATTACTTTCTCGCCGTCGATCGACTTCGTCAACCCTTCGATCAGCAGGATCGATTTGCCGGCATCACGTTCGCCCTTAAAGTTAATGAACGGATATTTCCGGTTCGAAGGACGAATATCATCCAGCGAAATTTTATCAAGCAGCTTCTTACGCGAAGTCGCCTGCTTCGATTTCGATTTGTTGGCGCTGAAGCGTTGAATAAACGCCTGCAGCTCCTTCATTTTATCTTCTTTCTTCTTGTTAGCCTCACGCTGCAGCTGAAGCGCCAGCTGGCTGGACTCGTACCAGAAGTCGTAGTTGCCTACGTACATTTGGATTTTGCCAAAGTCGATGTCGGCGATATGCGTACAAACCGTGTTCAGGAAGTGACGGTCATGGCTGACTACGATAACGGTGCCTTCAAAATCGGCGAGGAAATCTTCCAGCCATTTGATGGATTCCATGTCCAAATGGTTGGTAGGTTCGTCAAGGAGCAGGATGTTCGGCTCGCCGAACAACGCTTGCGCCAGCAGGACGCGGACTTTCTCGTTGCCGTCCAGCTCCGCCATCTTCTTATCGTGCAAATCCGGCGTAATGCCAAGGCCGTTCAGCATTTCAGCCGCTTGCGATTCCGCTTCCCAGCCGTTCATATCGGCAAATTCCGCTTCCAGCTCGCCTGCGCGCATGCCGTCTTCATCGGTAAAATCGGCTTTGGCGTACAGTGCGTCCTTTTCCTTCATTACGTCGTACAATTTCTTATGGCCCATAATAACCGTTTCGAGCACTTGGAAATCATCATACTCGTAATGGTTCTGCTTGAGCACGGCCATACGCTCGCCCGGCGTAATATGCACTTCGCCGTTGGTCTGCTCGATTTCACCGGACAATATTTTCAGAAACGTCGATTTGCCTGCTCCGTTCGCGCCAATGAGGCCGTAGCAGTTGCCCGGCGTGAATTTAATATTTACATCTTCAAAAAGCGCGCGCTTCCCGTAACGAAGCGTTATGCCACTTGTACTGATCATGTAATTTATCCCATCCTTCTTCAAAAACAATCATATCTCGAATCATTATAGCATAGGTTGGCGCGCAAACGTACGCCCAAAAGCTGTTTAAAAGCCGTTCATGGCCTATTTTCGCCTGCTGCTGCAAAAATAAAAACCGGCCGGACGACTTGGCAGTCGCCCGCGGCCGGCTTATACCGCACATACGGTCTTCATTAATCCCAGTTCAGCTTCACTTCATGGCCTGTACGGGACGATTCGTAAATCGCGTCGAGAATCCGGTTGATCGTATACCCGGACATCGCCGATGTAATGGGCTCTTTGCCTTCATTCACGCACTCGACGAAATGGCGGCTGAGCAATACGCGGTCTTCTTCCTCGTCCGCCGCCGTAATTTCGCTGGCCGCGACCTTGTCATCCTCGTAGGTGACATATGTGCCGGCATTGCCAACGATCGATACGCCGCCTTCCGATCCCATCAGATGGACGGACGGCTCTTCGCTGATCGAGCCGGAGAAAGCGGCCCAGCTGACATCCAGCGCTAAAGTTGCGCCGTTGTCCAGCTTGATCAAAGCGGAAGCCAAATCCTCTACATCATAGTAGCCGTCCCAATTCGGCGTGCCCCATGTGCCAAGCCCTTGCTTGCGCGGGCCAAATTCGGCATAGGTTGATCCAAATACCGATACCGGCTTCGGATTGCCCATCAAATACAAGGTCAAGTCCAGCATATGCACGCCGATATCGATCAGCGGCCCCCCGCCTGCCTGATCTTTGCGCGTAAACCACGAGCCCCAGCCCGGAATGCCTTTTTTGCGCATATAGCTGGTTTTAGCATTATAAATCCGGCCCAAATCCCCGTTGTCGATACGCTGCTTCACAGCGCGGGCAAGGCCGCCCCAGCGCATTTGATGCGGAATCATTACGATTTTGCCCGCTTTGCGCTGCTCCTCTACGATCTTCAGAGCGGCTTCTGAATTGATCGCCATCGGTTTCTCGAGAATAACATGTTTGCCGCTGCGCAATGCTTCGATAGCAAGTTCCGCATGATATTGGTTCGGAACGCATACGATAACAGCGTCAATCGACGGATCTTCAAAAAGCTGCTGCGGGTTTGCCGCCACCGCAATGCCATGCTCCTGCGCACGCTGCTCCGCAAGCGGCAGGTAAGCGTCCGTAATCGCAACGATTTCGGCTCCTTCGACTTTTTTAAACGTTTGAATATGAACGTTACCGATAGCTCCCGCGCCGATAACGCCGATACGAATAGGTTGTTGGCTCATAGTCAGATCTCCCCGGATTGCGGATAATGCCGGCTTCAGACGGCTTTTATCGGCTTATTTGTCAATGTCGGTTGGTTCCAGTACCTATGATCAGTATACCTGCTTGCCGGCCTGCGCGTCATTCTGCTTATTTGCTATTGTGTTGTACAAGTTTGTCATGGCTTGCCGATAACGGCCGTTTATTCGTTATGTGTTCTTGCCGCTTCGCCCGGCCGTTAGCTGCCCGCCAGCCGCCATGTCTCCCCGTGCGCAAGCAACGCAATTTTCTCCGGCGCAATGCCCCGCGCCTTGCGTTCTGCCTCGAGCCGGTCCAGCGCCTCGCGCGGCGTATCGTCG
Source organism: Paenibacillus protaetiae (assembly GCF_004135365.1). Taxonomy (NCBI): domain Bacteria; kingdom Bacillati; phylum Bacillota; class Bacilli; order Caryophanales; family Paenibacillaceae; genus Paenibacillus; species Paenibacillus protaetiae. Next base: position 4,079,403 of record NZ_CP035492.1, on the reverse strand, counting down.
GCCAGCTTAAACGAACCGTAATGCATCGGCACAAACCATTCGGCTTTCACATCTTCGAACGCCTGCAGCGATTCCTCGGGCGTCACATGCTGCGGCCCCATAAACCACTCCGGCTCATAAGCGCCAATCGGCATCAATGCCACATCTATCCGCTTTCGCCGGCCAATTTCTTTAAACCCGCGAAAATAACCGCTGTCTCCGGCAAAATAAATAACCGGCGCCTCCGCCACGGCCGGCCGGGAGACGGCTGTATCCGATGACGGGGAAGCCGCCTTCTCCGCAGACATCGGAACCGCTTCTATCGTCTGCGGATGCAGCTCTGCAGACGCAGGGGCAACGGCCGCCGCAGCTTCGCGGAACGCCTGTACAGGCTCCATAACCCAGCCGCCCCAATGCGAACGGTTCGTATCCCAAGGATTGCGGCGCGTCCAATGCTGGGAAGGCACAAACGTAAACATTACCGTCCCTATCGTTGTATGCTCCCACCAGTCCAGCTCCGTTATATCGTTAAACCCTTTCCGCCGCAGCTTCGAACCCAGCCCCGCCGGAACGAGCAGCTTCTTCGGGCCCGGCAGCTTCCTTAATGCGCTAATGCTTAGATGATCGTAATGGGAATGTGAAATGAGGACAATATCCACCGGCGGCAGCTCGTCCATTGATAACCCGGGGCGGGACAGCCTTTTTTGAAAAGCCATCGTGCCTGCCCATACCGGATCCGTAACGATATTCAACCCTTCCAGCTGAATGAGAAAAGTAGAGTGGCCAATCCAGGTCAAGGAAGGATCGCTGCGGTTGCTCTGCAAATAGCGGACGTCCGGCTTTGCGCACGGCACACGGTACGAATAATCCTTATATTTAAGCTTGCGGATTCTCTCTTTCCTCCACCGTTTCAGCTGCTTGAACGAATTTTGCTGTTCAACGGCATCATAATTGCCATAACGGCTGGAATTCATATTGCTCCCTCCTTACCATAGGTCTTAGCATAAAGATACCAACTGGGCGAAGGCAAAAGCAAACCCGATATCGTTTCCCGAAAGCATGTTTTCGGGCTATTCGCGCAGCCGGACAATTTCATGTAAACTAGAGATTAGAACAACTTTTATTTCATTGAACGGAGGTATTTCTGGATGAAGCTCATTAATATCGAACCAACCCCAAGCCCCAACTCCATGAAACTTAACATAGATGAAACGCTGCCGCGCGGCGTTCGGCAGTCGTACACGGTGAAAGAAGCGGCCAGCGCGCCGGAGCCGCTGCGGAGCCTGCTTGGCATTGAAGGCGTGCGAAGCGTCTTCCGGACGGCGGATTTTATCGCGCTGGACCGCATATCCAGCGCGGATTGGGCAGCCATATTAAGCGAAGCCCGCCAGCTGCTGCAAGGCGGCGGCGAAGAAACAGACGGCACGGCGGCCGGACCGGACAACAGCTTCGGGGAAGCGCATGTGCTTGTGCAGATGTACCGCGGCATTCCGATTCAGGTGCGCGTCAAATCGGGCGACCGCGAGGTACGGTCGGCATTGCCCCAAGCTTTCACGGATGCAGTAACCGAAGCGGCCGGAGCCACGATGATCCGGGAACGAAAGCTGGAGGAGTTCGGCATCCGTTACGGCGAGCTTGAAGAAATTGCCGCAGAGGTCGTCAAAGAGCTGGAAGCCTCTTATCCAAGCGAGCGGCTGCAGGCGCTTATCGAAGACGCCAAAGCGCATGGGGCAGACCCCGCCGCGGCGGCAGCGCCTGCCCGTCCCGCTCCGCTTACAGGCGCGGAAGTCGAAGAAGCTTTTCAAGCGGCGGATTGGAAGCTGCGTTATGCGGCGTTTGACCGGCTGTCGCCGGAGCCGGACGATTTGCTTCTGATTGCACGCGCGCTCAAGGACGACAATATGTCGATCCGGCGGCTGGCTGTTGTTTATTTGGGCGATTTGCGCACGCCGGAGGCGATGCCGTATTTGTTCGAGGCGTTAAAAGATTCTTCAGCCGCCGTCCGAAGAACGGCGGGAGATACGTTGTCGGACTGGGGCGACCCGGCGGCAACCGGCCCGATGATCGAGGCGCTCGCCGATCCAAATAAGCTTGTTCGCTGGCGCGCTGCGCGTTTTCTGTATGAAGCGGGGGATGAATCCGCCGTCGAAGCGCTGCGGGTGGCGGCGCAGGACAAAGAGTTCGAGATTCGGCTGCAGGCGCAGATCGCGCTTGAGCGGATTGAACGCGGCGAAGAAGCGGCCGGTTCCGTCTGGCAGCAAATGACGGCGGCGCGAAACCGCGAAATCGAAAACGGCCAGTGACCGTAATCGGACAACGCCGCCTTATATAACCTGGCCCTGCTGCAAATTCATAAATGCAGCGGCCCGCGGTGTTTATGATATGCCAAAAAGGCACAATGCCCCTGCGCGCGTCACGCGCGTCGAACGGGCATTGTGCCTTTTGCTTATCCGGCTCGCCATCATTATCGTCTGAACGGAAGCGGCCGGGCTATCCTTTTTTCAGCTCCAGCGTAACAAGCATGGAACCATCTGTGCCATACGGTTCAAAAGAAGCCGAATAACCGGCCGGCTCATTTAGTCCGGCGACCGCTTTACGCAAATCTTCCCGCAGCTGCGTCCCCGCCGAATAGCGGAACTGCAGCTGCTTAACATTGCTGCGCAGCGCTTGCCTAATCCGGGCTGTCAGCTGCGGAACGTTTGTTATCGTATGCTCCGCATCCATCCACTGCAGCCCCAGCTCGTTCCGCAGCTTGGCATAGGCAGCCTGGTTAGCAGCCGTTCCGCGCCGCATGAGCGATTGGAGCGTATCATCGTAGCTTGTATCGGCCGCCGGATAAACAAGCGTCCAGGAATGATCTTTAGCAAGCTGCTCATCCGTCCGCAAATAATAGGTGTAGCGGATAGTATCTTTGGCTTTCGGGCGGATGGCGGCTGATGCACAACCGGATCATCCCAAGTCAGGTCAAGGTGATACCATTTGCCGTCCAGCTTCACCATGTTCCACGCATGATCCCCTGTATTTACTTTGCCTTCGGCGATAAGCGCCGTCAGCCCCGCTTCCTGCAGCATCCGGTAGCCAAGCAGCGAATAACCTTGGCATACCGCGTAGCCGGACGTTAAAGCATCGTAAGCCGTATATTTTTTTAGCTGCTGATCGTATTCTACATGTGACACAATCCAATCATGGATCACTTTCACTTTCTGATGATCATTCATGCCCGGTTTCACGAGCCGGCTTATCCATTGCTTGACCTGCGCTTTTACATAAGCAGTCTGCGCTTTGGTTTCCCGGTACCGGGCTTCCACATGTATCGTCGAGCGTCCGCCGGCGCTGCGGATCGTATACACATAAGAAGCAAGCGTATACCGGATATAGTCGTCTTTGGCAATGGCTTCTTTTATTTTAGCCGGCAGCTCGTCAGCCAGTTTCTTCCGGTCTCCAGCGTACGTCATGTCAAAGCTGCTTTCCCCGCTTGCAAATCCGGCATACAATTCTGAAGCCAACGTCTCCTCCGGATCGGCAAAACCTGCCTGTTCATTGCTGCGGGCTGCAAGCACATGCTCGCGGATCGTATCCTGCCCGCTCCATCCAATCGCTGAAGCTGCAACGGCGGCGAGCGCCGCCCATTTGGCCAATCGGTGTTTCGCCATATTTACGCCCCCTGTTCCGTTACGGGCATGAGCAGTGCCGGGCGCTTATCCCCCACCGCTTATTTCCATTAACAAAAGCTTTATATTCCATTATAGGCGAGGGAAAGCCCTTTCATTCGATTTGATTGTACATGCCCCGCAAGCGGCCCCCCGGATGCGTTAAACAACCGTGCGAGCCGCAGGGCGAAACGGACACTCCCGCCGGGCATGCCTCCTTTTGCTTTCCGTCCATTATATGCGCCTCCGCCGGTGGCACTTGGGCGGAAAAGCATAAATGCCCCTTTGCTGTTGGTTCGCTTTGCGAACCCTGTTAGCAAAGGGGCACCCGGCCCGTTCAATGGTTTTACAATGTATCAGTCAGCCGTTCCAGCTCATTCACCATACCGAACAGGTTCGCCCGGTTTTCGAATTCTTCACGGCTTTCCGGAAGCGGGAGCTGCTTATGATATTGCCTGATCTCTTTCAGCTCTTCATACAGCCCGCCGGTTGGCTCTCCTTCGCGCAAGCAGAGGCTCAGCCGCTCCACGAATCCGCCGATCCTGCTGCTTTGCTCCATCTGGGCCGTAATGCGGGATACCATCGGCAGCATCCCCTCCAGCAGCTGCAGCTGCTGCCGTTTCTGGTCAAACAAAGTAATGTAGGTGTCATCTTTGTGCAGCGTATGGTTTTCCGCATTCAGCAGCGCCAGGGCACGCGCTTTATTTAACGTATCGCCCAGCTGGAGCAATTCGCGCCCGTCCCAATCGGTAGCGCCCTTCATTAAGTAATTGGAAATCTCATGCAAGATCGAAGCGATCTGCTGATCCGCCTCTTCCCGGTAACGGAGCAGCGTCTTGTCGATGCTGGGCATGTACCAGTTCACAACCAGCGCGACGCCAAGGCCGATCAGCACGATCAGCAGCTCGTTCCAAAAAAACGACAGTTCCATCTGCTTATTCATATATACATGCATCATAATAACCAAACTGCTGGCGAGGCCCTCCTGGATGCGGAGCGCGACAACAAGAGGAATAAATAACAGCAGCAGTACTAAAATCGTATACGGCTGGTAGCCGATCAGTTCAAAAAGCGCGGTTGAAATGATAAAGCCAAGCAAACACGCCAAAAAGCGGCTGACCGCCGCTTTTATCGATTGCTTGCGTGACTTTTGAATGCAAAGCAGTGTCAAAATGCCTGCTGCCGTAAAATATTCAAGCTGCAGAAGCTGGCCGATCAATACGGAAATACTGACGCCTGCAGCTGTTTTGAGTGTCCGGAAACCGATTCTCATAGCTGTATACCGCCTATGTCGTTAATATCGTATCGTTTACGTTCCCTATTGTAAGCCAAATTCCGGATTTTGTCCTGTTCCGGTTTTGCAGCTTTCCGGATAACGCTCAGCCCAGCCCGCCTCAGACGCCGCTCAGGAAAGAATGCGTGCTGCAGGGCCGTTTTTTACTTTGCGGAATTTGATAAAGCTGCCGATTCGCCAAATCCCGATATATACAAGCGCCATATCCATGGCCAGCAAAGAAAACTCGCCGGTATTCATGCCGCTGAAGTATTGAGTAAGCGCAATGCGGATCGCAATAATGCCGATAAATATATATTTCAAGTTTTTGTTAGCTTTCGGATAGATGTGCCCGTCCGTCCTTCTTTCGTAGGCTGTCTGGTACAGCATAACTGTGCCGAACAATACGCCGAGCAGCGCTGCGATGAGAAGTTCCCACGACGCCGGCCACTCAAACTTGTCTTCCGGCAGGCGTACGAGCTGCGATACAGCCAGCCCAAACACGATGACGATATAAGCAAGCGGATAAAGCAAGCCGTAGCCTTCTCCTTTAACGGGACGTTTGTTCCGCCCCATTCTGCGCCATACAATCAGCCCGATAATAGCGGCTGCTGCTACAAAAGAAATAATAGAAGCTCCTGTATGATTCATGGTCATGCCCTCCGTATTTTCGATTTATAAAAGAAGTTTATTTTCGAGCAAATAAGCGGCTGTCCGCATAAACAGGTAGCTGACCAACCAGCTTGCAGCCATCGCGGCAACAATTAGCAGCGGATGGGGAAACCACGGCGCTTGCGATCCTTCCGTAAACCGATCAAATGGATCGGAAGCGAACGAATACAACAAGCTTGTGGCGCTGACTGCTACGATCCACAGCAGCAAGGAAGCAAACCGCCAAACGCTGTACCTCCAGCTTGCCAGCAGCAGGCCTGCCGCCGTTAGAACAGGGGTAAATCCGACGATAATAATTAGCCAGCTTGTGCCCGCCTCCATAAAAGCCCGCCAATGCTCCATCGTAAAAGAAGGGACTGTGACGGCAATAATAAGGGAATAGACAGTCAGCGCAGCCAGGCTTAATACAACCAGGTACAGCGAAAATAAGCAGGCGGCCGCCCATTTGGCCGCAGCCAGCTTGCGACTGGAATAAGGCATCGCAAGCCAGAAGCCGTATGTGCCGCAGTCCCATTCCTTTCTTATAAGACGAAAGCCGCTGAACAGCACAATAAACGGGAAGCCAATCGTCACATACCAGAAGCCCACGACTTTCTCGGCATCGGAATAGCTGTTGTATGCAAAAAAAGCGCCTAAGATCAAAAGGGCCGCAATGGCATAGACCCGTTTGGCATATTTGACGGAAGCGGGGCTGTTCGCATGGCCTCTGCTTCCTCTTGTTTTCAGCTCATGCCGTATAAGCTGAAGCATCGTATTGGACGAGTTCACTGTTTCCACCCCTTCGTATACATGTTGCGGAATACTTGCTGGATCGAGCCGTACTCGGCACGCAGCCGTTCGGTATCTCCGGACCAGATGGCGCGCCCTTTATCCATCATGACCGTGTAATCAAACATGCCTTCCACCTCTGCAATATCGTGCGTACTGATCAGCACCGTTTGCCGGCGCTCCTCCAGGCGGTCCAGCATCCCTGCAATAATTGCTTCCCGCGACAAAATGTCGATACCGGCAAACGGTTCATCCAGCACGAGCAGAGGAACATTTCTCGCCAGGCATAAAATAAGCAGCACCCGCGCTTCCTGGCCGCGGCTCATCGCCCCAAGCTTCATCCCCAGGTCGACATCCATATACGCAGCCAGCTTATGCGCAGCATCCGGTTCAAAGCCGGGCAAAAACGATGCCCCCCATTCAAATGCCTGCTGCGCCGTATGGTTCGGATACCAGCGCGCCCGATCGGGCAAATAAGCAATTTGGCCGTTCAACGCCCAGCCCGGCTTGCCGCCCAGCACCGTGATCTCCCTTCTTCGGGGCGGATCAAACCAGTTACCGCTCGAAAAAAACTGGATTTGCCGCAGCCGTTTGGCCCTAGTATGCCTGTAATCGTACCTTCCGGAATCGCAACATCAAACTGCTGCAGCGCTGTTTTGTGGCCGTATCGCTTCGTAACTCCGGCGGCGGTAATGATCGGGTTTACGCTCATAACCGGTCCTCTCCTTTTCTGCTTCTGTTCATTTCCACATAACGCTGTATATCGTCCCATGACAGCCCGAGGCTCTCCATCTGGGCCAAAAATTGATCAATATATTTCTCCGCAATCGTAGTCCGGAAAAAAAACACTTTCTCCTGCGAGGAAGTTACATACGTCCCTTGCCCGCGCCGTTTTTCCGTCAAGCCGTCACGCTCGAGCTCCGCGTATGCGCGCATAATCGTATTCGGATTCATTCTAAGTTCTTGTGCGAGCTCGCGAACCGAGGGCATTTTCTCTCCCAATGCAATCTCTCCTTTAGCGATGGCACTTCTTGCCTGATCCAATACCTGCTCATATAACGGCTGGCTGAAATCGATATGAAACCGGATAGACTTAGCCTTGTTATCTTCCACAGCCGTTCCTCCTATACGAGATTCGCATCCTGTTTATGTGATTTAAGTGTATTATATCACTTAATACACTTAATACAATAGAAGCATCCATCTTTTTCGGCGGATGACATACGCCAATTTTTGCATACTAAAAAAGAGCATCCGTGACGGATGCTCTTAAAAATGAACATGCATATTACACCGGAAGCCGCTCTTTTGCCGCAAACTTTTCTTTGTACATTTGCGGCAAATGCTTGATCTTATAATCAATCGTCTCCAAGCTCCGCTGCGTTTCTTCGATTTGCTTCAGCACATTGTTACGATGCCTGGAAAGGATGGCAAGCCCTCGCTCCACCAGCATTTCGTAGCTTGTGCAGCATTCGGTAAAGGTGCGAAGTTCTTTAATCGGCATGCCGGTATGCTTCAGGCAGCTGATTAAATCAATCCATTCCACATCCTGGTCATGGAACACTCTTGTTCCGTTATCCCGGTCAAGAAAAGGAAACAGTCCTTCCTTATCGTAATATCGGATGGTATGGATCGATAAATTCGTTTTTTTGGCTACTTGCGATATCGTGTAGCTCATCCTGTTCGCCTCCGATAATTTTTGTTGACCTAGAGCCTACTCTATAGGGTATCGTGAAGTTGTCCGGCAATAAACTAAAGGATTTGCTCTGTTCGAGCTTCAATAATAGTTTATTGTGTTCTTGTCTTCCAGTAAAGTTTTGAAAGGAGAACGGTATTATGAAAACGATTCAAATTGCAAACACAGACCTTCGCGCATCCAATATTATTATGGGGAATATGCGCATTAACCAGCTTTCGTTATCCGATACGGAACGCCTTATCCGCACCGCTTTGGAAGAGGGCATCAATTTTTTTGACCACGCCGATATTTACGGCGCCGGTAAGTGCGAAACGCATTTCGCCGAAGCGATCCAAATGAACGATTCCATCCGCGAGCAAATGATATTGCAAAGCAAATGCGGTATCCGCGGCGGATATTTTGACTTTTCCAAAGAACATATTTTAACTTCCGCCGACGGCATTTTGCAGCGCCTCAACACCGACTACCTGGACGTCCTGCTGCTGCACCGTCCGGATACGCTCATGGAACCGGAAGAAATCGCCGAAGCGTTCGACAAGCTGCACAGCAGCGGCAAAGTCCGTTACTTTGGCGTATCGAACTTTAGCCCGGCGCAAACCGAGCTGCTGCAAAAATATGTGAAGCAAAAGCTGGTCGTGAACCAAATCCAGCTCAGCATCGCACATACGCCGGTCATTGATTCGGGCATTACGCTCAATATGAACATCGACCAGGCGATCAACCGCGACAGCAGCGTGCTGGAATACAGCCGCCTGAAGGACATTACGCTGCAGGCATGGTCCCCGTTCCAGAAAGGGTTCTTTGAAGGTCCGTTCCTGGGCGACATGGAGCAGTATCCGGAGCTCAACCAGAAGATCGACGAAATCGCAGCCAAATACGGCGTTTCGAATACGGCGATTGCCGTTGCATGGATTACGCGCCATCCGGCAAATATCCAGGTCGTAACCGGCACAACGAATGTACAGCGCCTGAAAGATTGCGCGGCAGGTTCGGAAATTCCGCTGACCCGCGAAGAATGGTACGGCATTTACCGCGCTTCCGGCAAAATCGTGCCTTAAGCCGGCTTCATAACAACTAGGGACCAAAACGGCAAAATCTCTTGCGTGCAGGCAGGAGATCTTGCCGTTTTTTTTGCCATTAACCGATTGGAAAGTGCTGCAGCTAACGAAAATACGGAGCAGCTTGCCTTGCCGGCGGCAGCTGCTCCGTATTTTGTTCTACGCCAAGGCGTTATTTTGCGCTTGCCGCATCCCGCCACGAATAAGCCGGATGCCAGTTCAGCACCTCACCGGCTCGCTTGTTGGAAACAAGCGCTCCAGGCGTCTTCTCCGGCAGCGGCAGCTGCGGATAATATTGGGCCGCAAGCGACTGCAAATCAGTGCCGCTCAGCAGATCGCTTGCCGTAATGCCCAGACGGCACGCTTCATCAGCCCGCGGCAATGGAGCGGTGAGCGCAAGCCGGCAGGCGGACGCTGCATCCCGTGCATCCACATAGCTCCACAAGATGCGATGATGCCTCGCCGTATCGGCAAAATAGCCGATTTCGCGTTCATATTCTTCCGGCGCAACAATTAAGGAGAAGCGGAGCATGAACAGTTCCATGCCGGTTCTGCGTGCAAACATATCGCCGGTCAGCTCGTTCAGCCCTTTGGACAAGCCGTAGCTTTCCTGGGGCAGGAGCGGGTGCGCTTCATCCACCGGCAAATAGTCCGGCGCAAACGGATGTTTCGCCCAGCAAAAACCGTACGCCGATTCGCTTGAGCCGGCTACGACCCGCTTGATGCCAAGCTTGGAGGCAGCCTCCATGACGTTATAAGTGGACATCATATTATTATGAAAAATGCGCTCCGGCGAAAAATTGATCGGATTCGGCACCGCCGCCAAATGGACGATGGCATCCGCTTCTGCGGCAATGCCGTATACCTCGCCAAGATCCGTCAAATTCGCCTGCACGTACCGGGAATAACGGCGACCGCCTTGCGCCGGCCGATTGTCGGTTCCAATAACCCGGTATCCGGCTTCGGCCAAATCGTTAACGACAAAGCGGCCAAGCTTTCCTTCTGATCCCGTCACAAGAATCGTATTCATCGCTCACTTCCTCCTTGGCAGCCGTTATGTTATGGACGAAGAAGCGTCCCATCCGGCTTTCTGTCCAATATATACGGGCGGTGGTAAGAGGTGGATACCGCCCCGCCTTGCAGCAGCTTCGCCGCCTTCTCTTCATCAATATCGATGCCAAGTCCCGGCTGATGGTTCACATGCAAGTATCCGCCTTCCAATACGGCATGCCCCGGAAACGCTTCTTTTTCTTCCGCTTTAAAATGATTGCTTTCCTGCACGCCGAAGCTCATGATCGCCATATCGAGATGCGCCGAAGCAAGCTGGTTGACCGGATCGTTCTCCCCGCCCTCCTGCCATGCCGTTCGGACGCCAAACGCTTCGCATACGGCGGCGATTTTGCGGCATGGCGTAATGCCGCCGGCTTTCGAAACACGCATCCGGACGAAATCGATAAGCCGGTTCTGGACGAGCGGCAGCCATTCCTGCGGATGAACAAACAGTTCGCCGATGGCTTGCGGCGTAGAGCTCAGCTCGCGGACGCGGCGGTACCATTCGGTATGTTCGACCTGCAGCAAATCTTCGAGGAAAAACAGCTGATACGGGTCAAGCTCGCGGGACAGCGCCACAGCGCCGGACGGCGTCAAATGCTCATGGACGTCATGCGTAAATGCCAGCTCCGAGCCGAACCGGACGCGCAGCTTCTCAAACATATCCGGTATGGACCGGATATAGCTGGCTTCGTCAAACTGCTTGGCCGGCGGGAACAACGACCGGACGCCGCCATCCACAAAACCGCCGCCGCCGTAGCCGCCGAGCTGGGCGCGGATAATCCGGTAGCCCTGCTCCTTGAAGCGGATCACATCCTCTTCCAGCTCCTCGTACGTATGGCCGTTGGCATGGCCGTAAATCGGCACAGCCGAACGGACAGCCCCGCCAAGCAGCTGGTAAACAGGCATTCCCGCTTCCTTGCCTTTAATGTCCCATAACGCCATATCAATACCGCTCATGGCTGTATGCAGCGTCGAGCCGTTGCGCCAATAACCGCTTGTGTACATCGTCTGCCAAATATCCTCAATCTGGCTGGCGTCGCGGCCAATTAATTGAGGAGCAAGAAGCTCCTCAATGACACTGACTACTGCCTTCGGCTGATACATATCGCTGGCCGAACCGATGCCGTACAGGCCATCCTGATCCGTGATCACTTTCACAATGGTCCAGCTTCCGTCATGCCTTGTACGAATGCATTTGATTTGCTTGATTTTGGCCATTTCAGCACTCCCTCTGCATATTGCAATACATTAGGCTTTTCTGATGCCCACCGTCACAATTTTGGCCGGCCCGGCTTCTACGCTGTATGTTCCGTTCGCTCCGCTTGCTGCGGATGCCCCTTCAACCTCGATGATCGTGCTTTCGTAAACGCCGGCCGCAAACGACGGCTGTACGTCCAGGCGGGACGGCTCCCCGGATACGTTAAACACACGCAGGAACAAATCGTCGCTCAGCTCGCCAACTTTCAAAGCGCTGAACGCCAGCTTCTCGCCTTCCCAGCGGAGCAGCTCATGGTCGGCAGGCAGGCTGCCGGCATGGACGCCGGTTTGCTGTACCGTCCAAGGCACAGGGAATTGGTAAGCTTCCGCGTACGCGCCCGATTCGGCTGCGCTGCCATCATGGACGATCAGCTTCATGCGGAGCGTATGCTCGCCTTTGCATTGCGCTTCCGGCGTCGGGAATACGCCCCAGTCGCCCAGCTCGCGCACGCCGCGGAGCAGTGTGACCGCAATCGTGCCGTCCGTTTGCAGCGCTTCATATTCATTCAGCCCGATATTGGCAACCGTCACACCGGCTTTGCCGTCGCTAATGCTGACAAATGCGTTCTGATGCTGCGCGTTGCTTGGGTTTTTCCATTCCGCTTCCGGCTTGATCGGACGATCCGCCAGCTCATAGATGGAATCCACCGTCACATGATCTGTTTGGAGGCCGGTCGGGAACAACATCCGCACACGGTGATCCTCCACGGTGTTGTTGATGGTGCTGGCAATGCTGACAGAACGCGAGCCTTTCTCCAGGGTCAGCTCCGTTACCAGCTTCACTTCAGCCGTCTGCTGTACACGCTGCGCTTTCCGGTAGCGGAACGGCGCCATCGAGCGGATTTCCTCATCCAGCACTTCGTTTGCGCCAATCGGCAGCATCCAGCGGTGTTCTATGCGGTAAACGGCACGCAGCGGCGAATTTTCAACAAGCGTAATGTCCGCTTGAAGACCTTTTGTCGTCAGCGGCGTTTCACCGTCCGGCTGCTTGTACATATATTCATTGCCGATATCTCCGGTATCCTCGTAAATGCCAAGCCCTTCATAATGATAACCGTTGACTTTATCCTGCAGCCCAAACGAGCCGTCATCCGCGATGAGCACTTTCACAAGCCCGTTCTCCAGTACGCGGTCCGCCGGCGACAGCAGCGCCGCATCAGACGCCGAACCGGCGCCTTGCTTGCGGGTAAGCGCAAAAGAACGGTAGCCGATTCCCGGCACATCCTGCACATAAAGCTCCACTTCGACCTGATAAGCCCAATACGGCCGGCGGAAACGGTCATCCGGCAAGTCGTAGCCAAACCCGATGCCAAGCGGGCGAATTATCGCTTCCACAGCGTTGCCTTCCGCATCCACAACCATCAGCTCACCCGGCTCATAGGAAGCAAACTGCTCATACCATTCAGACGGCTCTTTGCCTGCTTCAAAATAAAGCCGTTCCACATCAACAACTGTTTTGACAACGCCGCTGCGGGAATGGCCGCTTGTATTCATCACCACAAACGGACGATCCGATTCCGCCTTAAAACCGGAGGTGTCGATTTGCGAAGCCAGGAATTCGGCGCTTTGCTCCGCCAGCCCTTCCGCCATTTGCTGCGATTTCGCGAAGCGGGTCATCATCTCGCGGTGCACCTCGTCCACGCTGCAGCCGCAAATGCTGTCATGCGGATGGTTTTGCAGCAGCGTCTTCCAGGCGTACAGCAGCTCGTGGCGCGGATAGGAAGCTCCGGCCAAATAAGCCATCGTGGCCAGCGGTTCGGCTACTTTCTCCAGCAAAGTCTGGGTTGCCACGTTAGCCTGCTTAATGTACACGCGCGCCGATGCCGTATTGACCAGCGTTATCCAGCCGTCCGTCCACTGGCTTCTCAGCTCGCCTTTCACTTCGTCCAGCTGATCCGGTTTATTGCGCTTCAGCGCTTCGATATATTCCGGGAAGCTGGAATGTTTGAAATCAATATCCGGCATGAGCGCTTTCGCCGTCTTCAGCGCTTCGGTCAAATCCTTCTGAAGCGGCTGATGGTCGCAGCCGTTCATGAACAGCAGATCCGGCGACGATGCGAATTGCTCCGCTGCGGCAAGCTTGTGCTTCCAGTACACTTTCGCCTCTTCGGGATCAACCGGAATCTCAACGCCGTTGTTGTACCAGTTGGCAAACAAAATCGCGAGCACGCGGCTGCCGTCCGGCGATGTCCAGTACATCTCCGAATATTTCGAGGTATGGGCGTTGCCTTCCTGAATCTGGTTGTTGAAGCCTACCGGCTTTACGCCGCGGCCGTATACGGCCACGTCGATGCCCGCCTGGCTAATAATTTGCGGGGCTTGCCCGATGTTGCCGAACGAATCGGGAAAGTAACCTACTTTGGCGTAACCGCCTATTTGATTGGATGCGTTAATGCCGATCAGCAGATTACGCGCATTGGCTTCGCTGCTGATCAAAAATTCGTCCTGTAAAATGTACCAAGGACCAACGATCAGCTTGCCTTGTTTTACAAGTTCGTAAACCCGTTCGGCGCGGTGCGGCATTACTTCCAAGTAATCTTCCAATACAATATATTGACCGTCCAAATGGAAGCTTGTAAATTCCGGATTGCGGTCAAACTGCTCAATCAAATCTTCCATAAGCTGAATCAGCTTCAGCCGGTGTTTCTCGAAAGGAACATACCATTCTCTATCCCAATGCGAGTGAGCGATAATGTGCGCTGTCTTAACAGTCATTTTTACTCATCCCAATCCATGTCTCTATTTTTTTATAATCATTAAGCGGCTGCCCGAGCTACATTTTTACAGAACCAACCGTCATGCCTTTGATATACGTTTTTTGCATAAAAGGGAACGCGATCAGAATCGGAACAATGGTAATCAGTGCGCCCGCCATCAGCTCGTTCCACTTCTTGAACGAAGAAGAATCGAGATACATGAGTCCCATCGGCAAAGTGAACATATGCTGGTCATTGACGATGATCATCGGCCAGAGCACGTTGTTCCAGCTGCCGATAAAGTTCATAATGGCAATCGTGCCGATTGCCGGCAGCGCCAGCGGGAGATAAATTTTGTAATAAATTTTGAAGCTTCCGCAGCCGTCCAATACGGCGCTTTCATACATTTCATGCGGAATCGTGCGGAAATAGCTGGTGAATAGGAATATCGCAAACGGCGCGGCGCCGTTGATCATCGGCAAAATGATGCCGATATACGTGTTTTCCAAACCAAGATTCGTCATGTTGATATATAGCGGAATCAATGTCGTTACACCCGGTACAAGAAGCAGCGCAATAAACGTGTAGTAAATGGCCTTTTTCCCTCTATACCGGAACTTGGAGAACGAATAACCCATCATCGTATAAATAATGACAACGCCAATAATAACGATAATGCTGACCACCGCGCTGTTGACAAAAAAGCGGTAAAAGTTCAGCTTGTTCCATACGTCGCCAAAGACGGACCATTGAAATCCGCCTTCCGGCAGCGGAGACTGCGGGTTGGCCAAAGCGTCCTGCGTTGTCTTCAGCGATGTTCCGATCATCCACAAAAACGGATACAGGCAGACCAGGCCGTACAACACGAGTATGATATGTTTGATTGATTTGACCATAGGAACCTCCTTAAATGTCCGTCTTGAATGAACGGAAGCTGAATATAGCGATTGCCCCCGTAATCAAGAAGGAGACCCAGCCGATCGCACTCGCAAGACCGTAGTTGTTATCCAGGAAGGCTGTACGGTATACGAGAGTGCCGATAACTTCCGAACTGCCTGCCGGACCGCCGCCGGTCATAATGTAGACGTTCTCGAACGCCTGGAACGCGCCGTTCAGCATTTGGATGACTGCAATAAGCGTAATTGGCTTCAGCATCGGCCACGTAATTTTCAAAATCATTTTGACTTTGGTCGCCCCGTCGACGCTGGCCGCTTCATACAAGCTTGGATCAACGGAAGTAAGGCCTGCGTAGTACAAAATGAGCGTCCCCGGCAAACCGCCCCATATAAATGTAATAATAATTCCGATCAGCGAGGTGGACGAGCTGCCCAGCATGCCGCTCGGCACGGTCATGAAATCCATTCCAAGCCAGTGGAACAAGGAGTTGTACGCGCCGCTTGGCTCAAACAAACCTTTCCATACATAAAACATCGCAACGCCCGATACGATCATCGGCAAAAAGTAAACCGTCCGGTAAAGCGACGCCATCTTCGTATTTTGCAGCACGAACGCCAGCACGAGCGCGACCGGAATAACGACCGCGATCTGCGCGACTGCGATAATGACGTTGTGCAGCACGGCATGATAAAAGTTTTGCGTAACAATCGGGTCGTCCCCGAGCAGGAAACGGCGGAAATTGTTTAAGCCTTCAAACCGCGCCGTCGAGAAATCAATCCCCGACCAGTTGTAGAAGCTGAGTACAATCGAAAAGCCGACCGAATAAAGACCCACGCCTAAAAACAACAGGATGCCCGGCAATAAAAACAGATACGGAACCCACTTATTTTTGGATGACACCATAACTTAATCACCTTCTATTCCCTAAGCCGGCCGGCTGCATGCGATTCTAGAATGAAGCATCAGCCGGCTCAAGGTAAATTGAAATTAGTTGCCGCTTGCTTTCAGACTGGCCATCGTATCGTCAAATTTCTTCGCCACTTGTTCCGGAGTCATTTTCTTCTCCCACATTGATTGGATCGACTGGGCGTAAACTTCCCATTCCTTGTTTTTCGCGCGGTATGCATTAATTGCAGGCATCGCTTCGGAATAAGGTCCAGGAACGGTAGCAAACGATGTTTCGATTGCCTTCAAGTTATCCTGCAGGTCGCTGGAGCGGTCGCCCAGGTTCAGTGCCGGAATCGTATAGGCAGCGTTTGCGAATGCGATAGTTGCGTCAGGGTCCGTCGTCATAAATTTAATGAAATCAAGCGCTTGGTCTTTGTTTTTGGAGTCTTTGTTGACCGACAGCATCGTCAGTGTAAACGGATCTGTCGTCCAGTTCGTAATTTTCGAGCCTTCGATTGGCGGAACCGGGAACGTAATCATATCGTCCGTCTTCATGCCCATTGCCAGCAGTGTCGACATTGTAAAGGAACCGCCCAGGTCAAAGGCTGCTTTGCCTGCTGCAAACGCTTGGTCAGCGCCGTCAATGTCCGTGGACAAAATGCCCGGCATCAGCAAATCTTTATCCGAAAGCATGCCGGCCGCTTTTACGATCGGCAGGTTAGCCGGATCGCTCAGCTTCGCATTGCGTTCAAGCAGGTCGATATAACCTTGCGGGCCGTTCAGCATAATCGAAAGCGCGGATCCTGCCCAGTTTTCCCACAGGTCGGATACTTTCGCGCCAAGCACAAGGCCCGGCGTGCCGGTTTTGCTCTTGATCGTTTCCATCATGGAGATGAATTCTTCCCATGTTTTTGGCGGTTCTGCGGACAAGCCGGCTTGCTCGATCAGCTTTTTGTTGCCGTAGAAGGTAAAGAACCCGCCGATATC
Source organism: Paenibacillus protaetiae (assembly GCF_004135365.1). Taxonomy (NCBI): domain Bacteria; kingdom Bacillati; phylum Bacillota; class Bacilli; order Caryophanales; family Paenibacillaceae; genus Paenibacillus; species Paenibacillus protaetiae. Next base: position 4,062,526 of record NZ_CP035492.1, on the reverse strand, counting down.
AAGCGGCAAGCCGTAGAATTGGCCGGCTTTCAGCGATTTTTGAACTTCGGTTGCATTTTTGTCGGTTTTCCACGAATCCACTTGCGCTTGCGTAATGCGGATCGGGTCCATCGCAGTGCTGAAGTATTTGCCCAGCACATCATCGCCGATCAGCGGGCTCAGCTCTTCAACCGAACCTTCGATCGAATCGCCTGCTGTTGCCCACCAGTTAATTACATCAGGCAAATCTTTGGAGTTTGCAGCAGCTTTAAATTTTTGTCTGTACGTATCGTCTGGTGTGAACGTCTCGATTTTCACTTTCACGCCGGTTTTTTCTTCGTAAAGTTTGGCAGCGGCTTCAAAACCAGGTACATATGCCACTTTCCACGTCCACATCGTCAACGTTTTGCCAGAGCTTCCGCTGCCGCCGGAATTGTTATTGCCGCCGCTGGAGCAAGCGCTTACAATTAGGGCTAAAACGGTTATTGTTGCTAAAAGCATCCAACTTTTTTTTCTTTTCATGCGCAACCACCTTCTCTGAAGTTTTGTTTTTTGCGTCTTACGAAAAAAAGGACTAGACAGAGGTTCATAAAAAGCCTGACTGCTCCCCCACCTCCTGCACGTAATCGAATTCGCAATGTTCCCCGCGGTTTGTGATAGATTGCGTAAGGCCTTTTGTATCATCAATATAATCAACTTGTTTTTTTATGTAAATGTTTATTTTTTGATACAACTTTAATTAGATGTATATAAATATCAATACAACATCCCCACGATCCCTTATACACAGCACTCTAGAAATAACGCGGTATTGTACCTATTTTCACACATTTGATTTAAAAAAATAAATACACTTGTATACATTGTTATGTTGTACTATATTTAACTCATATACCTGTCGGATTGGAGCTAATCCTTTATGGCCAAAAAATATAAGCCTTTGTATAAAAAGATAGAAAACTATATTGTAGACCAAATCCGCAACCAGAACTGGAAGCCGCTCAGCCGTATTCCTTCGGAAAACGAGCTTGCCGAGCAGTTCAGTGTAAGCCGGATCACGGTCAAAAATGCTTTAAGCGAACTGGTCGAACGCGGCGTTGTATACCGGCTTCAAGGCAAAGGAACCTTTGTTGCGGATCATTACCAAGAGGAGATGCTGGACATTCCCGCCGTAGAATACGTATCTCCGCCGCAAAAAACAATCGGTTTTCTCCTTCCCCGGCTTGATAACCGGTTCACCGCCAATCTATTGAGCGGTATCGAAGATTCGTTGTCCGAGAGAGGCTATCAGCTTCTTTTTTCAAAAACAAACGATTCGCAGGAAGAAGAAATATTAAAAATCCGGGAGATGCAGCAGCATGGCGTACAAGGGCTGATCATCTATCCGGTTGAAGGCGAAAATTACAACAATGAAATCTTATCGCTTACATTAAACCGGTTTCCGCTCGTCCTGCTTGACCGTCTGTTGAAAGGAATTGACACCAACTCGGTCAGCTCCAATCACTTTGAGGGCGCGATAGCCGCTGTTAATCATCTTCATGAGCTTGGGCACCAGCATATCGGTTTTATTTCCACGAAAGCGGAAGGCACTTCCAGTATTGAGGAACGGCTTGCCGGCTATGAAAAGGCACTGGAAGATCACCATATATTAATCGACCGCAGTCTTGAAATGACCCGCCTGCTTATTAACAGCAGCGATCGGGAGGTCTCATTATTAATCGAACAGTTTCTGCTTGCGCATCCCCATATGACGGCCTTATTATCGTCCAACTTCAGCCAGCAGGTTATTCTGACCGCGCAGCGGCTGGGCATCCGTGTGCCGGAAAACTTGTCGATCGTCTTCTTCGACGATGTGGACCATCCGGATTTCGCCATTGTGCCGCCTACTGCCGTTGTGCAGCAGGAACGCCAGCTGGGCAGGGAAGCAGGGAAACTGATTGTAGAGCAGATTGAATCGCGTTCCACCGAATATCACCAGATCAAGCTGCCGACAAGCATGATTGTCCGCCAATCGACAGGTGCCGTTCCTGCAGTTAAAGTCTAGTTTTAGCTGCTGCCATCATTATCATTCATTCCGCAGCCCGTCTGCCAGAGGAGGAAGCTATTGTATGTCTCAATCAACCAACAGCTTGTATTTGAATCCGAATGCCCCGATTGATGAGCGGGTCCAAGACCTGCTCGGCAAAATGACCCTTAAGGAAAAGGTCCGCCAGCTGGACCAGTATTTCGGCACTTCGTTCATGAACAAAACGCATCCGCATATGATTACCGTTATGGCCGATGATGCGGAAATCGTCTGGCCCAAAGTGAAGGAGCTGATCGGGGAAGAAGGCATCGGCTGTATCCATGACTTGTACGGTACCGCGGATGTTAATAATGCGCTGCAGCGTTACGCCGTGGAAGAAACACGCCTCGGCATTCCGATTTTGTTCAGCGAGGAAGCGCTTCACGGCCTGCTCCGCCCCGGCTTTACCGTGTTCCCTCACGCCATCTCGATGGCTTCGACGTTTAACCCCGGCATCGTCCGCCAGATCGGTGCGGGCATTGCTGCCGAGACGCGCAGCTACGGCATTCACGAGTCTTTCGGGCCGGTGCTGGATATCGCCCGCGATCCGCGCTGGGGACGCGTCGAAGAAACATTCGGCGAAGATACGTATTTGACCGGCCGGATGGGTGTCGCCATGATCCAAGGCATGCAGGGCGACGATCTTGCTTCCGACCGGACCATTATCGCCGAACCTAAACACTTTGCCGTACACGGCATTCCGGAATCCGGCCTGAACCAATCGCATGCCACTGTCGGCTTAAACGATGTGATCGCGTATCATCTGCCGGTTTTTGAGGACGCTTTCGTGGAAGGCGGAGCGATTAATGCGATGTGCGCCTACAACTCTATCGACGGCGTTCCGGTCGCTTCCGATGCCAGCCTGCTCACGGACGTGCTTCGCGGACAATGGAATATGCCCGGATTCGTCCGTTCGGACCTTGGCGCCATCGCCCGTCTGCAGCATGCGCACCAAACCGCTGCGACGGACAAAGAAGCGATTCGCCAAGCGCTTGAAGCCGGCGTCGATATGCAATATTACGATTATCCAAACGAGCATTACCAGGCGTTAATTGCCGAAATGATCGAAAGCGGCGAAATTAGCCGCGAGACGCTGGATACAGCGGTCGGCCGCGTTCTTAAAGTCAAATTTATGCTTGGCTTGTTTGAAAATCCTTATACGGATCCAAACCTGTCCAAAACCGTTGTCCGCAGCAAAGCGCATGGACAACTGGCACTGCAGGCTGCCCGCGAAAGCATCGTGCTGCTGAAAAACGATCAGCTGCTGCCGCTGAACAAAGACGTGCCGTCCGTTGCGGTTATCGGCCCAAGCGCCGATACGGCCCGTCTCGGCGATTATACGCCGTACATCGAAGGATTTAAGCCAGTGACGCTGCTGGACGGCATTAAGAAGCTGGTATCCCCGTCCACCAAAGTGCTTTATGCAAAAGGAACCGGCATTCTCGCAGACGAACTTACCGCCATTCCGGCCGACTGCCTGTTCGATGATGCCGGCAACAACGGCTTGCTTGGCCAATACTTCAACAATCCGAATTGCGAAGGAGACCCGGTCTTGTCGCGCGTCGATACCGGCATCCGCTTCAACTGGGTCATTACGAAACCGGATGAGCGGATTGAATCGTTCCATTTTTCCGTCCGCTGGACAGGCAAGCTTGTTCCAAAAACCGATTTCAGCGGTTATATCGGGACCGTAAGCCAAGACAGCATGCGCTTATGGCTGGACGGCGAGCTGATCGTAGACGGCTGGGGCAGCGGCCATCCGGCAACGAAGCAAGTGCCGGTCGAGCTGAAAGCCGGCGAGTCGTACGCCATTCGCGTGGAATATTGGAAGGATACTAACGGGGTTGACGTCATGCTCGGCTGGCGCTCCGAAAAAGAAGACTTCCAGGAAGCGGTCCGCATCGCTTCGGAAGCGGACGTTGCCATTGTCGCGCTTGGCGATTCCGAACGCACCTGCGGCGAAGGGGTTGACCGTTCCGGCCTTGACCTGCAGCCAAATCAGCTGGAGCTGCTGCAGGCGATCCACGCGACCGGTACGCCGGTCGTGCTGGTGCTGCAGAACGGCCGCCCGGTGACGCTCGGCTGGGAATCCCGCCATATTCCGGCGATTGTAGAAGCTTGGTACGCCGGCGAAAACGGCGGCGACGCCATCGCCGAAATTTTGTTCGGCGACTACAACCCTGCTGGACGGCTGCCGGTTTCATTCCCGGCAACGCTCGGCCAAATTCCGGTGCACTATAACCGCCGGCGCGGCGGGCAAAAGCAATACATGGAGGGCGGCAACCGTCCGCTGTATCCTTTTGGCCACGGGCTGAGCTACACGACATTCGAATACGGCGGGCTGAAGCTGAGCGAAACGTCCATACATGCGGACGGTACCGTAGACGTGTCGTTTGACGTTACCAATACCGGCAGCCGCGATGGCGACGAAGTTGTTCAGCTGTACGTCAGCGATTTGGTCAGCTCGGTTGCCCTGCCGGACAAATCGCTCCGTCATTTCCGCCGTATCCATCTGAAAGCCGGCGAGACGGCCAGCGTGCATTTTACATTAACAAGCAAAGATTTGCGTCTGCTTAACCGGCGCTTGGAATGGGTCGTAGAGCCTGGCGAATTCCGCATCCTTGTTGGCTCGAGCTCGGAGCATATCCGCCTGACAGGCGATCTTACGGTAACAAAGGAACAATAACAGCTTATGAATGACGCCTTCCCAGGCCAAAATGCGCATTTAAACCAAACAGCCTGCTTCTCTCCGCCGCGAGAGAAGCAGGCTGTTGCCGTATTAATGCTTGAGCGTACCTAGCAGCGCAAATTGCTTGGCCAAATAATGGGGCGAATAAGGCATATCGTTCCGCAGCCAGTTCACAATCGTGCCGATCAGCGCAGAGGAGGCGTACCAGACGATAATGTCCTTTTGAATGCCTTCACTGGTGACCGGATCGCTGTCGATTTTTTCCCCGACCCGGAATGCAATTGATTCAATAAGAAGCTTCAGTATGCGGTCGGTAAACACCGGGATTCTTCTCGACGCCAGGATGACTTTGAAAAACTTGGCGTTATCCGCAATATACTCCAGAAACCGCAGCAGCATTTGCGAATTGCCGTTCTCTTCCTCGTTGAAGCGGCTCCCCCGGATGATGATCTTTTTTTCCATATCTTCAATCATTTCATCCGCCATCTTCTCCATCATATCGGGAATATCGCGGTAATGCAGATAGAAGGTAACCCGGTTGATCGTGGCGCGTTCTGCGATCCGGTTCACCGAAATTTTCTCTAGGTCCATCTCCTGCAGCAAATCAATAAATGCATCCTTCAACAGCTGGCGCGTGCGAATGACTCTAGGATCGATTTTAGTTTTCGTTTGCTCCATCACGCCGTCACTCCTTTATAATTTCATAATAACTGTCTTATTTCTCCAGTTTAAACTACAGTACATGCCTGAAATGACAACTAATTGACATCTCGGCGAAATACGTTGCTTGTAAGGTACATCTTTCTGACTATAATTGTTTTATACATCGTTTATTATCTAACACGTTGTAAATTAAGTCTAGAGAAATTGGAGAGGATGGAGAAAAAGATGAACGCAAGCCTTACTGCAGCCGGCTCTGCCAAAAAAGGGCCGATTATGTTCATTATGATTCTCGGAGCCTTCCTGGCAACGTTGAATCAGACGATTATGAGTGTGGCAACGCCCGAGCTGATGAACGATTTCAACATTTCGGCTACGACCGCCCAATGGCTGACGACCGGTTATATGCTCGTGAACGGGGTGCTCATTCCGATCACTGCTTATTTCATGCAGCGTTTTACGACACGGCAGTTATTCCAAGCTTCTATGCTTGTTTTTCTGGTTGGCACGATCGTATCCGCCATAGCTTCTAATTTTCCGGTTCTGCTTACCGGACGCATGATCCAGGCGGCAGGCGCAGGCATCATTATGCCGCTGCTGATGAACGTTATCCTGACACTGTTCCCGCCGGAAAAACGCGGCGCAGCGATGGGCCTTGTCGGCTTCGCCATAATATTTGCGCCGGCAATCGGGCCGACTCTGGCCGGCTATGTGCTGGAGCATTACAAGTGGCAGACGTTGTTCTACGCCATGATTCCGCTGGCGGTTATCGTTATTATTTGCAGTTATGTTTATTTAAAAAATGTATCGGAGCGCGAGCATACAAAAATCGATATGCTGAGCGTCATATTGTCCACCATCGGTTTCGGGGCGATGCTGTACGGCTTCAGCCGTGCCGGCAGCCTGGGCTGGTCGAGCGCAGAAGTGGTGCTGATGATAGCAGGCGGCATTATCGCGCTGGCTTTGTTTACTTGGCGGCAGCTCGTTTCCCGCAATCCGCTGCTTGATTTGAGAGCATTTAAACACAATATGTTTACGCTGACTACGATCATCAATATCGCCGTAACGATGATGATGTATGCGGATATGATGCTCCTCCCGCTTTATTTGCAAAACGCCCGCGGATATTCCGCTTTGGAATCCGGCCTGCTTTTGCTTCCGGGCGCGCTGGTGATGGGCTTCCTAATGCCGGTTACCGGCAGGCTGTTTGACCGGTTTGGCGCCAAATGGCTGTCCATTATCGGCCTTATTATTACAATTGGCACAACGGTTGGTTTTATTCATTTGACGGAATCTACAAGCTACACGTATTTGATTCTGATGTCGACCGGACGCCGTATCGGCATGGCGCTGTTTATGATGCCGATCCAAACGGCCGGCCTCAATCAGCTGCCTCCCCGCTTAAACGCGCACGGAACGGCGATCTCCAATACGATCCGGCAAGTAGCCGGAGCTGTCGGCACTTCGCTGCTCGTTACCGTTATGACCAGCCAGACGACCGCCCATCTGAAGGATATGATGGCAGGCAGCGCGGCAAGCGGCGCTTCATTGGAAAGCTTGAAGACAAAAGCGATGATTGAAGGGATCAACGACGCTTATCTCGTCATTATCGGCATCGGGATTATCGGCCTGCTGCTGTCGCTGTTTATTAAACGGGTCGCGCAAGCAAAAGACGACACCGTATCGTCCCCGCTGAAGCACAACGTGACAAGCGAGGCCTAAACGCCTCTTTCCTATCGCAGTAACAACAATAGCGGCGGCACCGGAATTGGATTCCGGCGCCGCCGCTATTGGTATATAGACATTTGACTGCCCGCCTTCGCCTGTCCGTTCGTTCACATTGTCTCGCCGGTCAAACTATTTTATAATGAGACTATCCAAAGGAGGTCGGTAATGATGGCAAATCAGTTTGCCGGAATGAGATCAACTCATGCAAAGCCTGATTTAGAGGCGATACTTTGCATGGGGCGGACCATTTAATAACCTTTCGCCTGCTGTTATCGTTTCTAAAGAATGCGCTTTGCACCTTATTGTAATGAACCATATCCAAATAAGGGGCTGAAAAGCATGAGTCAACCATTCATTAGAAACCATCAATATAATTATATTAAAAAGCAAGTCGGTCAGCTGCAGCGCGCATTCAACACGTCTTCCGATCCGAAAGTCATCCTGTCGCTGCGCGACGAGGTTCAAGCCAAAGTATTGGAGCTTTTCCCGACATCCCGCGAGGCGCAGCAGCCATTGCTTGAGGCCATTTCCTCGCTTCAAACGGCAGAGGAATGCCGGTCCTATGTAAACTCGCTGGAGCCATACGTGGCGGAGATGCCTCAAGTAACGGATAACCAGCTTAAAAAACTGTTTCCAAAAGTAAAAAAGCTGAAAACGCCTAGCTTGGAGGCGCTCGACTTCCGTTATGTCACTTATATGGGCTGGACAGACATCGCTTCAGGCAAAATGTATCTTGCCTATCCTCATCACAATCAGCTGGCCGGCATTGAAGGAAGATTTACGCCGACCAATAAAAAAGGCGTATGTTTTGTATGCAGCAAGCATGAAGAGGTCGCGCTGTTTACCGCCATTACCAAATCGAAACCGGCAAACGCGTCCCCCGATTATTACAAAGCGATCGGCAACTATATTTGCTTAAACAGCGAAACCTGCAACCGGAATATAACCGATGTCGCCGCTTTGGATAAATTTTTCCATGATGTGCTGGCAAAATGATTACGTTTCAAAACCTGCCGAATCCCGATTCGGCAGGTTTTTTTGAAGTGCGGTTAATGTTCTTCTTCCTTTTTGTACTCTAAAATATCCCCCGGCTGGCAGTCCAGCGCTTTGCAAATCGCCTCCAGCGTAGAAAACCGGATTGCTTTCGCTTTGCCGTTTTTTAAAATCGAAAGGTTCGCCATCGTAATGCCTACCTTCTCCGAAAGCTCCGTAACGCTCATCTTCCGCTTCGCCAGCATGACATCAATATTTATAATCATCGCCATAACCTTCACCTCAAACCGTTAAATCATTTTCAGATTTAATAGCGATCGCATTTTGAAGCAGCCTTTGAAGAACAGCCGCAAATACGGCAATGACCATGGAAGCAAAGATGATGACAAGCCCGATTAACAGAATTCCCGGGGCATCATCTTCCTCCGCCAGCAAATAAAACAGCGGCATCCCGAGTACAAACAAAATGCTAATGGCAGCTGCACAAAACTTGATGTTTTTGAGAGCCCGCACAGACAGCTCCGAGAAGGCATTATTTTTGTCGATATAGGTTAGCAGCTTTAAAGCCTGATACAAGGCGAAGTAAAAAGGAATGGCCGTTGCGTACAAATCAACAAAAAGAAAATATTGGATGTACGAGCTGTCCGGATACAATTCCTCCGCATAATGCGCAATACCCGGCACGATAAAAATATACACAGCCAAAAATACAATGCCAATCAGAAAAACAACAACCTTCAAAAAAAGTGTTGTTCCCCGTTCCATCCTATGCACCCCGTTTCCATATTTTCGAGTTTGATCTTACCACAGAATTTATCGTTTATCAATAAATTTTTATCCCATAAGAACAAATTTACGTCCTAGGTTACTAAAACAACACAAAAATCCCGGCCTCGTAAGGCCGGGATTTTCTATTGCCGCCAAAAGATTGGCGGCCTGCCGGAGCAGACCGCCCGGGCTAAAGCTAAACCAGTGTAAAAACTTGCGCTTCATATGGGCGAAGCTTCAGCTCATTGAGGTCAAAACCTGGAGAAAGCTCATAATTGCCGAATACCCGTTCGGCAGAACCGTAACGGACCGAATCCGGCAAAGCAAACACCGTTTCGTCCGCAAAGAAGTTCAATACAACGAGCAGGCGCTGTTCCCCTAACGTACGGGTATACGCATAAATGCGTTCATCCTGCTCCAGCAGCTCCTTGAAATCGCCGTACACAACAATTTCGTTCCGCTTGCGGAACTCAATCAGCTTCCGGTAATAATGGAACACGGAATCCGGATCGTTTAACGCTTCCTCGGCGTTAATTACCGTGAAGTTCGGGTTAACTTGCAGCCAAGGCGTTCCGCTCGTAAAGCCGCCGTTCGCCGTCGCGTCCCACTGCATCGGCGTACGGGCGTTGTCTCGGCCCTTAATATAGATCGAATTCATGATTTGCTCGACCGGATGGCCCGCTTCCACGAACTCTTTATACATGTTGTGCGTTTCGATATCCTGGTACTCCTCGATCGAACCAAACTTGACGTTGGTCATGCCCAGCTCTTCGCCCTGATAAATGTACGGCGTCCCTTGCAGCGTATGAAGCAGCGTCGCCAGCATCTTCGCCGATTCCTTGCGGTAAATGCCGTCATTGCCAAACCGCGATACCATACGCGGCTGGTCATGGTTGTTCAAGTACAGGCTGTTCCAGCCTTTGCCCGCCAGCCCGGTCTGCCATTTGCTCATAATGCGTTTGAAATCGGTCAGCTTCCAGGGGCAGACATCCCATTTGCCGTTACCCGAGTCAATATCCATCAGCTCGAACTGGAATACCATGTTCAGCTCGCCGCGGTCTTCGCCAACATAAAGCGCCGCCTCTTCAGGGGTCACTCCCGGCGTCTCGCCAACCGTCATAATATCGTATTTCGACAGCACCTCGCGATTCATTTCCTGCATAAATTCATGAATGCGCGGGCCGTTCATGAAGTAGTCGCCGCCAAAATTATATTTGCCTTCTCCGGCTGCGTCCGGCAGCTGCTGCACTTTGCTGATCAGGTTAATGACGTCCATCCGGAAGCCGTCCACGCCTTTATCCAGCCACCATGTCATCATATCGTATACTTCGCGGCGGACCTTCTCGTTGTCCCAGTTCAAGTCAGGCTGCTTGGACGAGAATAGATGAAGGAAATATTGGCCGGTTGCTTCGTCTTTTTTCCAGGCTGATCCGCTAAAGAAGGAAGACCAGTTGTTTGGTTCCTTCCCGTCTTTGCCATCACGCCATATATAGTAATCGCGGTAAGGATTATCCTTCGATTTGCGGGATTCCACAAACCAGGCATGCTCATCGGAGCTATGGTTCACGACCAAATCCATAATCAGCTTCATTCCGCGGCTGTGCAGCCCTTCGAGCAGCTTCTCCCAATCGGAAATCGTGCCGAAATCGCTCATGATGCTTTGATAATCGCTAATATCGTATCCGTTATCGTCATTGGGCGATTGATAGACCGGGCAGAGCCAAATGACGTCTACCCCAAGCGTCTGCAAATAATCGAGCCGGGAAATGATGCCGGGAATGTCGCCAATGCCGTCACCGTTGCTGTCTTGAAAGCTTCGAGGATAAATTTGGTACACGACGCTTTCTTTCCACCACGTTTTTGTCATTTTTTTGTTTCTCCCATCCGTTTGTTCTCTCTTTAACAGGTTATTTGACAGCACCTTGCGTGATGCCGTTAATGATCCACTTTTGCGCTACCAGATATACGATTACCATCGGGGCAAGCGCCAGCAGGTAAGAAGCAAATGCCAGGTTGAAGTCGGTGCTGAACTGCCCTTGGAATACATATTGCACCAGCGGCAGCGTGTAGGAATTCGGATCGCTTAATATAATGAGCGGAAGCATAAAGTCATTCCACGTCGACAAACAGCTGAGTATCGCAACGGTTGCATTGATCGGAGCGAGCAGCGGGAAAATAACGCGCCAGAACGTGCCGTAAGTCGATGCGCCGTCCACCGTAGCCGCTTCTTCCAGCTCAACCGGGATCGAGCGGATGTAACCGACATAGACGAAAATATTGAAAGCCAGGCCGTATACGATATAAAGCACGATAATGCCCGGAATGTTGTTCATATGCAGGTTTGTCGTCAGCTTCACGACTGGAAGCATAATAATTTGAAACGGAATAAACATGGCGCTGATAAAGTAGAAATAAAGGCCTTTAAAAAACTTGCTGCCCATATTCCGCGCCACCGCATAGGAAACAAGCGAGTTGCTGAGCAAAATGAAGCCAACCGAAATGAGTGTAATCAAGGCGCTGTTTTTAAATGCGCTGAAAAAATCGGTTGCTTTAATCGCATTGGAAAAGTTCTCGAAGTGAAGTCCCGTCGGCAGGGCAAAAATCGATTTAGCCATCTCCTCCGGATTTTTGAGCGCAATCGAAACGGTCATATACAGCGGGAACAAAATAAACAGGGAGCCAAGCGCGATCAGAATGGTCACGGCCCAATTCGTAGAACGATCTTTATTCATTACGCATCAAGCTCCCTCTTTTGTAAAAATTTCAGCTGAATAACGGAGATAACCACGATGACGATAAAGTAAACAACCGCATTCGCCGACTGGTACGCAAATTCTCCGCCTTGGAAACCGCCTTGATAGATGAGCATAGCGATTGATTGGGTTGCCCGTCCTGGACCGCCGCCTGTCAGCGCAACGATCTGGTCGAACACCATCAGGCCGCCTTTCATCGCCAGCACCATATTGATCGTAAAGAACGGCGCCAGCATCGGGAACGTAATTTTCCAGAACGTCTGCCATTTGTTCGCCCCGTCCAGATCGGAAGCTTCGTACAAATCACGCGGAATCGTCTGAAGACCCGACAAATACAAAATCGTGTTAAAGGCGATGCCCTGCCAAACGGCTACGATGACGATGCCGACCCAAGCCCATTTCTCATTGCCCAAAATGTTTGTCGACAGGACACTGCTGCCCAGCTTGTCGCCCAGTATCGGAATGGCATTGGAATAAATGTAGTTAAAAATGTAGCCGACGATCAGCACGCCAAGCACATTCGGCAAAAAGTAAACGCCGCGGAAAAAATTGCGGTATTTGATGCGCGAGTTCAGCCCCAGCGCGATCAGCAGGCTGATGATGTTAATGAGAACCGTAACGACAATGGCATATTTAAACGTAAACAAATAGGAATTCAGGACGTTGGTGTCCGTGAACAGCGATTTGAAGTTTTTAAAGCCGACAAAATCATACCCGTCGCTGTAGCCGTCCCAGTTCGTAAACGAATAAAAGATGCCTTGCAGCGCGGGAAACGTATGAAAAGCGAAAAACAGCAGCAGAGCGGGAATGGTCATGCTATAGAACGCCGCTTTTCTTTTGGCCATGATGTACCTCCTTATTCAATAGGGACAAGGAAGAGAGCACCCTTAAGCGCTCTCGCCCTCCCATCGTGTGGCATAATCCTTATTTGCGGTTCGCCACTTTATCCCATTCCGTATCAAATTGCTTCACGTACGCGTCTACGTTTTTCTTTTGCAGGAACGCTTGAATAATCGTGTCCGCTTTTACAGCGCCAGGGATATAGTGGTCGGAGAAATCATCGATGGCTCCGCTTTCGAATGCTGCGTTGAAGCCTTGTACGCTTTCGTCCGATTGGTTTACGCCTTTTACAGCGGAGAAAGCTTTTTGCTCGTCGATGTACGTTTGCACGTTTTCAGGCTGCAGCAGGAAGTCGATAAACTTTTTCGCTTCTTCCGGATGTTTCGTATCTTTGGAAATCGTCAGCAGCGTGTCCACGCCGGAAATCACTTTGTTGCTTGCTTCATCGTTCGTCGCCGGGAACGGGAATACGCCAAGCTTCACGTCCGGGTTAGCTTTCTGAATTTCCGGAATCGCCCATACGCCTTGAATGTACATCGCCGCTTCGCCTTTCGCGAATGCCGCGTTGCCGTCGTTATAGCCTTTGCCGAACATATCCTTCTCGCCAAAGTCGAGCAGCTTCAATTGCTTCTCGGCCACTTCGCGGAATTGAGGGCTGTCGAATTTCACGCTGCCGTTCGTGCGGTCTGCATAGAAATCAATGCCCAGGATGTCGGTCGACAGCGAGTTGAACGGCACCATCAGCGTCCAGGAATCTTTAAGCGTCAAGTAAAACGGCGTTTTGCCCGCGTCTTTAATTTTTTGGGCGGTTGCGATCAGCTCGTCCCATGTTTTCGGAATGGTGAGGCCAAGCTCGTCGAACATCGCTTTGTTGTAAATAATGCCGCTGGCGTTCGCCGTAAACGGAATGCCGTTTACCGTCTCCGAGCCGGTCAGCTTGTTCAGCATGTTTAAGTATGCAGGTTGAATATTCGAAGTCAGGTCGCCCGACAGATCGGCAAACACGCCGCTTTTGGCAAGCTGGGCATATGCATCGGTTGCGCCCATCCCGATAATGTCCGGTACGTCTTTTTTCGCAACGCGCGTTTTCAACACTGTTTCCGCATCCGGCGGATTTACTTGCGTAACGGTAATATCCGGGTTCGCTTCGTTAAACTTTTTGACCAGCTCATCGAAGGACGCTTTCGCTTCCGTTTTGTTTTGGAAAAACTCCAGCTTCACTTTCCCTTTCGAACCGCCGCCCGAATCGCTGTTGCTGCCGCAGCCTGCTAATGCGGTCATGACTAATGCGCTTACTGCAATTACTGATAGTGTCTTTTTCATGGAATAGACCCTCCAAAGTATAAAATGGATGCAATAAAGAACGTAAACGTTTACTCTACCATCAGAAAAAAACGTGGATTTTTGCCTTCATTACCTGCCCTTTTGCTGTACTCACCTCCTTAAATGCAATATTTTTTCTTATTCTCCCTATTTTTGTGAATTTCATTCACCATAGCGATTACGCTCATTAAATTTAATTGAGTAAACGTTTACTCAATAAGGAGAAAAACATGCCTTATTCAAGGCAAACGCCGAACAGTCTTTCTTTCCACCAGTTGATGGTTCACAATGCTGCTTGGCACCTGTTCAGCCCCCTCAATTAAGGCAATCAGCTTCTCGGAAGCAAGCCGCCCCATCAATGCCAACGGCTGATGGATGGTTGTAAGCGGCGGAAAAATCATGCGGGAAATGTTCAAATCGTCATAACCGATCAGCGAGATGTCTTCAGGAATACGAAGCCCTTTGGCCATCGCCACGTTCATGGCGCCAATCGCCATCTCGTCACTCGCTGCAAAAACGGCCGTAAACGGCATTTTGCTTGCGAGCAGCTGCTCCATCGCTTTTTTGCCGCTGTCCATTCTGAAGTCGCCATAGATAACCTTGGATTCCTCGAACGGAATGCCGTTATCCTCCAGCGCCCGCTTGTAGCCGTCCAGCCTCGGGGCGCCTGCAAGCATGTCCCAGCGCGTGCCTGCAATCATCGCAATTTCGCGGTGGCCGCTCTGGATCAGGAAATTCGTGGCCTGGTAAGCAGCCTGACAGTCATCAACCTTCACGTATGGAAGCATATGCTTCTGGGAATGCGTGTTGACCAGCACGACCGGAACGCGCATTTCCTTCATTGCGTCATAATACTCGTCCTTCAGCATCTCGCTTGTAAAAACAATGCCGTCGACCTGCTTCTCATGAAGCACCTGCAAATAGTTTAAAGTCCGCTTGCCTTCCGCAGCCGTGTTGCACACAATAACGCTAAAGCCGTGTTCATGCGCAACTTCTTCAATTCCATGCAAAATATCAGACGAAAAGTTGCTCGACACATCGGGAAACAAAACGCCAATCGTTTGCGTACGCTTGTTAATCAACCCTCTGGCTATCGCATTTGGCTTGTAGCCAAGATCCGCGACCGCTTGCAAAACCTTTTGCTTTGTTTTATCCGAATAGCCGGCAAGGTTATGAAGCACGCGCGATACCGTTGCCACCGATACGTTGGCTGCTTTGGCTACATCTTTAATTGTAGGAGGATTGTTAATCATCTTTTTGTTTCTTACCCCTTTGCGTTACGTAAACGTTTAACATCAGTATAGTTACGTCCTATTTATTTGTCAACGGATTTTGTAAAACCGCTTTCAATCCTTTGTGGGCAAACGGCAGCGAACAGTACAATACTTGTACATCATAAAAGTTAATCATAGGCGGGTTCCTTTCATAACGCAGTGATTTCACAGTTAGGCAGATTTTCGACATTTTATTTTACTATATTATTCCACATCCCATGTTATCGCTAGTCTATAAAATAAGGGGTGCTTCAACAAAGGAAGCATCCCCTTATGATGTACTGACTATCCGCCGAATTGCGCCTGATGCAGGCGGTTGTAGGCGCCTTGTACCGCAATAAGTTCCTCATGTTTCCCTTGCTCGGCAATGCCTTGCTCGGACACCACGACGATCCGGTCGGCGTTTTTGATGGTGGCCAGCCGATGCGCGATGACCAGTGTGGTGCGGTCCTTCGACAGCTCCACCAGTGACTGCTGGATCGCCTTCCCTGATCGCTATGAACGATTAGCCCAGTTACGTCCTTTTCCTTTTCAAATGCTTTAGAGAACGTTTGGAGTACAAGATCCTTATCATTGCGTAAACTCATGTTATAGGCGACGATTTCGTTTTGACATAAGTCTTTGATGGTAGGGAGGTATAGCCAGCTATCTTTCACTCGGTATTGTGTAACGTCTGTTACACATTTCTGATTAGGCTTAAGTGCTTCAAAATTGCTTCCAACACATTTCTCACCACTCTGTCGCCTAAGCCCCAAGATCGATGATGACGGAATTTGCGGCGTATTTTAGATCGCAGCCCCATTTCCCGCATGAGACGCAGGATCTTCTTGTGGTTCATCCATATCTTATGATCTTGGTACATCAATAATTGAATTTGTCTGTAGCCATAAATGCCTTTATAGCGTTCATACGTGGTGCGAATGATCTCTTTGGATGACTTGTCCTTATTTACAGCTTTTCGTTTAAGATAGGCATAGAATCCGCTCTTAGAGAGACCGACTTCTTTGCAAAGCTCTGTAACGGTGAAATGCTCTCTGAGCTCTTCAACGAGCCTACACTTTTCTGATACACCTCCGCCTTCGTAATGGCCAACCACTTTTTTAAAACGGCATTCTCCATTTCAAGCCGCTTAACATAGCGGTTCTCATCGACATATTCTTTCCGCTTTCCTCGCGTGTCTGTTAAGCCGAATTCTCCCATCTGTTTGTACCGACGCATCCAGGTCTTCACTCGTCCAACATCAACAATCCCTAACTCTTCTGCAATTCTCCCTACCGTCATTCCTTGAAGACGCATCTCAATTGCTTTCTTCTTCGTTTCAAAGCTGTACGTCACAAATTTCTGTCCCTTTTTTGCCATAACGAAAAGCACCCCTATGGTTTTCATCGGCTAAACACTAGGGTGTTTTTCCAATGTCCACTATAAGGGGTGCACTTCATGAAGCACCCGCTTTTTTATTTAAGCATTTAAGCTCTTAATAATTTTTGGATTTCACCCAAACACGAAGCGGACCTGCCGAGGTCCATCCCGATTGGAGCGCCGCGGCAAGATCATCGCCTTGCTCGTAGCCTACGGTAGGCAGCCCCGGGAAATCCAATGAAGCTATTGTATGAATGTCAGACCATAAATTATTGCTGTTAACGCTTGAAAATACGTTGGATATCCCCACGGCATTGCCGCCCAAGTTAGCAATAAATCCTGCCGTTTCACCCTTATTCGTATAGGCGTACATTTTGACATCTCGGCGATTTAAAAGTTCAGGCTTAATTACATTTCCGGAACCATGAGCCAAAGTCCAATCTACGAAGTCATTTTTAGCGGTGACTTCGTGCCATCCCGATGGAATAGGCTCCAAGTTAGCCAGTGGCGCATGGTAAATCCATTCGGCTTTAAACAGGATTTCAAAATCAAGAGGCGACATATCGAGATTAGCGAAGCTATCTTTAATGGAAGATACTTCTCTATTTCCAATGATGTCAATAACCTCTTTCACCGTTGCATGCCTGCTTGATGTAATGATGTCCGGGTAAAAAGGCGGCGCTTTCGCTGTTGTACTCCAAACATGTTTACTTGAAGCGGCAGTAATCCCATGCGTCTCACATATAATTCCGCACCAAACAATATTGTTTACAACAGCCGAATGGACCTGTTCACTCATGTTTGATAATCACGCCTTTCCGAATAGAGTACATCATTCACCGTTTCGCATCCGTTGCATGGATGCCATAATTGAATGCCGGCCTTTAGATTAAATATATCCCGAAGGATTCTCATATGAAGCATAAACCAATTGATTATTCGTGACGTCAAAATTTCTCATCCATATATTCTCTAACGCTTTAAAAAACGTCCTGTTTCTTTCGTTTAATTCATTAAAAGGGATTAGGATTATGCAAATCAAATGGCTTTCTAAAAACTCCAAAATGGGAAGCAAAAAATGTCCGCATTGACCTTTATGCTCAATTGCATGCATAATAATAAACCTATTCTCACTAATTATATCTAATATATTTTCGGTTTCTTTATCTTTTCGTTTAAAGTCCGACAACGAAAATTTAAGTATCGGATGAGTATCAGACGATATTTCTACAACACAAGTACAATCATAATAAGTAGAAGAAACTTTTAAATCACAGTTCGTTACATTTATTTTTGCATTTAACTTCTCTATGTTATTAAAAACCTTTAGAGCTTGCACTAGTTTGTACCCTCTCTACCTTTGGAACATCCTATGAAAGAAGCTTAACGAAGGGGGAATGCCCGGAGCATAAACATGGTGTTATTCGGCCGTCCTCTGAAATACAATTTTTCCCATATGTAATCGAACTGTAATAAAGGCTTCATGTTTCTTTCATCTTTGTTTTTTATAATGAACCCATGACCCCCCTTTATTTATATATCTCTCTTGCAGCCCGCGGCCCGATGCCGTTGGCTCTTTTTTTTTACAACCCCCGCACCGTTTCCGCAAACCGGCGTGCACGTTCGGTAATAAGATCGAACCGCCCTTCACGCACCCATTCCATATTCAGCAGCTTGCTCCCCATGCCGACGGCATTAGCCCCCGCTTTGAAATAAGCCGCGATATTGTCCAAATCTACGCCGCCGGTTGCCAAAATCGGAATCGAATCAAGCGGCGCGCGGATTTCGGACAAGTAGTTTAACCCAAGCGACGCCATCGGGAACAACTTGACCGCTTCCGCCCCCGCTTTCCAGGCCCGGACGATTTCGGTAGGCGTCATGACGCCCGGCCAAACGGAGATGCCCCGCTCCCGGCCAAACGCAATCACTTCCTCGTCCAGATTGGGCGAAATCATAAACTGGGCGCCGGCAGCAGCCGCTTCACGCGCCATCGCAACATCCAGCACCGTCCCCGCGCCGATAGCTGCCTGCCCGTCAAAACGGCTTCTCCATCGTTCGATCATAGCGGCTGCGCCTTTTGTGTTCATTGTAATTTCCATCAACCGGATGCCGCCGTCCAGAAGCGCCTTCCCCGCAGCGTCCGCGTGCTTGTCCTCAATTCCGCGCAATATGGCCACAATCCGATGTTCCAGCAAAAGGTCCAGCATATTCCGATTCCCCCGTATTATCGTTTTGAGTTAGCCCAATATTGGTTTAATACACGCAAAAATAAGTTCGGAAACGTTAATTGTTCCATCTCTTCACGTCCGATCCAGCGGTAATGGGCCGGCAGCTTGGCTCTTGACGGCGCCGCTGATGAGGCAGCGGCGCTGTCTTCATAAGCGGCGGACGCCTCTGCCGCATACAGCGTTTGAGCTGCTCGTCCTGAGGCGCTTCCAGCAGCTGGCCAGGCCTTCTCGCTGCCTGCCCCTGTCACGGCTGCACCAAGATCGGCTTCGTAAATTTTCATCTTCCAGTGGATATGGCTGAACACATGATCGGCATCCATCAGCCGGCCCGTCGGCCGGATGAGCAGGCCGGTCTCCTCATGCAGCGACCGTGCCAGTTTATCCGCAAGCGCCGCATCTTCGCCATGCTCGTCCACCAGCAAATGCGGGAACTCCCACATTTGCGCCAGCAGCCCTTTCGCCGGGCGCTGGCGGACAAGCACCTTGCCTGCATGCTCGCCGCTGCCGGCGATAATGACTGCAGCGCGCAGTTCCTCGCGCGGCGGTTTCGCTTTTGTTTTGACCGGCAGCTCCGTCTCTTTCCCGGCCAGCCTTCCCGCGCAGTGCTCCATCACCGGGCAGGTCAGGCATACCGGCGATTTCGGCGTGCACACCAATGCGCCCAGCTCCATCAGCGCTTGGTTAAAATCGCCCGCAGCGCCTTCCGGAATAAGCGAAACGGCCCGCTTTTCAATGCCAACGCGCGTTGAGGGCTTCGCAATATCATCCTCCAGGCAAAAATACCGCGACAGCACGCGCATCACATTGCCGTCCACCGCCGGTTCCGGCCGGTTAAATGCAATGCTCATAATAGCTCCGCTTGTATAAGGCCCTACGCCTTTCAGCGAAGCTACCGCCGTCTTGTCATCCGGCACGATGCCGCCGTACCGTTCCACGACCTCGCGCGCCCCCGCCTGCAAATTGCGGGCGCGCGAGTAATAGCCAAGCCCTTCCCAGCTTTTCAGCACCTCTTCCTCCGGTGCTGCCGCCAGCTCCCGGACAGTCGGGAATTTGGCCATAAACCGCTCATAATAAGGAATTACCGTATCTACACGGGTTTGCTGCAGCATAATTTCCGATACCCATACCCGGTAAGGGTCGCGGTTTTTCCGCCATGGAAGATCCCGTTTGACGAGCCGGTACCAAGCCAGCAGCTCCGTGCTGAAAAATTGTTTTACATCCACTGTCATTATCCAATATACTCCTTTAATTGCCCTTCCGGCCTGCTTCTTAGCTCCTCTGCCTGCATCAGCTTGCGGTACTGCAAAGGGGTTAACCCGATCATTCGTTTAAACTGCCGCGATAAGTAATGGTTCTGCATCCCAACTTGCCCGGCAATGTCTGAAACAGGCAGCTTCGTTGCCGCTAATAGCTGCTTTGCAGCCGATATCCGCCTGGTCGTCACGAACTGGATCGGCGAGCAGCCCATCGTTTCTTTAAACAGCGTAATAAAATAATTCGGATGCAGGCAAGCGAGCTTAGCCAGCTCTTCAACCAGAATCGGCCGGTCAAGATGGCTGTCGATATAAGCCAGCACTGCATTCCAGTTTTGTTCCGCTTCCGTCTCCGATTGCGGTACGGCTGCTTGTTGAAAGCAGGAATCCAAATAGACCGCAAACAGCTCGTTCAGCTGCCCGCGCAGCTTTAAATTGCGCGTCACCGAACGGCTGTGGTGTGTCGCAACCATTTTGTCATACAGAGCTTTAACAGCCTGCCGGTCGTCAATAACCGAAACATAGGGAATTTCCATCCGGTTAATAAGCGGCATATCCCACTGCTCGGAGCGAAAATGGCAGGTATAGCATTGAAAATGCTGCGAGACGTTTAAAGCAAAATGAACCCCTGCCGGCACGAGGTACATCGTCCCCGGCGCCACTTCAAAAATGGCATCTCCGATAGCAATGCTGCCTTCTCCCTGCTGTACATAAAAAAGCCGGTAAAAAGAATGCTCGTTTAAAAAATCCGCTATATCACGGTTCAGTTCAATATACATCGCCATTGTCACTTCCGCTTGAAAATGGTCGATTTGGTTTTGAAGAAAATAATTCGTTAGAGAGGGTTCCATTGCTGCTCCTAAATCGTATAATCATTTACTTTTTCCTATTATAAAGGCTCCTGCGGCAAAATTATATAACTACCACAATTGCCCAGCTTTCCAATTCCGATTATACTGAAGACAAAATAGACAAGCATATTGATCTATAAACGCCAGGAAAGCAGGTCCCCGCATGAATTTACGTATACGAACGGCTATAACGGCCACGGCCGCTTCCTTGCTGCTTGTAACAGCCTTGTCCGCCTGCAGCGGCGGGAGCGGCAGCGGCGGCACCCCGCATATGGATGCCCCGCCTGATACGGCGGCGGTCTATAAAGCGAACTGCGTCAGCTGCCACGGCTCGGATCTGCAAGGCCGGGTTGGCCCGGACACCAACCTTCAAAAGGTCGGGGCGCGGATGACCGAAGCGGAACTGGTCGAGCAAATTACTGATGGCGGGAGCAGGATGCCCAGCCAGAAAGGGCGCGTTACCGAGCAGGAGATCGCGGCTCTTGCAGCTTGGCTGGCCCAAAAAAAATAAAGCTGGATGACGCAAGGGCGATGCCAAAAAGGCGGCCGGCTGCGTTCCCAGCTTTATTTTTTCACAGGCATGAAACGGGCGGCTAACAGCCTCTGGCAACATGGCGGGCGGTGTAGCTTCCGTCCTTTGCGATTTCCAGCGCATTCAGCTGCATGCCGTATGCGCAGCCGCCGTCAATGCCGATTTTGCCGCCGCCAAACCAAATATTGGCCGAGCCGTGAATATCGGCTGTTCTGGTATGGCCGAATACGACCGTTTTGCTGACGGCAGCAGGGCGGGATAAGAAAGGTTCCTTTATATACATAAAGTTATATTCGGGCTGCTCTTTCCAATTGCTGAAGTCCGGGTGAAGCCCGGCATGTACATAGATGTGGCGGTCATCCTCGATATAAAACGGCAGCTCTTCCAAAAAAGCGAGATGATGCGCGAACTTGGTTAACATAAGCTGCCTGAACGCAGACAAGCTCATGTCCGATGAAGGCACCCCTGCATAACTGCGGAACGTCTGTTCACCGCCATGCTCAAAAAACTTGCGTACCACCTCGTCCCCGCCGTTCCGTACCAGATCGGCCAGCCGCTGGTCATGATTGCCGCGGATCGCGGCGGCTCCATTGTTCACAAGGCGGATCGCTTCTTCTACCGTTTCTTTGGAATTCAGCCCCCGATCCACATAATCGCCAAGCAATATTAGCTTGTCTTCGCCCGGCGTATAACCGGTTTGCCGGAGCAAAGCCCGCAGCTCATCCAGGCATCCGTGAATATCGCTTATAACGAGTGTCCTCATCTTCCATTCCCCCTTCTGCAATCCGGCCGCCGCTCCAGCCCGGATCTCGGTCCGCCGGTTCTGCTAGAAACGCCCGGGATCTTTCAGCTCCGCCCACTGCATACACGGATTCCCTTCAAGGTCTGTCGTAATCGTGCCTACCGTAATGCCTTCACGATTGGGGCTGAGCAAATAATGTTCCAGCATAAACCGGTTGATCGCAGACATAGGCAGCTCCATCAGTTCGGATACTTCGATCCAGTCAAGCTCGCCTTCATCCGAGGGGACGGCATCCGTCCGGTCTGTGAAGCCCATGTACACAAACTGCTGCCGGATTTCCCGTTCTTTAATGCGGAGCAGCACATATTTCAGCTCCAGCCCTGTAATGTCTTCATCGGTCAGTCCCGACTCCTCCTGAATTTCCCGGAAACACGTCGCTTGCGGATGGTTCAGCTCTTCAGCTTCCATATGCCCCCCAAGCCCGCTCCAAAAAGGCTCGCCATGCAGCTGGCTTTTTTCTTTCCGAATTAATAAAACACGGCTGCCGTGAAATAAATAGGCTGCGGTCATTTGACGCACTTCCAAGATGTTCACTTCCTTAGTTGTCATCTTTACGCAAAGCTTCTTTTTTCGCAAATGAAGCTTTCGCTTTATATAGGTTCGTCTTCCGCTGCTTGGTCTCCTTCCGGCTCTGCTTCACTTCACAAACAAAAAACAGCTGCACCGGCGAACCCGCCTTCACCAAAAGGTACGGTTCTAAGGTACAGCTGCTATACGCAATGATCGCGGGATCATGTAACCCGGACGGTAAAAGGCACCGTTATAACACTGCCTTCCCGTTTAAATTGCGCCCATATTTTATAGATGCCGGCTTGCGGGAATACCGTCTGGAATTTGGCTTCCGGCCCTGAGCCTTGGCTTTCAAGCGGGTGAACATGCAAATACAGGCGGGCATCGCTTGATAAAATGACGACATGGCCGATCGCCCCTAAATAAGGCTGCAAATCCGTTACCGGAGCGCCGGTTTTCTCATCCGCCAGCTTATAGGCAAGCGTAACTTCATTCCCGGCTTGCAGCGGGCTTTCAGCGGTTAACTGGACACGGACGCCGTCCGCCAGACGGGCCAAGCGGTCATCGGGCTGTAGAGGCACTTCAGGAGCTTTGCGGCCGGCTGCTTGAATCCATGTCATCCGATGGACCGGTCCGGCGCCTTCCGGTTCAAAATCGGCAATCAGCCGGTAATCTCCGCCGGCAGGGAATACGGTCTTCACCTCAAACCGTCCGCCGCCGAAATCAACCGGATGAACATGCGCAAAATAAGACAAATCGCGGCTGACAATAATCAGATGCTGCTTCGCCTCATGGCTGGATGCAAAGTGTTCCACCGGCTGGCCGCCGCTTGTAACCGCAATCCGGATAACTGCAGGCTGCCCGGCTTTCGGCTGTTTTCCGCCGTTAATGCTCCAATCGGCGTTAATGCTGCCGGTATCGCCGCCTTCTTCATGCCGGTGCGCGCCAGTGCCAGCCCCGGCTTCGGACGAATGGCCATCCGCGCGGCGGCCGGCCATAACCGCAATAGGTTCGCCGGAGCCCATTTGCCCGCTCATCCCCATATCCCTTTCCGGTTCATATGCTTCTGCAGCAATCCCACTTGCTTCCGGGGGATATCCGGCTGCATCCGGAGCGCCCGGCTGCCATGCGGCCCGGATCGCCCAACCTGCCAACAGCGAAATAGAGAATGCTATGGCATATACGGTTATTAGACGAACAAAACGCATCACTAACGGTCAACTCCTTGTTTAAGGTTCCTCGTCATAATCCGCGTAAAGAAGCGGATCCATGCAGTCTCCACGATTCATTCCCTAAAAAGGAGCTTGTTATACCGGATTACAGCTTTGCCCGCTGCAGGCGAAGCGCATTTAATACGACCGATACGGAGCTTAGCGCCATAGCCGCTCCCGCAATCCACGGGGCTAACAGCCCGGAAGCGGCAATCGGAATACCAAGCGCATTATAACCAAGCGCCCAAAACAGATTTTGCCGGATGTTAGACATCGTTTTCCGGCTCATCCCGATCGCATCGGCGATGCTGTTCAAATCGCCCCGCATCAGCGTGATGTCGGCTGTTTCAATCGCAACGCCGGTTCCGGTGCCGATAGCCATGCCGATGTCCGCTGTCGCAAGCGCAGGCGCGTCATTAATGCCGTCTCCGACCATCGCGACTTTTTTGCCTTGCTCCTGCAGCTTTTTAATTTCGAGCGCTTTGCCTTCCGGCAGCATCTCCGCCCTTACTTCCCGGATGCCGGCTTCTGCCGCAATCGTGCGCGCAGCCCGCTCATTGTCGCCGGTTGCCATTATAACTTCAATTCCCATCGCCTGCAGCCGGGCGATCGCTTCCCGGGATGTTTCCTTCAGCGTGTCCGCCACCGCCGCCATTCCGGCCAGCTTACGGTCTATGGCTGCCAATACAACCGTCTTGCCCTGCTCTTCCAAGCGCTCCATCTCATCCAGCTGCGCCTTCGCAATAGCAATGCCGTGTTGCGCCATCAGACGGCGTGTTCCGGCAAGCACTTCCCTGCCTTCCACCATCGCATAGATGCCAAAGCCGGGAAATGCCTCGAACCGGTCCGCCTTGAGCGGTTCGGCTCCTTGCAGCTGCGCACCGGCTACAATCGCTTCTGCGATTGGATGCTCCGAAGCGGATTCAGCTGCGCTCAACAGCTGCAACAGCTCCTTCTCCGGCATGCCACTGGCCGCCGCAACATCCGTTAACCGCGGTTTGCCTTCCGTAACAGTGCCGGTTTTGTCCAGCACAACCGTATCGACCGCTTGTGTTTTTTCCAGGTGCTCTCCGCCCTTGAACAATATGCCGAGCTCGGCTGCACGGCCCGAACCTGCCATAATAGAGGTTGGCGTCGCAAGGCCAAGCGCACATGGGCAGGCAATGACCAGTATCGCTATCGCGCTTTCCAAAGCCGCAGACAGATTGCCCGGATCAAGAAGGATGTACCACAGAGCAAAACCCGCAATCGCAATGGCTACCACAATCGGTACAAATATGCCGGAAATATGGTCTGCGATGCGCTGAATCGGCGCCTTGGAGCCTTGCGCTTCCTCCACCGCCTTTACAATACGGGCCAGCGCAGCGTCTTTGCCGACAAAAGTTGCCTGGATGACAAGCCGGCCATTGCGGTTGACCGACGCTCCGATGACAGTATCTCCGGCGGCCTTGGCAACGGGCATGCTTTCGCCGGTCAGCATCGACTCGTCTACGGCAGAGCTTCCCTCCATCACTTGCCCGTCAACCGGGATCGTATCGCCCGGCTTGACGACCACCATGTCTCCCGCCGATACCTGTTCCACAGGCAGCGTAACCTCTTTGCCGTTCCTTATGACCAAAGCGGTTTTAGGCTGCAGCTGGAGCAGCGATTTGATTGCATCGGAAGTTTTGCCTTTCGCGAGCGATTCCAGCAGCTTGCCTAGCAGCACGAGCGTAATGAGAATAGCGCTTGTTTCGTAATACATTTGCGGGGCGTGATGGGTGCCGCCGCCATCGGCCGCCCACTGGACTGTTGTATATACGCTGTAAAAATAAGCGGCGGATGTGCCTAAAGCAACGAGCACATCCATATTTGCCCCTCCGCTGCGAAGCGCCTTATAAGCGCCGGTATAAAACTGCCGTCCGATATAAAACTGGACCGGCGTCGCCAGCGCCAGCTGAAACCAAGGATTCATAAACAGCTCCGGCAGCCACAGCCATGACAGCCACGTAAAATGAGCCGCCATTGCCCAAAGCAGCGGCAGCGACAATACCGCCGACGCCGCCAGCTTCAGCTCCTGCCTTCTGGCAGACTGCTTCCGGCGTTCGGCTTCGTCCGCCTGCTCCTGCTTCGGCAGCGCTTTGTACCCGAGCTGCTCCACTTTCCGCATAAAGTCCTCAATCGACACCTCAGCCGGATTGTACGATATATGCGCCGCCTCCAAAGCCAAATTTACGTTGGCTTCGGACACGCCGTTCATTTTATTTAACGCCTTCTCGATCCGGGCGGAGCAAGCGGCGCAATACATGCCTTCAAGCTGCAGGTCAACCTTCTCCATCCTTTTTTCACATCCTTATAACCATAGATAGGCCAATGTTTACCTCTTTGTGAACATAGTATACCCCCTATGGTATATATGTCAAACAAACAGCTTGTCCCTTTTTCCGGATTTTTGAAGAAGATGTCCCTGGCCAAATAAAAAATGAGCCGGATCAGCTCATTTCTCTATTCCCGACATGAAGCGCTGTCAGACGCTCAGACATTCCGCTATTGCAACCGCCGAAGCAATCGCCTTGTCGTGGGTAATCGTCACATGAAGCTTATGGCTTTCCATGTTTAACCCCAGCCGTTCCCAAGCTTCCGGCTTTAATGCGCATAGCGGTTTCCCGTTTGCATCAGGGACGATAGCTATATCTTCAAACCCGACCGTTCCGCCAATACCGCAGCCCAGCGCTTTGACAACCGCTTCCTTGGCTGCAAACCTTCCGGAGACGTACTGGACCAGGCGCTTGCCTTCATAGCGGGATGCCACTTCCCGCTCCTGTTCCGTCAATATGCGCATCATAAACCGCTCGGCCGTTTTGCCGCCCAGTATGCTCTCGAACCTTTCCATATCCGCCACATCATGGCCAACCCCAACGATCATTTCATTCCCCCGCTTCCATATGAAGCCGAGATTATCAGAATGTATGCCGCTCGTCAATCGCATCTGTCCTCTGCACGATTAACGGATGCATAAGCCGATAATGATGCCCCACAGCGGAATAGATAATAATAACCCGTTAAGGATACCCGTCTTCAAATCGCCTTCCCGATAAATCATCACGATTCCTCCCCGCTCCATCCGGCTTAAGCCGGATTTGGCTTTATACTTGCAGTATAGCCAATCTAAGAGCAACTTATCGTTTGTTACATCATTTTCCATTTACCTCCATTGTATGCGCATTCAATAACGTTTACGCTACAAAAAAAGCAGCATAGACGGCTGGCGGCCTCTATGCTGCTTGTCGCTCCTCTCCTTAAATGCCCGGAATCGGATCGCGTTTATGTGCGGTTTTTAAATATTGCTTTTCCAGCTTTTCTTTTGCAGCAGGATCAATAGCTTTACCTTCCAAATAAGAGCTGTTTGCCTCGTAAGTAATGCCAAGCTCCGCTTCATCCGTTTGACCGTCCCACAGGCCGGCTGTAGGCGCTTTGTCCAGGACGCTTTGCGGCACGCCAAGTCTTGCGGCAAGCTGGCGGACCTGGCGTTTGTTCAGCGAGCTAAGCGGCGTAATATCTACGGCGCCGTCGCCCCATTTCGTAAAGAAACCGGTAATCGCTTCGGACGCATGGTCCGTGCCGACAACAAGCAGGTTCAGGTCAAAAGCAAGCGCGTATTGCATCACCATACGTGTTCTTGCTTTAATGTTCCCTTTGCCGCCGCGGCTCAAATGGCGCGGCATGCCGAGTTTTTTGAAGCCATGTTCCACTTCGATGGCGATTTCATCGACTGCTTCGCCGATGTTCGTCTCCACTTTATGCTTCAGCTTAAAAGCTTCGGCAACCGCGTAGCTGTCTTGAATGTCCGCCTGCTCGGAATACGGCTGGAATACCCCCAGCGTCATATATTCCCGGCCGGTTTCTTCCGTCAGCTCATCCGTCGCCTGCTTGCAAAGCCCGGTTGCAACCGCGCTGTCGATCCCCCGCTAATGGCAATCAGCAGTCCGGCTGCTCCGGCTTTTTGCACATATTCCTTCAAGAAATCAACGCGCTTGCGTATTTCCGCATCCGGATCAATTTCCGGTTTTACGCCAAGGCGGTTAATAATTTCGTTTTGTAACGACACCTGGTTTCCCCCTGTTATTTGCAGAAACGTTCAAATGCGCTAGTGAGGTCTGCCGAGATTTCCGCTGCGGAACGGTTCTCAATTTGATGGCGTTCGATGAAATATACGAGTTCGCCGTCTTTCATGAGTGCGATCGAAGGAGAAGACGGCGGGTACGGCGCAAAATATTCGCGTGCTTTCGCCGTAGCTTCTTTGTCTTGCCCTGCAAAAACCGTAAACAGATGGTCTGGAACAATCTCATGGTTCAGCGCATCGGCAACCGCCGGGCGGGCCATGCCTGCGGCGCAGCCGCATACCGAGTTCACAACGACAAGCGCGGTGCCTTTCGCATTCGGAAGCGCTTCTTCCACTTCCTCCGGCGTACGAAGCTCCTGAACGCCAATTTGCGTCAGCTCATCGCGCATCGGTTGGATCATATCAAACATATATCGTTCAAATGACATTGACATCGTATGAAACACTCCTTTGTAATAACCTAATTTTAGTTACTATTATACCGCCTGCTTCGAAAATAAAGCAACCGGAGCATTGAGCATCCGGTTGCTTGATGAGCTTGCTATTTAAGTGGACGGACGATTAGGTCCTTTTGTTTTTTTATCGTACCCGGCCTGCCGGCTGCCTTTCGCGTTTTGGTCCGCTTGGCGCTGCTGTTCGAAAGAGTCTCCATTTGGTTTGCCTGCCAACTTTATGCCCCTCCTTCCATCCTTAGCTGCTCTTGCATGCCGCTCGTTCCATAGTATGCACGGCCGGCCTCCCCCTTATGTCGCGAAATGTTAAATGCAACAATAAATGTTGTCCCCGCTCCCGGGCTCGACTCTACATCAATCTGGCCGGAATGGCGTTCGGCTATGCTTAAGCAAAGCGATAAGCCAAGCCCCGTCCCGCGCTGCTTTGTTGTAAAAAACGGATCAAACAGCTGCTTGATTTTTTCCTGTGGGATCCCGATCCCCTCGTCGCGGATCAGCAGCTCCACAATTCCCGGCTTCGACCGGGTTTCAATATGAAGAATGCCTGCATCGCCCATCGCTTCCATGCCGTTGCGGGCGATATTAAGGAGCAGCTGCTTGATTTCCTTCTCGTTCATCATCATTGGAGGAAGCTGCTCTTGCAGCGTCAACACGACGCTTTGCCCGCGCATGTTGGCGTCCGCCTCCAGAAGCGGCGCCATCTGAAGGATAAGCTCGTTTAAGGAACCAAGCTCCATCGTTAAGGCACGGTTTTGCGCCAGCGACAAAAAGTCGTTAATAATGCTGTTCGTACGGTCCAGCTCCTCCATTACGATCCGAAAATACTGCTGCTGGTCCGCAGGGCTTCTTTCGCGTATCAGTTGGACAAATCCGCGAATAACCGCCATCGGATTGCGGATTTCATGCGTAATGCTCGCCGCCATCTGGCCAACCAGGCTAAGCCGCTCCATCCGGCCAACCTCATTGCGCAGCCGCGTAATTTCGGTAATATCCTGGACGATAAGCGCGGCGCCGGTAATGTCGTCCTTTTCCGCCGCCGCGTAAAGCGGGAACGCTGTTTTTAAATAAATATATTTTTCGCCGATAATTGGCTCCTGAACCGTTCTTTCGCCTTTCAGCGCCTTGGACAGCGCATGAACGCAAATAGCGGAATTTGGAGGCTGGAATATCGTTTCATACGGCCAGCCGATAAAATACTGTATGCTGCCGTCATTCGGCATCAGTGCAAACAGCTTCATCCCCAGCTCGTTAATATGCGTCAAACGCCCGTTATGGTCAACAAGCAAAACCGCAAACGCCGTTTCATTAATAAATTGCTGGAGCGCCTCGACTTGATTGCTGTAGTTTGCGGAGACGAGGCGAATCTCGTCCTCCAGCAGCCGGTTGCGCCGCAGCGACTCGATAATAAAAACCGAAAAATAACTTCCGGCCAAGCAGGAAATGATTGATAAGAAAGAAACAGCAATAATTTGCGGTGTATAGTTAACGGAAGTGTAATCCAAATATAGCGTAGAGGCGAGCAGATTAAAGCCAACTGCTGCGGAGATGATGGAAGTGCTGATTTTCAATTTGTTTTTTGCATTTGCTGCATTAAACAACGGGTATAGCTTAAATAACGCCAGCATAAACAAGCCGAGGAACGATACGAATGCTATCGTTTCGCCGGCGGATTGCAGCATAGGCGCTCTCGTGAGGACGTAAATGCCGCTTAGCACAACAATGCCCGGAACTCCGCCGTACAGGGAGCCCGTTAAATAAGGAACGATTCCAAAATCAATATCAAAACCATGAAAATCATAGCAAAGCAGCAGGCAGACGAGCATGGATACACCGCTGGCTGCGCATATGTAAAGTTTTCCGCGATTCGAATGCTTGTCCGAATCGTGCCAAAGCTGATAAACGACTGCGGGGAATAACGCAACAACAAACTGCAATAACAATTCCTTTATCACGGACGATCAGTCTCCCCCTAATCGCACATTGATTTTCACGATGCTAATAGATTTATTTAATCATATATTCCGTTTTTTTACAAATAAGTCCGCAGCCAAAAAACGACAGATGCAGCAACGGATTCGCCGTCCAAATCATTATGCAGTTCATGCAGATTGTCCTCCCAGGATAAAAACGTGCACAGCCGTTCCGTCCGGGACGCCAGCTCTTCGCTGGCCGCGTAGGAGACGACACGATCGGCCGTGCCGTGCAGCAGCAGCAGTGGGCAGGATAACCGGTCTGCATGATGCAGCGCCCACTCTCCCGACTCATGGAAAGCTAAATAGGTCGACACAGTGATTTTCGTATGGTTGTACAAATCATGCCAGGCAGCCGAATCGGTATAACCGGAGCGGTATAAATCCTGCAGCTTCAGCCGCGTCGATTGGGTGAACCGGGGCGCGAACCGCGAAATCTGCTTCCCCAGCCACACTTGCACGGCAGGAGGCGGGCTTGCAAGCCGCAGCCACGGACTGGACAAAATAAGCCCCTGAATCGGAGGATTCTCCCGCAGCGCGCAGTTAAGCGCCACGTTACCGCCCATGCTGTGGCCGTATAAAAAAACCGGCACCCCTTCGCATTGGGACCGGGCTTCCCCAATAAGCCTGCAGGCGTCGGACACCGCCTCTTCAAGAGGCGTATGCCCACGCTGCCCCGGCGTCCTGCCATGCCCCCGCTGATCGTGGGCAAATACGGCAAAACCTGCTGCCGTCAAACTTTCCGCCAGCCGGGCATATCGTTCGCCATGCTCGCCCATTCCATGCACCAGGCACACAGCGCCAAGCAAGGCTGTCCGCTCGCCCGGATGCCAGCTTCTCGCATACAGCTCCGTGCCGTCTTCGGCAATCAGTGTCCAATCATTGCGGCGCATCCGAATCCCCCTTCTGCTCTCTATCCTATAATTCTATCCTTTAATAGTACGCTTCGCCTCATTCTTTCACCTGCAAGGCGATAAATGATACAATGCTAACCAAACGACCCCTTCTAGGAGACCAAGAAACTATGATCTATGATGTCATTATCATCGGCGGAGGTTCCGCCGGCTTGATGGCCGGTATCGCCGCCAGCGAAAACGGCGCAAAAGTGCTGCTGCTCGATAAAGGGAACAAACTCGGCAGGAAGCTGGGCATTTCCGGCGGCGGGCGCTGCAACGTAACGAACAATAAGGAGCTGGACGAGCTGATCAGGCATATTCCCGGCAACGGCCGGTTTTTGAACAGCTCGCTTCGCCAGTTTGGCAATAAAGAGATTATCCGTTTTTTCGAAAATTTAGGCATTCAGCTAAAGGAAGAAGATAACGGGCGGATGTTCCCCGTCACCGACCGGGCGAAGACGGTTGTAGACACGCTGATCGGACAGGTGCGGAAGCAAGGCGTTGAAATCGTCTTAAACGCTCCGGTAGACCGTGTCTGCTATGAAGACGGGCATACGACCGGCGTCCGCTTACGGTCCGGCCAAGTGTACGCCGGCCGAAACGTCATTGTTGCAGCCGGCGGCAAATCGGTGCCGCAAACCGGGTCTACAGGCGACGGTTACCAATGGGCGATAGACGCCGGGCACACCATTACGGAGTTGTTCCCGACAGAAGTTCCGCTAACATCCAACGAGCCTTTTATTCAAAGCAAAGAGCTGCAAGGCTTGTCATTAAGAGATGTATCGCTATCGGTATGGAGCCCTAAAGGCAAAAAACTGATCGAGCATCAAGGAGACATGCTGTTTACCCATTTCGGCATCTCCGGCCCTATCGCCTTGCGGTGCAGCCAGTTTGTCGTCAAGGCGCTGAAACAATTCGAGACCGGTAATATTGAAGCCTCTATTGATTTTATGCCGGAGAAAAAGGCCGATGACATCTTCGCCGAAACATTAAAGCTTGCCGAAGCAGAGCCCAAAAAAGCGATTAAAAATGTGCTTAAAAGCTGCCTGCCGGAACGCATGGTCCCGCTGCTGCTCGACAAGGCAGGCTTGTCCGAGTCCGTCACATATGACAACATTCCGAAGCAAAAATGGATGGCGCTCGCCCAAGTGATCAAACGGTTTCCGATCCGGGTGTACGGCACATTGTCAATCGAAGATGCGTTTGTTACCGGCGGCGGGGTTCATCTGAAAGAAATCGACCCCAAAACGATGCAGTCGAAGCTGATCGACGGCCTTTATTTCTGCGGCGAAATATTGGACATCCACGGCTACACCGGCGGCTACAACATTACAGCCGCTTTCTCTACCGGCTACGCCGCCGGCAAACATGCCGCCTCGCGGCAATAAGCGCAGCGCAGCAGCTGCAGGCAAAAATGTGCCAATGATAGAGTGAAATAGTCCGATGCGGCAGCCACCCGGCTTGAATAACATACAGACAAGGATATTCAGGAGGGGAAAATAGGCTATGGCTCAATCTCGTGCATCAAAGGTATGGATGAACAAGGTGTTTAAGCAGGCTTCCCGCCACGGAAAAGGCAAGCAGCCGGCTAACAAAACGCCAAAAACCGCGGCGCCGGCTTTGCCTGTCCCTTATTACATTCCGCCTGCTCCATATAAATCATCAGAAAAGCAAACCCCCGGCCCCGCAGGCGGGCGTCATGCTTCAACTGGCAAGGCTGCATCGCCGGCGCGGGGTGGCGCCCGCCGCCTCTCGGCCGGTAAAATCGCAGTGCCGGGCGGCTTCCTGCAGCCAGCGGCAGATGCTGCTGCGCCGGCCGGTGAAGTGCCGCGCGGCCTCTCGGCGGGCAGGCGCACCGCCGCCGCTGCTCCGACGGCCTCCGGCGGCAATACGCTGCCGCACGGCCCTGCCGGCGCTCTCTC
The DNA here is from genome assembly GCF_004135365.1 of Paenibacillus protaetiae. Classification (NCBI taxonomy): domain Bacteria; kingdom Bacillati; phylum Bacillota; class Bacilli; order Caryophanales; family Paenibacillaceae; genus Paenibacillus; species Paenibacillus protaetiae. Next base: position 4,029,366 of record NZ_CP035492.1, on the reverse strand, counting down.
GGCGGGCAGGCGCACCGCCGCCGCTGCTCCGACGGCCTCCGGCGGCAATACGCTGCCGCACGGCTCCGCCGGCGCTCTCTCGGCGGGCAGGCGCACCGCCGCCGCTGCTCCGACCGCTTCCGGCGGCAATACGCTGCCGCACGGCCCTGCCGGCGCTCTCTCGGCGGGCAGGCGCACCGCTTCCGGCGGTTCGCCCCTTTCTGCGGGCGGCCGCTCCTTTGGCATGGCAGCAGAGAAAAACGCCGTCACGCTCAGCACCGGCACCATTCCGCGCATCGGCAATACAGCCCGTTTTGCCCGCGTTGTCGTGTATAACCGCCGTCCCGCCGCGATCAAAGCCACGGTAACCGTCATCGCTTGGTCATCGCCCGGCCATTCACGTATCATCCAAACGGACAATATCAACATACCTGCCAAACATTATGAATACTACACAGCAGATATTGATGAAATTACCGATGATTATGAGCTGCGGATCACGATATCCGAGCGCGATAACGTCAAGGTTTACGTATACAATTTAAATGAAGGGCTTGACCCGCTCGACGAATTGACGATTAAAGACAGCGAGCTCAGCACGTTCAAATATTAAAAGATCTAGGGAACAAAACAAATCCCGCCTTTGCTTGAACCAGCAAATGGCGGGATATTTGTCGTTTGATTAAATTTTGACGTCTCCCGAGAAATAACCGTATTCCCCGGGTCCGGCAAAAACTCATGCGAAGTATCCGCATCATCGTCGCGGTTCCGCAGCCCTGCCGCTTCCTCATTGACGATAGCGGATTCCCGTTCCGTCCAGTCCTCGTTGACCAGATGAGCCGGAATCGCAATGCCGTCCAGCGAGTAGGCCGTATTCGTTAACACCGAATCATCAATAGCGGTCAGCTCCAGCAAGCGCCCCCCATGCGCTTGAACAATTTCGAGCGCAGGCACGGTGTCGCTGCTGTTCAAATGAATATGGATACGGTTCCCGTCATGAAGCACCGGATCATAACCAAGCTGCTGAAGCGTATCGCAAGCCAGGGACGCGCTCCAGGAATCGGTAAACTGGATAAGCAGCGCCTCAACGGATGCCATTAGCCATCCTCCTCTTTTTTTCAATAAATTTAACCGGCAGTTGCAGCGGTATGGTTCTAGACTGCCCAAAATTTGTAATATTCATAGCCTTTTCCATTTTCTTTTCAAAATGCGGTTGTCAATCCGAAAATAATTTTGCATAATCGTTGTATAACGATTTGTTATATTTTCTAACATAACTTGTTATTTACATGTAATTTATACCGTAGACTTGATGACTTAACCATCCTTAAGTCGGGAGGAAGGCATACATGATGCAAAATGTATTTTACTTGATGAAAGAACCGATGCTCATTACCGAGTTTGAACATAACCGCTGGTACATTCGCGATATTAATCCGTCTTTCACATCCCTCTCGGGATATAAAAAACAAGAGCTGCTTGAAGCAGACCCAAGCGGGCTATTTAAGGAAGGCGCGTCATTCGGCCAAATGGTCGCCCGCCTGACTGATGAGAACGAGCCTTTTGCGGCTATGGATGAGGAGCTGAACGCAAGGTCCGCAACCGCCATTCCCGTTCGTGTCACAGGGCGCATGTTCCCGCTTGAAGAGAAAAACGGCTGCATCATTATGTGCCAGGATATAACGGTACAGAAGTGGATCGAGGAATATGCCGTCAAGCAGCCTATCTCGGCTGCCGCCCAGCTGGATGAGCAATACCGGATCCGCTCGCTGGAGCGGTATTACACGCCCGTCATTCATACCGCCAATTACTATTTGGGCCGGCCGGCCTTCGAATTCATTGAAGAAGACTCACGAAAAAGCGTAAAACGGATGCTGGATTATGCCAAAAACAACGGAACCGTTGAAAGAGTAGAGCTGCGGCTGCAAATCGACGGCAAATCGCAACATGCAAGCATCATTGTAAAACCGATGTTCAACGGCTGCCGGACCTTCACCGGATTTTCCGTTATTATCGCCAGCCTGCATCTGAACGAACAGGAAGATGACCCGGGCTACAAGCTGCGAATGCTGATGCTGAATAAAAATATAACCGCTACGTCGCTTGCCCAGTCTACGCTGATTTCCTTAACGACCATCTCCAAAATCCGCAACGGCAAAATTAAAAAACCCCAGCGCCTGACGGCTGAATTAATCGCCGGGGAGCTGGGGGTGAAACCTGAGTCGATATGGAGCAGCTTCAAGCGGTAACCGCCGCTTCGAGACTGCTCCATTGCCATTAAACTTACGTGCGGAAGCCGCTTACCGCCTCGTTCATATCCTGTGCGATGCCCGTCAGAGCCCCCGCCGCCGACGCCACATTGGACGCGGAAGCGGACTGCTTGTCGGCCGCCGAAGCTACTTCCTTGGAAATATCGGAAGTACGTCGGGCAATGCCCATCACTTGGCCGACCGATGCCGCAACTTCCTCCGAGCTTGCGGCAAGCTGTTCGGCTGCTGCCGCCACCTCTTCGATTTTGCTCGAAACATTTTTGGAAGCTTCGGCGATTACGCGGAAGGAATCGCCGGCCGCTTCCATTTTCTGAAGGCCAAGCTGTGATTCCTGCCTGCTGGCGCGCATCGAGTGAACGGTCGATTCCGTATCGCTCATGATTTTGGATATAACCGACGTTATTTCCGTTACCGCCTCTGCCGTCTGTGCGGAAAGCAAGCGGACTTCCTCTGCAACGACGGCAAACCCTTTGCCGTGTTCGCCCGCACGCGCCGCTTCAATGGAAGCATTTAACGCAAGCAGGTTCGTTTGCTTCGAGACGTTGCCGATCATGCCGAGAATTTTGCCGATGCTGCCCATATGGCTCTCCAGCTGCTCAACCTGCTGAACCGCCGTCCGGATCGACAGGTCGATTTTGTTCATCGTCACCGAAGCCTCGGCAATCGTATCGGAGCCTTCTTTAGACTGGTCGGCCGCTTTGGCGGAAAGCAGAGCAACCTCCCCGCTGCTTTCGGCAATACGCTGCACGCCAATCGTCATTTCTTCCGTCGAACGGCCGATTTCCTCAAAGCTCGCGAGCTGCTCGTCCGCTCCTGCGGCAGACTCTCGGACCATAGCAGCAGCCTGATCGGACGCGCTCGCATTCTCCTGCGAAGCCGCCAGCAGCTCCTGCGCCGATGCGTTGACGCCTGAAGCGGCCTGCTGAACGCGCTGGATTGTGCTTTGGATCATCGTAATCATCCCGCTGAGCGCTGTCGCCAGCGTGCCGATCTCATCCTGCTGCTTCACTTGCGGCACCGTCACGTTCAAGTTCCCTTGCGCAACAAGGGAAACAACGTCAGCGGCCTTCTTCAGCGGCTGCGAAACGGTACGCCGAATGTAATACACCAGCGAAGCGATAACCGCGATGGCAATCACCAGGCCGGCAGCTGTTGCATACATGCCCTGACGGTTAATCGTATCGCTGGATCGGCTTTCTTTCTCTGCGCCTTGTTTATTTTGAAGCATCAGCGTATCGATATACGTATTCAATGCGTTAAACGAGCTGTCCGAGTCGCGAATTGCTTTGCTTATCGCATAGCTGTCACCTTTGGCTTCAATCGTATCCAGAAGCGCGTTATAGCTTTGCACATACAGCTCGGACTGCTTTTTGAGCGACTGGAACAAATTCGTATCATTATTGGCCGTAAAGCCGGTCCGATATTGCGCAAACCACTTTTCGAGATTGTCCAGAATGGTGCCGCCTTGGCTCTCCAGCTTTAACATCTGCTGCTGGTCATTCATTTGATACAGCATTTGATACTGTATAGTCAGCAGGCTTTCATGGGCATTGTTAATGTTCATAATGGCTTCTGTGTTGGCCAGCCAGACACCCGACAAGCTTGAAGCATTATCGTTCATTTTGCCCATCATGACAAAAGTCGTAATGCCGTTAGCCGCAAGTATGACAAGAATCGCCAAAAACGAGGCGACCAACCGCCGGCTTACTGTTAGTTTCCATCCTATCCGCATTGGTTTCCTCCTAAATTATGTTTGTCTCTATGTATAAAAATAGTATATATTACTCAACCATTACACTAAAGACCCATTTCATAAAATAAAAGAATAGCGGATGGAGTCGAAGGCTGTCGCATCCCTTTGCGCTCATCCTTCTGAATAAAAGTGTAATCTTTTTAACTTTTAATCCCTTTTATCCGTGTTTCACCATATTGCAGGCTAAAATCATCCTGTTGTACATCCAAGGGTGGCCCGATTACGGCAATAACATAGTTGAGAAAGCAAACGGCGGTTAGGATCACGAAGCTCCAGACCGCCGTTTGCCGGCTAAAACAGCCGTACTATTAAAACCTAATCACTTGTTACCTGCGTGCTCTTATACATAACGGGAATTGCCGCTGCTATAAGGATGATACCCATAATCGCAGGCGCGGCATGGCCCATCGCGACATAGATTTGGCCGCCAACGACCGGTCCGATTATTCTTGCCAAAGCCTGAATGGATTGACTGCCTCCTTGAATCCTTCCTTGTTCGCTTGATTCAACGGACTTGGACACCATTCCATTAAATGAAGGCCCGAAGATCGAATCGCCAAAACCAAATATAAATATCCCGGCGATCAGAAGCGGATACCACGTGCACAAAGCCGATGCCGCAATCAGGCAGTAGCCTATTATTTCCGCCGCCATGCCGGTAACTGCAATTTGTTTATCGCTAAGCTTCTTCAAAAGCTTCGGCATGATGAAGCCTTGGGACAATATATCTTGAACTCCCATAATGGAAAACATCAATCCGATTAGCGCCGGCGTCCAATGGAAGGTATCTATCGTCAATTGTGAAAAAACGCCCTGCAATGACCCGTTCGGAATCCAAAGCAAAAACGCTGCCACAAGCAGCCGCTTTACGTTTCTTGCAGAAAGCACGTTCATTAGCTGCGAGAATGGATTCAGCCTAACCATCGTTATCTTGCTCAGTCTGTTATGGTTGTCCAGGCTTTCCGGCATAAAAAAATACCCGTACACAACATTCAATACCGTTATGACTGCTGCAAAATATAAGGGAAACGAATGGCCGAATTTCGCAAGCAGCCCGCTTAGAGCCGGTCCAATGGCGGAGCCTGCGCCTGCAGCCGCGCTCACCCATCCGAAGTATTTGGTGCGCTGCTCTTTAGGCGTAATATCTGCAAAATAAGCGAAAAGCGTACTAATGCTGCCTCCTGCTATGCCTTCAATGATGCGCCCGGCAAACAGCACCCACAGCGCTCCTCCTGCGCCAAATACGATATACCCGATGGCAGAGCCCGCAAGGCATATCAGAAGCAATGGACGGCGCCCAAACCTGTCGCTCAAAGCGCCAAGCCCAGGGGCTGCAAAAAACACGCAGACGGCATAAACAGAGGTCAACAGCGTAACAACAATAGCCTGATCCCCCGGATTGCTTACATAAGGCTGCACCAAAAAGGGGACGACCGGGGTTATAATGCTGAAACCTATTCCGCAAAGAAACACAGACATAAGACCAAATAACAATGTATTGTTATTCATCGTTTGTTCTGTGTTCTGTTTAGGGTGTGATGATTTAAACATGAATTTCTCCTTTCATCTTTTCCTTCCTAGGAAACAAAACAAGCGTATCTCATTTTTCCTTCCTTGTCAACAAAATGAATGCCAAACAAAAAGGCAGCCCGCTCTTAAAGAGCCGCGGCTGCCTTCTTGTTTATTCCTCTCATTCTTCCTGCTTCAAAAGGATTCCCTGTTTCTTGATTTCTGCATCCAAATGCTTGCTGTACTTTTCCAGGAAGCGAAGCATACTGTCAAATTGCTCATCGGTTATCTGCTCAAATACCGCTTTATCCCGCTCCTGAAATTGTTGGTGCAGCTCCTCATGGATTGTATAAATGACCTTCCCCTGCTCCGTAAGCCTGAAATAAATTTCTTTCTTGTTATCCGGCTTTTGATAACTTTCGATAAGGCCTTTTTTGATGAGCTTCTGCGTTATTTTACTTATGGCCCCGCTAGTCATATACAGCGACTCGGCAAGTTTCGTCACGTTGGAATCTATATGTTTTTCAATGTATTCCATGCAATGGACTTCAGAAGGCTTGTAACCTTTCAGATTGGCTTCCATCTTGAACTTATTCAGCCAAACCATCTTGTTGAATACGTCCCTGAAGCCCGTTATAACTTGTTCCTCTTTGTTCATGGCCTGTCCTCCTGCCCGCTCGCGCATTAACCATTTTCCGTTTTTTTTGAAAATAGAACCGGCGCCTTGTCTTACCGAATGATGTCCGTTCCGTACCTCTACCTTACCAAAAACAAAAACAGAACGGTAGTCCCGCTCCCGCCTATAGCCGATGTACAAAAAAAATACGCTTACGCCGGGTCGAACCGGCATAAGCGTTAAAAGTAGAACTATGCGCTGTGTTGCAACAGGATAGGAAAAACCACGAAAAACTTCCAAACGATTAATGACGATAAGCAGCAAGCTCGGCGTTCAAGCCGCGCGTTGCTCCATATACTTGCTGATAAATCCGGAACAGGCCTTCGTAAGCCGCCACCGCATCAGCGTTTGGCTGATAAGACTTGGCATGCTTCACGAAACGCTCTGCGCACTCGTCCAGGCTTGCAAACCAGCCGCAGCCGTATGCTGCAAGCATAGCTGCGCCAAGACCAGGACCTTGCTCGTTCTCAAGCGCTACCACTTCCGCGCCAAAAATGTCGGCTTGCATTTGCAGCCAAACCGGATTTTGAGCGCCGCCGCCGATCGAAACGATCTTGTCGACTGTTTTGCCCGCTTGGCGGAACATATCGACGGATTCATGGAGCGAGAACGTAATGCCTTCCATAACCGCACGGGCAAAATGCTTCCGCTCATGCGAACCGTCCACGCCGATAAAGCTTGCGCGGATTTGCGAGTCGGCATGTGGCGTGCGTTCGCCCACCAGGTACGGCGTAAAGAGAAGGCCGTCTGCGCCTGGCTTGATGTCGCCTACGCCTGCAAGCAGCTCGTCAAACGATTCGCCTGGAGCGAACGTTTTCTTGAACCAGCTGAGGCTGTAGCCTGCGGCCAGCGTAACGCCCATTGCATAAAAAGCGTCTTCTTTGCCGTGGTTGAAGAAATGGACCTTGCCGGCAAAATCTTTCGACGAATCATTTTCGTACGAAAGAATAACGCCGGACGTACCGATGCTGCAAAGCGTCAAGCCTTCGCTCAGAATGCCTGCGCCAATTGCGCCGCAAGCATTGTCAGCGCCGCCGGCAAAAATTTTCGTTGCTGCGGAGAGGCCGGTTTGCTCCGCAATTTGCGGAAGCAGCGTGCCGGTCTGGCCGTGCGATTCCACAAGCGGCGGGCAGAAGCTTGCCGGCAGATCAAAGGCGGAGAGCACTTCGTCGCTCCACTTTTTGCCTGCTACGTCAAGAATAAGCGTGCCTGCTGCGTCGGAATAATCCATATGCAGCTCGCCCGTCAGGCGGTAGCGCACATAATCTTTCGGCAGCACAAACAAGCTTGCTTTCGCAAATGCTTCCGGCTCGTGCTTGCGCACCCACAGGATTTTCGGCAGCGTAAAGCCTTCCAGCGCCGGATTGCGCGTAACTTTCAGCAGCTTGTCGCCAAGCGCAGCTTCGATTTCGCGGCATTCCGCCGTTGTGCGCGTATCGTTCCACAGGATCGCGTTGCGCACCGGGTTGCCTTCGCTGTCGAGCAGCACAAGGCCGTGCATTTGGCCGGAGAAGCTGATGCCTTCGATCTCAGCGGCGTTAATGCCCTCTTGTGCCGCGAGTTCTTTCAGTGCTTCTACCGTTGCCTGAACCCAATCATCCGGCTTTTGCTCGCTCCAGCCGGAGTATTCATGAAACAGCGGGTAGCTGCGGGAAACTTCCCCAGCTACCGTGCCGTTTTTGTCGACGAGCAGTACTTTGACGGCGCTCGTCCCGAGGTCTACACCAATGACATAAGGCATGTCTGAAAGACCTCCTATTTATTAAACGCTGAAAATAACATCGTTCAGGATGTTTTTGATACGTTCTTGACGGCCGGACTCGTTTTTGATCACGCTGTTTTGAAGCGCGTAAGCTTCCAGGGAAGCCAAAGTCGCTTTGCCGGATACCACGTCAGCGCCGATGCCTTCTTTGAACGAGCGGTAACGGTTTTCGATGATGCTGTCGAGAACGCGTCCTTCGATCAATTTAGCAGCTGCTTTCAAGCCCCAAGCGAAGCTGTCCATACCTGCGATGTGTGCGAAGAACAGGTCGTCAACTTCAAACGAACCACGGCGTACTTTTGCGTCGAAGTTTACGCCGCCACGGCCCAGGCCGCCTGCTTTGAGCACTTCATACATCGCAAGAGTCGTCGAGTACAGGTCAGTCGGGAATTCATCTGTATCCCAGCCAAGCAGGTAGTCGCCTTGGTTAGCGTCAAGGGAACCGAGCATGCCGTTAATTGCGGAAACGCGAATTTCATGCTCGAACGTGTGGCCAGCCAGCGTTGCATGGTTAGCTTCCAGGTTGAGTTTGAATTTGTCTTGCAAACCGTATTTTTGCAGGAATGCAATCGTTGTAGCTGCGTCAAAGTCATATTGGTGTTTCGTAGGTTCTTTTGGTTTAGGCTCGATCAGGAATTGAGCGTCGAAGCCGATTTGGTTAGCGTAGTCGATAGCCATATGGTACAGGCGAGCAAGGTTGTCAAGCTCGAAAGCCATATCTGTGTTCAGAAGCGTTTCGTAACCTTCACGGCCGCCCCAGAATACATAGTTTTCGCCGCCCAGTTCTTTACCAACTTCAAGACCTTTTTTAACTTGAGCTGCTGCATATGCGTATACGTCAGCGTTAACTGCAGTACCTGCGCCAAATACATAACGCGGGTTGGAGAACATGTTAGCTGTGTTCCAGAGCAGTTTGCGGCCGGACGACTTCATGTTGTCTTTAATTTGAGCAACGATAACGTCGAGGTTTTTGTTCGATTCAGCCAGCGTAGCGCCTTCTGGAGCGATGTCTACGTCATGGAAGCAGAAGTAAGGGATATCCAGTTTTTCCATGAATTCAAAGTTCGCTTCAACGCGTGCTTTAGCAAGGTCAAGGCCGCTGAATTTGTCCCAGTCGCGTACTGCAGTACCAACGCCAAATTGGTCAGTGCCGTTTGCAACATAAGTATGCCAGTATGCTACTGCGAAACGAAGATGCTCTTCCATCGTTTTGCCGAGCACAACTTCTTTTGGATTGTAGTGTTTGAATGCAAACGGATTGTCGGAACCTTTGCCTTCGAATTGAATCGTAGGGATGTTTTTAAATACGGACATGGTTAATCCTCCTTTAATTTGGCGAAGCATAAGCTTCGAAAAATAACATGTTGTGATAGAGATACTGTAAACGTCCTCAATAAGAATAACACCACTGACTTAGTTTGTCTATTAAACAAACAAAGTTTTTTACTTTGTGGTAAAATGAACACAACATTGCTAAAATGGGACACAATAAAAAACGGACGGAGGTCCGCCTTTGGCACTAAAACAGACTGGAGACCTTGCTTTCATCAAAAAAATGAATACATCCATTGTGCTGGATTCCGTTCTGAAACATGCGCCGCTGTCACGCGCGCAAATTTCAGAAATGACCGGCCTGAACAAAGCAACCGTCTCAAGCCTCGTTCAGGATTTGATTGACGGGCATTTGATTATTGAGACCGGTCCCGGCCAGTCCAGCGGCGGAAGAAAGCCCGTCATGCTTGTATTTAACGCGACGGCGGGTTATGCGGTTGGCATCGATCTGGGCGTCAATTACATTCGCGGCATATTAACCGATCTCGAAGGCGCCGTTGTAAGCGAGCACGAGCTGGATATGAACCACCACGAACCTGATTTTGCGCTAAACCAGCTCATTTCATGCATCGAGCAGCTCATGGATTTGGCACCGGACAGCCCTTACGGCATTGTGGGCATCGGCCTCGGCGTACCGGGTATTGTAGATGATGAAGGGTCTATTCTATTTGCACCTAATATGCAGTGGCGCAAAGTCGATTTGCGCCGCATGCTGGAAGAACGGTTTTCCCTTCCCGTAACCATTGACAACGAAGCGAATGCAGGTGCGCAGGGCGAGCAAAAATACGGGGCCGGGCGCGGCATTGCGCATCAAATCTATGTCAGCGTCGGGATCGGGATCGGCACCGGCATTATTTTGAACAAGGAGCTTTATAAAGGGGCATCCGGATTTTCGGGGGAGCTTGGGCATCTGTCGATCGAATACGACGGGAAGCCTTGCCGCTGCGGCAATAAAGGCTGCTGGGAGCTGTACGCTTCGGAAAATGCGCTTTTGCAGCAGGCAGCCGAGCTTGGGCTGCCCGGCAGCAGCAGCCTCAGCAATCTGATTAAAGCGGCGGAAGCCGGCGACAAGCAGGTGCAGTCGCTGTTTGAGGAGATCGGCTCTTATTTGGGAGCCGGCATTTCCAGCATCATTAATGTGTTCAATCCCGACATTGTCATTATCGGCAACCGGATGAGCCGGGCGAAAGCATGGCTGGAGCCGTCCCTGCAGCGGGCTGTTGCGGAACGCACATTGTCGTATCACCATGAACGCGTCAAGCTGACGTTTGCCGAGCTGCAGGACCAGTCGGCGGTGCGCGGCGCTGCTTATTATGCGATCAGCCACTTTTTCAATCAGGTCAAAAGCCAATAAATAAATCTGCTTCACAGCACACATCCGGAAAAGCCGCTTCATAAGCTGTTAAGAGTACAGCTGCAAAGGAGCGGCCAACGATGAAAAAACTGATTGAATATGTGCGGATAAACTTGTGGATTGCCGCCATATGGATCACCCTTCTTTCCTATGACGGTACGCTTTCGCCTATTTTGGGCACACTGCTTGTCTATCCGGTTGTCATTTGTTTAATCCATGCTAAATCCATTGAGCATAAACTGCTCGGCGCCGGAGGCATCCGTACCGAGGACACCTCGCGCGACGAATCGCCTTAACGGAATGGATCATCTGGATTTCATACGCAGGCCCGGATTGAACCGGCGGCCCATAAATCAATAAAGCTCCTGCCCGCCTCGCTTATCGCTTGGCAGCAGGAGCTTCTATCGTTTACGCCGGCTCGATCTCGGCCAGCGACGCTAGTTCTTCTTCTTTTTGAATAATCATTTCCACTTTTTTAATACGGTTTTTGCCTACTTCGCGGACGATGAAATGAAGATTCTCGTAAAAAAATTCTTTGCCGGCTTTCGGCTCGCGGACATGTATATACAGGAAGCCGCCAACCGTATCCACTTCTTCGTCATCAAAGCTGCAGCCGGTCAAATCGGCCAGTTCATCCAGCGATACTTTGCCGTCAAGCAGATAGCAGTTTTCGTCCAGCTTCTCGATTTCCTTCCGTTCATCCTGGTCAAATTCGTCGCGGATATCGCCGACGATTTCCTCCAGAATGTCCTCGATTGTAATCAGACCGGAAGTGCCGCCGTATTCATCCATCAGGATCGCGATATGGACACGCTCCTGCTGCATCCGTTTCAGCAGCTGCTTCACCGGAATGACCTCCGGCACCGTCAGCACCGGATGAATCAAGCTTTTAAAGTCAACGCCTTTATCCGAATCATATTCCAGGAACAGCTGCTTCGTATTGATCATGCCGATAATATTATCTTTGCTGTCCGCAGCGACCGGAAACCGCGTATATTGCTCTTTGCGGATAATTTCCAGATTTTCCTTGAACGTTTTGTTGGTATACAGTGCAATCATGTCGGTACGCGGTACCATAATTTCCTTGGCCAGCATTTCGTCAAAAGCAAAAATGCGGCTTACATATCCATATTCCGTCGTGTTGATTTTGCCGCTCTCCAGGCTTTCGGTCAAAATGATCTGGATTTCTTCCTCGGAATGGGCTTCATCCTTTTCGCTTGCCGGTTTTAAGCCAAAAATTCGGACGAGGCTGTTCGCCGAGCCGTTCAGCAGCCAAATAAACGGATACATCACTTTATAGAAATAAATAATCGGTTTTGCAAACGCGAAGCTGATCGCTTCCGCTTTTTGAATGGCAAACGTTTTAGGCGCAAGCTCGCCGATGACGACATGCACGTAGGTTACCAATACGAATGAAACGATAAATGCTACAACATGGCTGATTTCTCCGTCCAAGTTCATGCTCTCAAACAGCGGGAGCAGCAGTTTCGCAATCGTTGGTTCTCCAAGCCAGCCCAGACCCAGTGCCGTAATCGTAATGCCTAGCTGGCACGCCGACAAGTAAGCATCCAGGCTGCTGGTCACCCGTTGTACCGCCAGCGCATTTTTTTTGCCCTCCAGAACGAGCTGGTCGACACGGCTGGAACGCAAGCGAATAATCGCAAACTCCGTAGCCACAAAAAAAGCCGACAGTATAATGAGAACTGCAAACAAGAACAGATTAAATCCTATACCCATTTTCGGTTTTCACAATCCTTTTATATATTTTAATATAATAAGTTCTTATGAACTAATATAGCGAACTCCACCTGCCAATGACAACCTTCTTATCTGGTCGCTTCAGGCAGGAATTGTCTGAAAACGGGTGAAAACGGCGTTCACGTAGTCTTTATCTTTCATTATCTAGCCTTTACAAGCCGTTTTCAGAGGCGTATGATGAGTTCATATGAACTTGAAATAACGGAACAGGAGGAAGGCAAGGCGCATGGAGAGCTTTATACTAACCCGCAAAGATATGGCCAAGCTGCTGCTTGCATTAAACGGCCAAAGCCATGAAAGCCCGCTGCAGGTGCTGCAAGCCAGCTGGACAAGCAGCCATCTTAATGATCAGCAGCAAGGTTCGGCCATGCCCGCCTTTCTCTCGACCTCCCTGCCTCCCGTCATTGAAAAGCTGATTAAAGGAACGCGGGTGAAAGGGTTTTCTCTCCAGGAAATTGCCGCGCTTGGCCGGCTGATCGAATATTCCGGCGTTTCGCTGACTGCGATGCAAAACTGGGTCAAACGCGATTTCAAGCCCTATTTCGACTGCCCGAAGGTCGGCAAAAAATATTCAATTAATCAGGCAGCACTGCTGTTTATAATTGATGACTTGAAATATAACCTGGATTTCGAGTCGATTCGCAAGTTGTTCTGTATTTTATTCAACAAACCGGAAGACGAGAATGACGATCTCGTTGGCCCCGTTTCGTTATATGAAGCTTATTCGGACATGTTCGAGCAGCTTGACGCCACTCACAGGCAGATTGAAGCGAAAGCGACGGATTCGGAAAACTATAAACAGGATTTTGTAACGGAGCAAATGGTGCTTGCCGCGGCTAACCGTTACGCCCGCACGCTGCCCGAGCTTACCGGCAGGCAGCGCGAAGCAGTCCGCAATTTTATGCTGATTGCGGCGGTCTCCATTCAAACCGCCTATTGCCATTCCGTGTCCAAACGTTATTTTAATGCGACGATGTTTTTATAAATGCCTGCCGGCGCTGCCAGCAGAAACAGAAGCATCTAAACCCGCTGTTATGCGGATTTAGATGCTTCTATGTTTATGGCTGCAGCAGCCGCGGTCCGCCGAGCGCGCTGCGCGCCAACTAACGTAAGGCGCTGCGGAGCACAAACTGCTAGGGCGCCAGGGCATCCTCAGCTTGTGCCCCGGTGCTAGTGAACTCGATGCACGCCAAGCAGCTCGTCTGCTGTGCCGGATATAATAATGGTGGATACGGCTTCTTTGACCGTGCCGTTGCTGTAGTAAACCGTAAAACGGAAGTCATACGAGCCATTTGTCCAGCCGTACAGCGATTCCTCCCACAGCTCCCCCTGCCAGAAGTTCCTTCCCGCTCCTGCCGGCTCAAGCTCAACCTTGTAAGTTCCCGTCTGCACGGTAACCCGTTCAGCCACTGTATCCGTCCCGGTTAATGTCGTGTCTGCCTGCAGTATAAACTTCTCCCCTGCCCAAAAGGTAACGGAAGTCCGGGGAGATTATCGTCCCCGCTTTGCTTTTGGTTATACGACTTGCGGCGTTTATCCCATTCCTCGGTATGCTTCACATAACCGGTAACGGAAAGCGGCAGCACCGCAATGGTTTTGACTGTTTCAACCGTTTCAATACCGTCGCTCACGCTTAAAGCCATGCGCCACATACCCGGCGTATCCATCCGGACAGAAGGTCCGGCCGGCTCATAAGGCGCAGTGAGCGAATAGCCATAGCTGGCTGTCGTTCCATCCGGGCGGGTCAGCTTGTACACCGCCGTTAGCGGATCTGCATCCGGGTCGGCTGCGGATGAAGCAAACTGTACGGCATCCCCTTCATATACAGGCTTGGGCGACCAGTCAAAATCAGCAATAGGCGGCCGGTTCGTATTAAAGTAAATATACGCATATTGCCCCATGTTGCCGGCTGCGTCCCAGTCCACCACCATCAGGCGATACTGCTGACCTGTTTTTAGTCCGCTAACGGTGTACGTAAGCGCGTTTTTGTCGAGCGGCACACTTTCCTCTACCGTTCCGTTGCCATTCAAATCAATAGCCGTTACGCTGCCATCATCGTTCACCTGCTGCATATAGAAGCCGCGGGTGGCGTGGCCAGAAGAAGGATCAGCGTCGCTGAACGGATTGAATTTCACTGTGACGGACGTCGGAGATATGGTCAGCTTCTCGTCCGTATCATCCGGCCGGACCGTATCCACAAAGAAGTAACCCGTTTCTGAATAATCCCCCCAGTCAAGTCCATCATTCGCTCTCGCCTTCCAGCTGTATAGTCCATCGGCCAGACCGGCCGGGATGTAAGCCATTGAGCTGGTGGCCGTGTTGGTATCGACCACGATTTGGCTTGTAGAAACCTTTGTAATCTCGTAGTCCACAAATTTTGTGGTTTGGTTTTCTGCATCGGTCACTTGCACTTTCAGTTCCGGCTTGTTGTTGTTCGTATAAATCGGCGCCAAAGCGGTTGGACCGTTAAAGCTGAGCAGTTTGGTCTTCGGCGGCGTATTCACGATCAGATATGTTTCATTGCTGTCATCCGACCATACGCCATTCGAATAGACGCGCCCGAACACTTTTACTTTCCGTCCCGGCTCCAGTATACCGTCCTGCAGCCTAAAGAAATAATCGTCACCCGGATAGGAAACCTCCGTTATCGTATCGCCCGTATCGGCATAAACCAGTTTCAAATAAAACTGCTCTTGCGGATCGTTTTCCGCGTCAAAATACTTCCAGTAGATCGTTGGCGTTTGGGTAGTAGCGTAAACGTATGGATTGGTTTCGGTGCCGCCCGGAACGGTAATCGTCATCACCGGTTTCGTTTGGTTCGCCGGAGGCAACGCATCTTCGTAGACCCTTGTTTCTCCCCAATACGACCAAGCTCCGTGAACGTCCTTCACCTGCTCTTGAATGATCAGCTCCACGCCTGGCCGGTCATACAAATACCGCTGCCCCATCGTCCAGGTGCTTTCATCCGCCCAGCGGGTCCGGAAAACGCGCTGCGCCAAGTAGTCCGGCACATCCGGGTCATACGAGGTGTCGTACGTCGTGTAATCCAGCGCAGTACCGTCCTCATACACTTTATCCGTCAGCCTCACGTCCGGCTGCGCAATCGGCCGGCGGTGAACATACAGCTCTTTGGTCACCGGCTCCGACCATTTTTGATAATTCGGCAGGCCCGGATCGTCTTCGGCCGTCGCGGTGATTTTGTATAGCCCCGGCTTGTCCAGCGACTTAACTGTCTCATCAAACGTCTTTCCATCCACTTCGCTTGGGCCTTCCGGATTTGCAAAGTAGTTCGGATCATGGCTGTACGACCATCGCTCTGCCGCTTCCGGGTCATTCTCCAAGTCCGAAAAGAGCTTGTCGTATTTGATTTCCTCGCCTACGAGAACCGTTTGCGCCGTCTCTTCGATGTACGTATCCCCGTAATTTTTCAAATGAATGCCCGAAAACTTCGCCTGCGGCTGGCCGATAGCCATAATGCCAAAGGAGCCGGAGGTGAAGGTTTCATCATATCCTTCAAGCTGCTTCACATGATTAATGGACACGCGCAAGTTTCCGTTTATAGATTCTACTTCCATCGGATACGTGACGCCCGCAGAACGGGCAACGGCAGCCGATTTCATGACGGTCTTTGTTCCATTAACCACCTTATACAGGGTAAGCGTATCATTACTCCATTCCACGCTGTACATGTTTTCCGGGTCCTTAATCTGGAACGCCGCACCCACAATACCGTTGTTTTTCAGATCACCGATAGCCGTATTAAAGCTAAACGTATAGTTTTTCACCTTCGTGTTCGGATCGTACCATAAGCCCGACCAATCTTTCTTGCTGACCTCAACCGTATTGTCGTCAATCGGATTGACAATGCCGCCAGCGGCGCTTGGCGAATAAAACGGGTAAACATATTCCTTTAGATCAATACTGTTAAATGCATAAATTGAACCATCCGGCTGAATGTTGCTTGTGTAGCTGTCTGAAAAGTAGTTGTAACGATCAATTACAGGCTCCTGTACCCAAACGACGGATTGGGTATTGGAAGCGACCGTAACCCCGGTCTGATAAGAGCCGTTTACTTTCGCCCCATCCGACTTGATGCCAATCAGATTACCGCCTGCATCCATCATCAACTTGGAAAAGCCGTAGGTGGATAAATTATTTTTGTTTTTTAATGCTCCATCCTTCGTAAACAACAGCAAGTCCTGCACATCGCCATTTGGCAAAACAACGGGATTCGGCTTATTCATCGCATCCGAGGATGGGACGCCAAACTGCGAATCGTTTCTCCAATCGATTTTATAACTGTTCACGGATGCCCAGTTAGAGCTGACAAATGTTGAAAAGCTGGTTGTCATCGAGGTGCTTGTTGTATCGCCAATCGTGACATAAGCCCGTTTGCCATCTTCACTTAAAACAATCGGAGACGCATACTCCGCACTCCTATTGAGATACCCGGTTACGCCGGCTGGCGATATTCTCGCAAAGGTCACTTGCTGATCATGGGCATCCGAATAATACCCTTGCGTGCGGAAACTGAAATAGATCGTCCCGTCGCCAACATGCGTCACTTTTATATCATCCAGCAAGCTGTCTTTAAACAAATCGCCTACCGGAACGGAATACACGACCGTACGCTGCTGCATCGCGTATTTGATCACCTGCTCCTGGAATATACTTGGATCGGTCTTATAATAGCGTACAAACACATACATGTATTGCTCGTCCGGAGACAATTCGCTGTGCGAAAAAACAGCATCTTTTAAGGTTGAATCGAGTGGAATCGTATAGGTATCCCGATGATTCCCTTCGTTATCGAACTTATCAATCAGCAAGTTCCGGTCATCCGTAATACGGTGAAAATAGAAATTTTCTTCGGCGTCCATCATCCCTTCATTAAAATGCTTGCTGGAGTCGTCGTTGCCGAACTGCCCCGTGCCCGTTATAGTAAAGGTTCTTAACAAGCTGCCATTTAACGAATTAAGTTCATTGACCGTGAATGTATAGGTTTTATCCGCTGCATTGTAGGTGCCCTGATTGAGCGCGTACATACGGTTTCCCGCAAAAATTTTGTAGACCAGCCCAGAGGGCGCAAGATAAGGAGGCGCAGCTGTTAAATCGCTGGCCAGCTTGTACGGCGAACGGGCATTTGGACCCAGCCCCATATTCGGATAATCATTGCTGAATTTCATCATTTGCGTCGCTTTGGTCGATAAAAAGCTGTCGTCGGCTTTCCAAAGATTCAGACTGGCTGTGCTATCGGACTGATAAGGCGTCTTGAGCGTCCAGGAATGATAAACCGACTTCGACGTATACGAAAGCTCCGGCGGCTGGCTGTCTTCGTTTGGCTGTGAGGTTAAGCCGTAAACATTGAAATCCATGTTGGGCGCGTAGTTTAAAATAGTGGTTTGCTCCAGGCCAGACCATGCGGATTCCAAACCCCAGTCTTCCTTTACTTTGGCGCGATATTGCCGTTTGCCAACCGTTGAATAGGTCACCGGCACCCACTGCTTGTAATCTCCGTCATAAAGGGTCTTCCAGCTTTCCTCTTCAAAGTTCCCGTCATTGTCGGCATCGTACCGCTCTTCGATGACTGCATGCACGATAGCGTCGCCGTCCGGGCTTTTCCCTTCGAGATACAGCTGCACATCGTTGCCCCGGTACGCTTCCTCCGGCGTTACGAGCGAAACGGTTGGCGCTTGATCCGGCACGACTTCGAGGGTCATGGATGCCCAGTCGCTCTCTCTGCCCTGTGAATCGTATACTTTCCCTTCAATTTCGTATGTGCCAAGCTCCATGCCTTCCCCGGTTGGCCAGCCCGGCGTATAATCGGTATCCCCTATTTTTTTATAACGTGTCTCGGAACGCGAAAAATTGATGGTGACGCCCCGGCTGGCCAGCGGTGTGTAGGAGTTTAACAAATGATAGGCTGCATCAAAGGGCCGTCCTTCGATGATGCAGGAAGGGCCGGTAATAATGGCAACCGGTTTGGGGTCCACCACATACAGGGTAGCGGTATCGGACACTTTTTTGTTCAGTCCGTTCCACACGGTAATGGTTGCTTGATAAATACCGGGTTTCGTAAAGGTTTTATTCGGGTAGCTGGTTCTGGATGTATCTGTAAAGACTTCGCTTAAATTATCGGAAAATGTCCACTCGAAATCATCATAGTTTTGGGATCGGTTCTGGAGTGAAGATTGTTCCCCGGTAACGATCGTATCCGGATTAAACTGAATGTCTGCCTCCGGAATCGGTATCGGCTCGGGCGTTGGTGCTGGTGTCGAGTCCGGACCGGATGCAGGCGGCGCTCCCTTTGTTACGAGCGTCGTACATTCCAGAACGCTTTCCGCTGATGTACCGTCCGTAAAATTGACCCGCGCACGCATCACCCACGTTTCGGTATAGCTGTCGACGTTGTTCAGCTTTTCTTTGGCAATGGTGAACCGGAATTTATAGGTGGCGGTTTCTTGCCCGGGCGCTGTGCTTGTAATCGTCTGCAGCTGGCTGCCATCATTCGCGCGGCCGTAAAGCGTCCAGTCTTTGATCGTTTTGGAGCCTTTGTTGCGAAGTGTGGCGGTTAGCATGGAAGTAACGGGGACATCGGCATTAGCAAATTGAATGACATCAGGGTCAACTTTGCAGGAACAAGAAACCGTTGGTGTTCCATCACCAGTTATCGGCTCAAGCGTGAGCACGACGCGGCCTTCGTAGAGGTAGGTTTGTGCTGCCCAGTCGGTGGTTGTATCTACTGGATATGTAAGGGTGGCAGCATTTTGATCACCGTAAGGGGCTGTTTTCCCCCCTTTATTCTTTGAGCTCATATCGATATATGCCGTCAAATCAGCATGGTTATTTGTTACTAAAAAAGATACTTTGACAGAGGGACTTGAAGGAGTCGCCGATGTTATTTTCACCGAATTTGATCTCAACTGTGGTGGAGTAACGACTTCATCCGTTTTTTCATAATAGTATTCCTTGGGACCTGAAAATCCATCGCTAATCATAACCCCCCACCCGTCTGGACTTTTGACGTCTGAAGTAAGAGACTTACCATTGATATCTGTGCTTAAAAGACCTGGACAAGTCGCTATATTTCCAGACCAGCATTTGTCTCCAACAGCCGGGGAAACCGTCCACACTTTACCCGTCTTTCCAGAAGTAATATTAAATTGTTTACCGTTGTGCTGGCGATCTAAAGCAAAGTACATATGAGAAGTAAAACCGACATTTTTTACATCAACTTCCGCTCCGCTGAAAGAAGGAATATTTAAAATATTATTGCTGATGCTCCCTAGTTGTCCCTTGCTAACCTCGGACAATTGACCCTTGCTATCTGAAGCCGTTTTAAAAACTTCATAAGATTTTACTTGATAGCCTTTAGGCACATATGAGCTTATATCCTTCGTAACACTTTTCGTTGAGGAAGCATTAAATCTATCTGAGGAAGAAAATAAAGAAGGAACACTGACCGTTGTTGTTGTCGAAGATGCAGCCATGGAAATAGGCGTAAGCGGAAGTACGCTTACGCCTATTACTACAAGTAATATACACACCAATAGCTGCCTAATTTTTATTGCTGCCATTCTCTATCTTTCACCCCTGTTAAATAGAATTGAGTATTTTTATCCATTTGTTTAGCAAACCGCTCCATATGAATTGGTAGAGCACCATATTTCTTTATTTGAGATTGAATAAAATTCTTATCTACAAAAACGTAATAATAGTCGTAGCCTTCTGCCCCTACCTTCGAAAGTTTAAAATTGGTGCTATTACGATATAGACCACCACGATCAATTACTTTCCCATCATTGAACATATATTTATCAGATGGATAGAACGTTCCTTGTTGTAAACTCTCGACAAACATATAAAAAACACCTAGAACGTCGACATATTCATTGCTTGCAACTTTACTAATGCCCTTTAATTTAAAAGCAAATAAATAACCAGCGTTAGGCTGAGCATATTGTCCTCCGAGGAAAAAATCTTCAGTATCCTTCAAATACTGGCTATAATATCCCTGCGAGTCGCCCGGATCTAAGACCAGCATTTGTTCAATAGAAACGTCGAACTTAGAATTCACATTCACCTTATAAGGCAACGAAACCAAATCGTCCTGCCCGAACATCGTGATCATATTGTGATGATGCCATGCGACTTCAGCGGCCGTTGATGCGCCTTGGTCCACTGGGAGTGTCTCGCCGTCTTGCAATTTCAGCAATCGTGTAACCAGCACTGCGACTTGCGCGCGGGTTGTTGTGCCGGCGGTGTCGATGGCTTCTGCGCTCGTACCGTTACGCGAAAGCAGGCCTGCATTAACTGCCCGGAACATAAATTCTGCCGCTGTTAGGCGTTGACCCCGATATGCCGCTTGCGATCCGCGAACGGCCGTAATCGCCATTTCATTGCGCGTGGCGGGCTTTGTTAAATCTGTTGGCCAATCGCCGGACATATAAATCTTCGCATTTGTTAGTGCTGCTTCATAAGGCTTGTACCACAGCTGGCCGGCTGATGGCGGCGCAACCGTTAAATAGAACGTTAATGCCATTACTTTTAACAGCTCTGCCCGTGTAATCGGATCGTTGGGCTTAAACGTGCCGTCCGGATAGCCGTTCATAATCCCTGCATCTACAACCGTCTTCACCGAATCTTCCGCCCATGCCGGGATTGTATCTTTAAACGCGGCTGAAGGAGCTGCTTTCACATGTGCCGCCGAAGGCCAAATATTTGAAGCGGCCAGCATTCCAGTTACAATCACTAAAGCTGCTTTCGTGTACATTTTTTTCTTCATCTTCATCATCATTTCTCCCCTATTCTGATTTCGTATGGGCTGAACCATATAAAAAAAGCACGCAAAAAACCTATTCGGCTTTAAGCGTGCTTCGCTCACAATTATTTACATTTTAATCCGTATTATGAAAATGTGTCAACCTTTCTCTCGACTTTTCCTGTCCTTTTTTACCATTATCCGATTGTTTTTTCATAGATTAAAACCGTTTTTTGACGGTCATTGACGACGGTTTTTACATAATCAAAACCTTGCTTCATCCAAAATTGGAAGCCCGGCTCATTGTCCTCCAAAATACCGATACGGAATGCGGCAACGCCGCGCTCCTTCATCATGTTCATATACAGCTCCAGCATCCGGCGGCCGTAACCTTGCCCCTGACACGGCTTATTCACTTGCAGCAGGCCAAGCCATGCGCAGTTATCGTTCGGATTGACCATTAGAAAATCCAAGATTCCGACATGCCGCCCATTCTCCTGCACCAAATAACGTTCCGCTCCAAGCTTCGCCGCCTGCTCCTTTTCTTTCGCCAGCTCTTCCGGCGTCACAGTCTCCTGACCGGTCGAGACGCGGTTATAATACGAATCAGCGTTCAAAATGTCCAGTTCAGCCTTAATCAGCTCATCCGTAATTTTTACTAAGGATAACAACAAGCCAGCCTCCTTTACTTTTTCACCCAATACAAACTGCAATCGTCAGTCCGGTCCATAAACCCGTATTCGATCAAATAACGCCGCAGTGTGACATAGTCCGACTCCCAAAATAGCTTCAGCCGCTCATTCACTTCTTTTTCCTTGTATTGCTTGCCTGCTTCAAAATACGAAACAATATGGCGCAGCACGGCAATTTTACGCTTTTCTTTGCGGGGAAAAGCCGTTAACGGGCCATCCGGCCCTTTAGGCAAATATTGCTTCAGCAGCTTGCTGTTTTCTTCTTCCGTTAACGCATACCGTTCATCCACCTGCGTAGCCGTTGGATGAACGGGCACAAATTTAGGCGAATCGGCCGGCGCGCCGCTTTCCATCAGTTCGATAATCGCAAGCAGCAGCTTCGCCTGCTTTGCTTTTTCCTTCAGCACAAACCGGTGATTGCGAATGGTTGATGCGCTGCCGGCCCCGATCCGCTTTACAATCTCCGCATCCGATAATCCGGCGGCAAAATCGCGGACCAGCTCTTTTTGCAAATCGGTCAGCCCGGTCGTTTTTTTATCCATCTCCAGCAGCTGCGCCAGCATCGAGCCATGCACCGATTCCATGTGATAAGCTGCGAACCTTTTTGCTTCGTACATCCGGTCATCCATTCCCGGAACACGGTAAACGATGCCTTCCTCAAAAGCTTCGCCGCATACTAAGCACACGTACTGCTCCTTCGCAGAGTCGTAAACAAACCCTTTTTTTAAATCCTCAAGGCTCACCTGCCAATCAAAACCCGTCATTTTATCAAACACTCCTTATTTATGTTTGTTTATTTTATAGACATTATATTATTACGTTTGCTTATTTGCAAAAGACATCTCCTCTATACAAGAAATTAAACACAAAAAAGGCGCAGTTCCCGGAACCGCGCCTTGTCTTGCCTTTTCTCATTTGCCTTAGCTTAGGCTTGCCTTGTCTTGCCTTTTCTCATTTGCCTTAGCTTAAGCTTGTCATTACCCTGTGCCTTGCCCCGCACTTCCCAGCCGTTGTTTTCCTTATTGACTGCGCTTAATCTCATAATGATCCACTTGATCGTCACCGTCCAAATAAAGGACCAGCGACGCCTGAACAGGATGCTCCCAGTCCGCGGGTTTGATCCCCAGCGAATAAACCAGCTCATCCCCTGTGCGATAATCGGCCGGCGAGCTAGGCGCGCCCAGCAAATCGACAACATCCATACGGGGCATCCCCTCAAGCTCATAGCGGCGGAGCATATTATCCACCATCAATGATCTTTTGCCCGGCTCGCTGACCCAGCGGTTGTATTCAAAATGGTAGTCCTGTCCGTTCTTCATCATGAGGCTGAATGGTACGGCCGCCCATACCGCTGCAATGATCACGATCAAAGCAAGGCTCAGCCAGCTGCTTTTCGGCTCGTTTGTCCGATAGGCTGCATAACAGAGCAGCGCGCAAACCGCTAGAAACGGACAGGCAAGAAACAGAACGGAATCCCATGACGGCGTCACATAATAGCGATCAACAAAAGAAGCAGCCGCCCGATAAAATACGATCACGAAGACGCCGATTATAATCGTTGCCGCCATAACGGCGCCTTTGGACCAAGTCCGCATGAATCGTTATCCTCCTCTTCAAGCCTGGCTGTTTGAATGCCGCATGGCACCCGGACAGCATAAGGGCAACACACGCTTTATGCCAAACGTCTTTCCTTCGGCAGCAGAAACGCCAGCAAACCCAGAATCGGCAGCAGGCTGGTCACGACCATAACATCCGTTATGCCGTACGCATCCGCTGCGCTTCCGATCGCAATGGAGCCTAGTCCGCCCATGCCAAACGCAAGCCCGGTTACAAGACCGGAAGCCATTCCCACTTTGCCCGGCATCAGCTCCTGCGCATATACGACTGTGACGGAGAAACCCGACTGCAATATAAACCCAAGCACGAAAATAACCGGGTATACCCAGCCTAACGGCAAGTGCGGCAGCAGCAGCGCAAACGGCGCCGCTCCGGCAATTGAAAAAATGATCATTTTTTTACGTCCGAAACGGTCCGACATTACACCGCCGCAGAACGTCCCGATAACCCCTGCGATCATAAATAAAAAGATAGCTACCTGGGCGTGCTTAGCCGACAATCCGTATTTATCCATTTCAAAAAACTGAAAAAAGCTTGAAATGCCTGCCGCGTACCAGGACCGTGCGAACACGAGAAACAGCAGCATAGTTAAACCAAATAAAATGGTACGGTTGCTGTAAGCCGCCGGCTGCCTGCCCGCTGCATGGCTTTTGCTTTTAACCGGCAGCGCCTCGCTTCTCAGCTTGCTGCCATACCAAGGAACAACGCGCAGCAGAATGGCAATTGCCGCCGCCGCAAGCAGCGTTCCCCATACGGCGCCATGTTGTCCGAGCGGAAGAAAAATGTACATTGTCATGAGCGGCGCCAGCGACTGGCCGAAGTTGCCGCCAACCTGATAAATGGACTGGGCCAGCCCTTTTTTGCCCCCCGCGGCAAAGTGGACGACCCTTGATCCTTCCGGATGGAATACCGCAGACCCCAATCCGACAAATACAACGGATAAAAGCAGCAGCAAGAAGCTTGGGGAATAAGCGATGCCGACCATACCGGCCATGCTGCATACCATGCCGGCAATAAGCATCCACGGCGTAGGGCGTTTATCCGAATATAACCCGACAACCGGCTGCAGCACCGATGAGGTCATATTAACGGTAAACGATATCCAGCCGATTTGGGCAAGCGATAACATTAACGAATCTTTGAGAACCGGGTACAGCGCCGGAATAACCGACTGCATGGAATCGTTTAATAAATGGACCGAGCTGACGGCCAGCAATATAGAATAAATCGTGCCCGTCTGCACAGCAGACATTTTGGCCGATTGGCTGTTGACTGACATTAAAGCAAGACCTTCTTTCAATAATGAATGATTAACCTATACCATTAAGCCGTCTAGCTCACCAGAATACATGCCGGCTTGGATACAGCCAGTTCGAACACTTGCTCCGTAATGACGCCGCGCTCCGGATCCAGTGCGAATACCGCCACGCTGCCGGAGTTTTGATTGCCTGCAAGCAAAAAGCCGCCGTCCGGCGTCAGTGCAAAATTACGCGGCCAATCACCGCCGCAGGAATGATGCTGAATCGCTGTAAGACTGCCGTCCTCCAGATTTACTTCATAGACGGCGATGCTGTTATGCCCCCGGTTGGAGCTGTACAGATAACGGCCCGATGGCGACAAGTGGATGTCCGCCGGAAAATTGTTCCCTTCATACGAAGGCGGCAGCGTGGATAACGTCTGCACGGGCACAAGCCTCGCGCCTTCTTCCTCCACCCGCAGCACCGTTACCGTAGAATCCAGCTCATTGGCTACGTAAGCATAAGGAATCTCTTCATGAAAGGCGATATGGCGCGGTCCGGCGCCCGCTTGCAGCCGGCACGTCCCGACAAACGAAAAAGCGCCCGCACTAGCTCCATGCTTAAATATAAAAATCGTATCCGTTCCCAGATCGGCCATATATACATACGGTCCTACCTTCTGGATGGAATGCGGATGAGGCTGCTCCTGGCGGTCGGCCTGAGGGCCAAGCTCCGCTTCCTCCTCAATGACAAAAGAAGCTTCGCCCAGCGTGCCGTCCGCCTCAATCGGCAGCAGCGTAATCGTGCCGCCGCTGTAGTTGCTTACAAATGCGGTTGTTCCCGCGGCATCCGTGCTGATGTAGCAAGGATGCGCCCCATAGGTCAGCGTATCGCCGGTAAAAGCAAGCTTGCCGTCTTCCGTGCCGACAGCCAGCGCAACGGCCGAGCCGCCCGGGACCCCGCCCGTAAATTCCGTTTCGCTGACGGCATACAAATAACGGCCGTTCGGATGCAGCGTCAAAAAAGACGCGTCCGCTACACCGCCGTAGCTCTCCTTCACCTCCAGTTTTCCCGTCTCTTTGTCGAACTGGCAGACATGGATAGTCGCTTCGTCTGCCGGCCCGTAACAACCGATATACACCGTGCCTGAATAATGATAATGCCCGTCAAATCGTGCCACAGCTCATCAGTCCCTCCGTTTTATTTCCAATAAAGTGACCATAGCATAAGCTCCTCGTTAAGACAATTGCTTTTGGCGGCGGCCGGACAATCCATCCAAAAAAACACTTCAAAACAGAAAAACGGTATGCTATAATGTAAGCGCTAACATCTCAGGATTCACATTTCGGATAAAGGGGGATGGAATGATGAATACAACACTGAGGGGAACGGACTTGTACGAAAGGTTTGATTTGGAGACAGATATTTTATACTTTCGAATCGGGTCGCTTGGGCTTGTCAGCTTTCACGGCAAAAACTACAACTTGAAAAAACGGATGACTCCGGACCAGGTGAAAAAGCTAACTAAAGAAAAAGGCTATTACCCGATCGGATCGAACTGCTACGTCAACATCGGCAAAATCAAATCGTTTACCCGCGGCGTTATTTATTTTGGGCCGGCCTTCTATTCGGAAACGAAACAGCTGCCGATTCCTTGGCGCAAGCACAATGTTATTCACCAGCTGTTGCAGCAGCAAAACGGGGCAAGTTAATCGTTTATATTTGCGCACCGTCCGAATCAGGACCCGGCGGCCCGTATCGCCGAGGTCCTGATTTTTAATTTTGGAGTTGTTCGCCGCCTGCTCACCTGCTATTCTAAGTTGGAATAAACAAGCTGGCGCCTTGATGGCTGCCACCTGACGAGGAGGATATAAAGAGCATGCAAGGACAAGCATTCGAGCAACCCTTTTATACCGAAAAGGCTGTCTGGCTCAAATGGGGACCATATGAAGCCGCTGTTGTTCCGGAGATTGGCGCTAATTTGATTGCATTCCGCGACACGGTAAACGGTTATGCTTTTTTGCGCGAGCCGAAAGCGGACGAAATAGAACAGTTTAAAGCGAATACAATCGTATACGGCATTCCGGTATTGTTTCCGCCAAACCGCTACGACGACGGAAAATTTACGTTCCAGGGCCGTGAATACACCTTCCCGGTTAACGAGCCGGCGAGCGGCAACCATCTGCACGGCTTCTTCCACGACACGCCTTGGACAGTTGAAGATTACGGCGTAACGAAAACCGAAAGCTACGTATCGCTTAAAGTAACGGTAGACGAGCAGCATGCCATTTACCGCTACCTGCCGCATCGCTTTACGCTGCGTCTCCGCTACTCGCTGAACGAGACCGGCCTGCTGCAGCATGTTTCGGTACATAACGAAGGCAACGAAGACATTCCATGCATGATTGGATTCCATACGACCGTTAACGCGCCGTTTGCTCCGGGCAGCACGCCGGAAGACTGCACGTTTACACTAACCATCGGCGAACGCTGGGAACTGTCCGACCGGAGCTTGCCAACCGGCAAAAAACTGCCTCTTCTCCCGGAAGAAGAGCGCATGAAATCCGGCGGCATTACGCCTTATTGGGGCGCGATGGACAACCATTACACTGCCGTTCCGCAAAACGGCCGCAATGCTATGGAACTGACTGACCACCGCATCGGCAAAACGCTTGTTTACGATGTCAGCTCCGCCTATAAGCAATGGATGATTTGGAACAACAACATGTCGAACCAGTATTTCTGCCCTGAACCTCAGCTCAATTTGGTGAATGCGCCTAACTCCAGCCTCCCGGCTGAAGAGACCGGCTTCGTCACGCTTGAGCCGGGCGGCATCTGGGAATCGACAAGCCGCCTTTATGTAAAGTAACGGCTGCCAGCATTTCGGCAAGTTATCTATTACCTCTTATAAACCATGCCTGAAGAGCATCACGCTCCGCAGGCATGGTTTATTTTTTTATGTAAAGTGGATGAATTTCTCTCGTTCGGTAAAACTATCGTTACTTGCCAATGAATTATTCAGCGGAGGTGGACAAGCAATGGCTGACCACAACGAATCCCCCAATAAACCGCAAGACACATCGCGGCGCAACTTTCTGAAATATTCCGGCACGGCGCTTGGCGGCGTCGTTGTAGGCGGAGTTATCGGCGGACTGATCGGAGCGAACAACAAAAAGGAAACCCCATCAAACAAAAGCAATGAAAATGCTCCGGGAGATTCCAACAACAAAGATTACAATCAGGCGCTCATGTATATGACGCAAGAGCAGTTCCAGACGACTCAAGCCGCTGCTGAGCGGATATTCCCTGAAGATGATCTGGGACCCGGCGCCAAAACGCTTGGCGTTGCGTACTACATCGACCATCAGCTGGCCGGCAGCTGGGGCATTAATGCGCGCGATTACATGATGCCGCCCTTTTACGAAGCGGACGCCGACCAGGGCTACCAGCTTGGCTTCAAACGCCATGAGCTGTTTGCGCTCGGGCTTGCCGCTCTTAACGACTGGGGCAGCAAAAGTATAACAACGCGTTCAGCAACTTGAAGCCGGAAGAGCAGGATGAAACGCTCGCCGCATTCGAAGCGAATAAAGCCGATTTGAAGGGCATTCCTTCCGCGACCTTCTTTTCCTTGCTGCGGCAGCTGACGCTCGAAGGCGTCTACGCCGACCCGCTGTACGGCGGCAACAAAAATATGGACGGCTGGCGTATGCGTAACTACCCCGGCAACCAATACGGCTACATCGACATTATCGAGAAAGACGAATTCGCCAAAATCGAACCGATCAGCTTGCATGATCATATGAACGGCTAAGGAGGTTATAACCGATGGCTACCAAATTGCCTAAAGTACCTATCGTTATTGTCGGAATGGGCTGGGTTGGCGGCATCATCGCCGCTGAACTGACAAAAGCCGGCCACAAAGTGGTTGGGCTGGAGCGCGGCAAAATGCGGAGCATGAACGATTATTTCCATGTCCATGACGAGCTGCGTTACGCGCAGCGTTATGAGCTGATGCAGGATCTTTCGAAAGAGACCGTCACCTTCCGCCATAACGAAAAAATGCGCTCCCTTCCGATGCGCAGCTACGGGTCCTTCCTGCTCGGCGATGGCCTAGGCGGCGCAGGCGTGCACTGGAACGGGCAATACTTCCGCTTTTTGCCGTATGATTTTCAGATCAAAACCAAAACGGTCGAGCGTTACGGCAAATCCAAAATTCCGGACGGCATGATCATTCAAGACTGGGGCATTACCTATGACGAGCTTGAGCCTTATTTCGTCAAATACGAGCAGATGGCCGGCATTTCCGGCGAGCCTGAAGTTAACGAGAAACACCGCGGCAAAATGTCCAAGCCGTTCCCGACGCCTCCGATGAAAAAATCGCCGGCCATGAAAATGTTTGAGGATGCCGCCAAATCGCTGAACCTCTCTCCTTATGCCATGAGTTCGGCCAATTTGTCGCAGGATTATACGAATCCGGACGGCATTCAGCGCGGAGCTTGCCAATACTGCGCGTTCTGCGAACGGTTTGGCTGCGAATACGGCGCCAAAGCGGATCCGACCGTTACCGTAATTCCGGTAGCGCAAAAAACTGGAAACCTGGAAATCCGCACACATGCCAACGTAACGAAAGTTATCCATAACGGCGGCAAAGCTACCGGTGTTGTCTACGTCAATACGCCGACGGGCGAGGAATTTGAGCAGCCGGCGGATATTGTCATCCTGGCAAGCTTCGTGTTCTCCAACGTCAAGCTGCTGCTGCATTCGAAACTGGGCAAGCCGTATAATCCGCAGTCCGGCACCGGCGTCGTAGGGCGCAACTATGCTTATCAAATACTGGGCGCAAGCTCGACGGGCTTCTTCGACGACAAGGAATTTAATACGTTTGCGGGCGCAGGGGCGCTGGGCAGCTGCCTCGACGATTTTAACGGCGACAACTTTGACCACGCCGATCTGAACTTTTTGCATGGCGGCAACATCGCCTATACGCAAACGGGCAAGCGGCCGATCCAGAACAACTCTACGCCTTCGGGTACGCCGATGTGGGGTCCGGATTTTAAAAAACAGTCGCTTCAATACGCAAACCGCAGTTTAACGGTCAGCATCCAAGGTGCATGTATGCCGTATAGGCATCACTATCTGGACCTCGATCCGGTATATAAGGACAGCCTGGGCAACCCGCTCATCCGGATGACGTTTGATTTTGAAGAGCAGGACCGCGAGCTTGTGAAGTTTTTGAGCGGCAAAACGGATGCGATTATGAAGGCGATGAACGCAACGAAGGTGGATACCGCCAGCGAAATAAAAACGTACAACATCGTGCCGTACCAGTCTACCCATAATACGGGCGGCGCGGTCATGGGCGACGATCCAAGCATCTCGACCGTCAATAACTATTTGCAAATGTGGGATGCGGAGAATGTATTTGTCGTAGGCGCATCCGCTTTTGCCCATAACAGCGGCTACAACCCGACGGCAACCGTCGGCGCATTGGCCTACCGGGCGGCGGAAGGCATTATGAAGTATATGGAAAAAGGAGGATCGCTCGTGTAGATGAATATCGAGAAGGACGTCATCAGCCATCTCACGGAGCTGCGGAAGCGGCTCGTCATCGTCGCCGTCTGGTTTCTGTGCGCATTAGCCGTCGGCATCTATTTGTCGCCGCGCCTCCTTACCTTCGTGAAGGAGCATCTCGGCTCGGTGCAGGTGGAATGGAGCGTCTTTAATTTATCGGACGGGCTGATGGTGTATATGAAATGCGCGCTGCTGTTCGGAACGGCGGTTACCCTGCCCTGCCTGCTGTTTCAGCTGTGGCTGTTCGCACGCCCCGGGCTTACCCCGAGGGAGGAAAAAGCAGCTCTCTGGTTTGTTCCGGCATCGCTGCTTCTGTTTGCTTCCGGAGTTGCTTTTGGCTATACGGTCGCGCTGCCGATGATGATTTCGTTCATGATCAAGCTGAACCATTCGATTGGCGCCAACGAAGTGTACGGCTTGCAGCATTACGTCTCGTTCCTGATCGGCTTTCTGTATCCGATGGGACTTGCGTTCGAAATGCCGCTGGTGATGCTGTTCCTGACCTTCATCGGTGTGCTCACGCCGGAGCGCGTCAAGCATATCCGCAAGTACGCCTACGTCGGGCTTGCAATACTTGGCAGCTGCATTTCGCCGCCCGACTTTGTATCCCATCTGTCGGTTACAGTGCCGTTAATCCTGCTTTTTGAAATAAGCGTGTTCGTATCATGGCGTTATTCGGCCAGACGTTCCCGGCTGCAAATGAACCCCGGCTGAAGCGCTTCATCAACCATTTGCCAGGAGGTGAAATTACCATGTTTAACAATATCGGCATATCAGGGCTTGTTATTATTCTCGCCATTGCGCTCATCGTATTCGGACCGGCGAAGCTGCCGCTGCTCGGACGGGCATTTGGCGATACGCTGCGCGAATTCCGCAACTCCACCAAAGGCATTGCCGACGATCCGCAAAACGACGACACGAATTTGCTGAAATAAAGATGGGCGGCAAAGCCCATGATAAAAAGCCTGAAGCATTCCGCGTAGCTGCGGACGCCTCAGGCTTTTGCTTTTACAACCGAAAATGCTCTTTATACCATGCCGCCGCGCCTTCGACCTCCGCGCTTGTCAGCTGATGGCCGCGATTGCCCCACAATAATGCAACTTCTGCCCCGGCACCCTCCAGAAGCTTATGCAGCTCTTCCGATTCCTGCGGCGAGCAGATCGGATCGTTTACGCCCGCCCCGATGAAGACAGGCACACCGGATAAATCCGGGAGCGCGATCCCCCGAATCGGCACCATAGGATGATGCAGCACCGCTCCCCGGAGCGCGTCCCGGTAATGAAACAGCAGGCTGCCCGCAATGTTGGCGCCGTTGGAATAACCAACAGCCACCACATTGCTCCGGTCAAAGCCGTATTGCACCGAAGCCTCATCCATAAACCGGTTCAGCTCATCCGTCCGGAAGATTAAATCCTCTTCGTCAAAAACGCCTTCGGCCAGCCGGCGGAAAAACCGCGGCATTCCGTTCTCCAGCACGTTGCCTCTAACACTGAGCACCGAAGCTTCCGGGGCGATCGCTTCGGCCAGCCGCAGCAAATCATGCTCCGTGCCGCCCGTGCCGTGCAGCAGCAGAAGGGTAGGCGCCGCCAGATCGCCTTGCTTGAACAAATGCTTCATCGTGCTCATGCCTGATCCCCCTCCAATACCCGCACCGTAATCGGCTCCAAATTCCGTTCAATCAAGGCGCGGTGTTTCTCGTACCATTCCGGCAGCTGAACTTTCCCGCCCAGCTCATCAAACGTTTCATCCGTTACAAAACCGGGATCGTCCGTTGCAATCTCGAACAGAATGCCGCCCGCTTCACGGAAATATACCGCGGTAAAATATTGCCGGTCCACAACCGGCGTCGGCTGGAAGCCGTGCTTCAGCACATGCTCGCGCCACTCCTCCTGATCGGGGCGATTGTCCGCGCGCCATGCGATATGATGCACCGTACCCGCGCCGCCCGCTCCCCACGGCAATGCCGCACGGTGAAGATCAATAACGTTGCCGATGTCGCCGGCAGCCCGGAAACGGATATAGTCCGCGTCTTCCGCGACTTTGTCCAGACCAAGCACATTCGTCAGCACGCCGATCGTCTGGTCCGGCGCAATGCTGTACAGAAGCGCGCCGCCAAAGCCTTTAATCGCCTTGTCCGCAGGCACGCCGCCAAATGCCCATTCGCTTAGCCGCCCTTCTTCCCGCTCCGCCAGCTCCAGCTGCAAGCCGTCCGGGTCGGCGAATTGTACGAACCGCTCGCCCAGGCGTTCCGTCACGTTGTAAGGAACATCCAGCTTGTCGAGCCGCTCTTCCCAAAAGTCCATCGTACCTGCAGGAACCGCAAACGTCGTGTAGCCCACCTGCCCGCCGCCAACTTTCCCTTTCCGCGCTCCGCGTGACGGGAAAAACGTCATGGCCGTGCCCGGGCTGCCGGTCTCGTTGCCGAAATAAAGATGGTACACTTCGGGCGCATCGAAGTTAATCGTTTTTTTCACGAGCCGTAGCCCAAGCACACCGGCGTAAAAATCGACGTTTTGCTGCGGCCCTCCGGCAAATGCGGTAACGTGGTGAATCCCGTTTGTTTTTTTCATCATTAGCACTCTCCTTATCGTTATCATGAATCAAATGAAAGGGCTTATGCCCGTTTGCTGCTTCGTTTTAAATTTAATCATCTTAAATTTAAGATATTAGGGCTGAAAAACGGCGCTCAAGCTAAAGCTTGGATTGCGCCTCCAGTCCAAGTTTTTTCAGCAGTTCGATAGCCTGCGATTTTTCGTCATCCGTTAGTCCTGACAAGGTGTCCGTCAAGGCTTCGGCATGCTTCGGAAAAATAGCGTCAAAAAAAGATCGGCCTTCATCCGTCATTTCCGCATACGTCACCCGGCGGTCTGTATCGCATGGCACTCGCTTCAAATACCCTTTGCGCTCCAGCTTGTCGATGTTGTACGTGATGCTTCCGCTCGTTACCAATATTTTGCTTCCGATTTGCTGCAACGGAAACCGCCCTTTATGGTACAGCAGCTCGAGCACGGTAAATTCCGAAGCCGACAAACCATGCCGTTTCATATCCTTGATCGCTTGATCCATAACGGTTTTGTACGCTTTGGACAAGACGACCATCAGCTTCAGCGACAGCTCTTGATTCAATTGCTCTGGCATTCTGGCATCACCTCGCCACTCTTCTTTAATTTAAATATCTTAAATTTAAGATAAATATACAACATCCTCATGCAGCTGTCAACAGTGCATTAGAGGCAGGACAGAGGCAGGTTGCTTTCAATATATGCTAAAATCAAATAAACCGCACCGTTCCCCTTTCTGTTTGTATGGCGTTGTTTCAACCTGTTTAAACCGATATAAGGATTGTGTCGATAACGAAGGAGTGATTTTGTATGAAGAAGCTTAGCCTCTTGTTCTTTCTCGTATGGATGGTTTTGGCAGCAGGGTGCCAAAACCAAAATTCGGACAAACAATTAGTTACAGCGCAAAATTTAATTGATAATGCCAGCCTTAATTTTCAAATTCCGAAGCTGGACGGATACGATGTCAGTTCTGTACAGCTTACTTATCCGCCAAAAGAGAACCAAGGCGCTGCCGGCGGAAACCATCTGGATGTGCTGGTCGCCTACACAGCAAACAAAGGGGAACTGATCCAGCCGGCAAATGAGCAGAATACAAGCGGCGAGAAACAATTTTTATACGGCCCCTATGAAGGAAATACAGCCATTGAAATTACGTACAGCAATCGCACGTCTGATTTAGACAGCAGTGAAACGATTGACATAGGCGGCAATAAACTTCAGAAGGCGATAACCGGCGGGCACACCTTCCTGCTGTTTCATAACGGCAACGGTTCCATTCTAATGAATTATAACCATTTAGACGACGAAACCATCTCCAAGATCACAGCGGAAATTGTGAAGCAAAAATAAGAGCGGTACAGTCAAATGAAACAAACAGCAAGCCTGACGGACGCACCGTCAGGCTTGCTGTTTGTTCTCCTAGCTATATTTCTCCCGCACCTCTCCGCCCGCTGTCGGCTTGCTGCTGTACTTCCGCGATTGCCCGACGCGCCAGCGAAGTGATAACGGCATCATCCATCGGCGGGTTATGCAAACCTGCACGCACATCCCGGTACATCCGCTCCAGCGGCAAATCGCGGGACAAGCTGGAGCCGCCCACAATCCGCATCGCCAGATCGAGTATTCGCAGCGCATGATTGGTCGCCGTATATTTGGCCAGCCCCAGCTCCGGCCGCATCTCAGGGCGGCGCTCCGGCTCGCGGTCCCAGCGGTCCGCTGCCGCATACAGCAGCGTGCGCGCTGTAATCAGCTCCGCTTCCATTTCGCCGATTTGCCGCTGAATATTCGGCAGTTCCGCAATAGAGCCCGGCAAGCTGTTTGGCTTGTAATTGGCGGCAAAACGAACGGCATAATCCCTCGCTGCATACGCGATGCCGATATAACACGCCGGAATATGCAGCAGCGCTCCGCCGTAATCGGACATGCCTGTGTCCTCTCCGCGCCCTTTGCCGTCGATCCGTTCCTCTTCCGGTACAAACACCCGCTCCAGCAGCAGATCATGGCTGCCGGTCGAACGCATGCCCATCGTATTCCATGTCTCTTCAATGCTGACGCCCGGTCCTTTGCGGACAAAAAACTGTCCGGTTTTCTCCTCTTCCTCGACATAGGCGCTCACCGTAAAATGATTCAAAATCGGGCTGAGCGTACTAAACGTTTTGCGTCCGGTCAGCAGCCAGCCGCCTTCCGTACGCACCGCTTTCGTCTCCGGCCTGCCGCCGCGGCTCGGGCTGCCGGTCGCTCTTTCGCTGGCGAAGTTGTTCACCATCGCCCCGTCCCGGATGACCGCTTCGCAAAAGCCGGCATACAGCTTCTCCGGCCATGCCTTCGTATAACGCAGCTGCAGCATCGCGCCGATATGCCAGCCTACGGCAAGCGCAGTGGAGCCGTCGCCGCGCGCAAGCCGCTCCTGGGCCAGCACCATTTCATATAAAGAAGCTTCGTCGCCGCCGTATTGCTTGGGCAGCGTCAGCTTTAAGTAGCCGGCTTCCTTCAAATCGCGGAAATTATCAAAAGGAAATGAACCTTCGCGGTCATGTCCGGGAGCCCGTTCAGCAAACACCGCCGCCAGCCGGTCCGACCTTTCGGCAATCCAAACCTCTCTCTCATTGCGTACAAATGGATCCGAGCCGATCATTAGGCAAGCACCTTCCCCTCCGTACCAAGCGCACCTTGCACGCGGACAGCCTGCCCGATTCGTTCAGCAGACAGGTTATCCCGAGTAAGTCGCCCGGTTATTTATTTTATTGTATTACGGATGGGGACGCTGTGTCCAAGACGAATTATTCGGCGCGGTGTTCATCTTCTTCGTATTCGAGCGCTTTTTTACCGGCGTAAATCAAATACCCAAGGCCGGCAGCAAGATCAGCCGTCATGACGATAATGTAATACAGTTCGCTCAACCTTTCGCCCCCTTTCATCCATTCCGGCAAACCATAACGGATTACCTTTCTTTAGCGATACCCCAAATACAGCCCAGCCAACCAAAGAGATAATTCCCCATCCGTCCTGAAGCAAAAAAAGCATTGCCGCCTGCGGGCTGCTCCTTCCATAAGGAGCAGTTCGCTGGCGGCAATGCCGTATTCGTTATTCTAATCAAATCAAGCCGCTAAGCAAGCGGAATTACTATTTTTCCGAAATCGTTTCCAGCGGTTTCGAATTGCCGTATACCGGCAATTCGCGGTTAACTGGAGCAGCCCATTTGACCGCATTGGAAATGACTTTGCGCACGTTCGCATCGTAATAGGTCGGGTATGTCTCATGGCCCGGGCGGAAATAAAATACTTTGCCCGCACCGCGATTGTAGATGCAGCCGCTGCGGAACACTTCGCCGCCTTCAAACCAGCTGATCAGCACAAGCTCGTCCGGAGCTGGAATGTCAAAGTGCTCGCCGTACATTTCTTCCTTCGGCAGCTCAAAATACGGTCCGATGCCTTCCACGATCGGATGGGCCGGATTAACTACCCACAGCCGCTCTTTATCGTCCGCTTCACGCCATTTCAAATCGCAGGATGTGCCCATCAGCTTTTTGAAAATTTTCGAGAAATGGCCGGAGTGAAGGACGATAAGCCCCATCCCTTTAATGACGCGGTTGTATACTTTCTCCACGATTTCATCCTGAACTTCATGATGCGCCATATGGCCCCACCAGATGAGAACATCCGTGTCGTTCAGCACTTCGTCCGTCAGCCCGTGCTGCGGATCGTCCAGCAATGCAAACTTGACGGAAGAAGCCCCTTCCAGTCCTTCGGCAATGGCCGTATGAATCCCGTTAGGATAAATGGCTGCCACTTTTTCATTGCTAAGTTCATGGCGATGTTCGTTCCAGATCGTGACTTTTATATTTGCGCCCATTCTATTCGCTCCTTTACTATCAATCATTTATTATGATTATAATCATCCCGTCCTTATGAAATCGATTGCAAATCCGATATAATTATTACGCTATTCTGTACTCCGTGTTTGCATGAGCGGCTTTACGCCTATTTTTTTTACGCAAATCTGTGATTTTCGCAAAATGTCCCTTGGCATCCGGTTATGATAAACTGAAGGGGTGTACGCCTGTCTGTTCCCATCGCGATAAAGGAGAATACAGCCTATGTATCCCGAAATGTATTATGAGCAAGTGGTCTACCAGGACCCGTTTCTTGCCGTCCGCATCTGGCAAATTGACACATCCAATGAAGATATTCGCGACGCCGACCTGCAAATCGAGCAGGTTCAGCAGTTTAATTCCCACTGGCATTATCATAAAGAAATCGAATTTCTGCTTATTTTGCAAGGCGAGATGGCCGTTTTTTACAATCAGGAGCAGCTGCTCCTCCGTGAAGGCGATATTGCCTTGTTTGGCTCCAACGAGCCGCACACGACCGTGCAGACAAAAGCGGGAAATTTAAGCTATATTGTGTTTCAAATCGACCTGTCCAAGTACTGGGATTCCAGCACCTTAAAAAGCATGCAATATTTCTCCGAGGTCATCCGCCCGCTGAGCGCGTTAAACTACGTGTACAGCAAGCATGACGGCGCACGCAGGCAAACCGTCCGGCTTATCCGGGAAATTTACAAGGAAATGAACGATCAGAGCCTGGGCTTCGAGCTGGCTGTTTCCTCCCGGCTGAAAACGATGCTGCTGCTGCTGCTGCGCCATGATACCGACAAAAAGCTGAACTATTTGGACAATGCGATGCTGGAGCGTCTTCAGCCCGCCCTGTATTACATTGAAAACCATTTGAGCGAAAAGCTGTCGATAAACGAACTGAGCGCTTTTATGAATATCAGTTACACCCATTTCATCAAAATGTTCAAAAAAGCGGTCGGCATGTCGTTCACTGATTTTGTTGTGTACAAGCGGATAAAAAAAGCGGAGCAGATGCTTCTGACCAGCGATACCAGCATTGCCGAAGTCGCTGAAGCGGTGGGCATATCCAATCTGGGGCATTTTTACGACCGGTTCCGGCGGTATAACGGCTGCTCTCCCAAGCAATTTAAAGACCGCCTCCGGGAACCTGCTGCCATGGTATAAACCAAATGGAGGTAAACAAGATGACACAACCTGTACGGTTCGGAATTGTAGGAATGGGATGGCGGGCGGAAGCTTATTTGCGCGTAGCGGGACAGCTGCCGCATCTGTTCGAGATCGTCGGCATTGCCGTTCGCGATCCGGCTAAATATAAAGATGCTGCAGCCAAATGGGGAATCCGGCTGTATTCAACGCCGGAGGAGCTGGCGAAGCACTGCGATTTTGTGCTGACGGCCGTGTCAAAAGCATCAGCCCCTGCAGTGCTGCAGCAGCTGGCATCGTTAGGCGTGCCGGTATTGGCCGAGACGCCTCCTGCTGCCGACGAAGAGGGCTTCAAGCGGATAGCTGAGCTTGCCGAAGCAGGCGCACCGATCCAAGTTGCCGAGCAATACCCGCTGCAGCCGCATCATGCCGCCCGGGCGGCAGTCATCCGCTCCGGCCGTATAGGCGATGTGCGCCACGTGCAAGTATCGGCCGCGCACGGCTATCATGGCATCAGCCTGATCCGTCATTATCTTTCGGAGAAGGCGGGTGCCGAATGTGAAATTGCAGCCCGCCGGTTCGAGCTGCCGATTCTGGAAGTTCCATACCGGGGACGGGCTGTGCAGGACAAGCTCGAGACGGAGCTGCAAGATATCGCCATCCTGTCGTTCAGTAACGGCAAAAGCGCTCTGCTTGATTTTACGCGCTCCCAATATTTTTCCCCGCTGCGCCAAAACCGGCTGCTCATCCGCGGCTCGCACGGCGAGATCCGGGACAATGAAGTGACAAGCAGCATAAGCGGCTCCGGCGGGCCGGGCGGTTATGAAACATGGTCAATCCGCAGGCTGCAGGACGGCCAGGAAGGCAGCCTGGCTCCCCTGTCGCTGCGGGAACTGCGGGGCGGAGCAGAGCGCCTGTACCGCAACCCGTATTATCCGGCGCCGTTTTCCGACGATGAAATTGCAATGGCCGAAACATTGTCCCGTATGGCTGATTATGCCAAGCAGGACACCCGTTTTTATTCGCTGCAGGAAGCGTTAATGGATATTCGCCTGTCCATGGCCATTGACCGGGCGGCCGCCACCGGACAATCGGTACGCGTGTCGCCAGCGCTATAATTTAATGCCTCCGGTGTATGGATTCGTGTTCCTATTTTATAATCTGGCGCGCAGGCGGCTTTCTGCCAGTAAGCGGTCAACCAGCCCGAGTATTTGCTTTTGCTCCTGTTCCGGCTGACCTTCCGCCAGCCTTGCTGCTGCAACCGGCAGCAGCCACTGGTCTATTTCGGCTTGCTGCAAGCCGCTAACCTGCAAATAATGTTCCAAATAGATGCTGATAATGTTCTCGCGCATATGCTGAATCGCTTCAATGACATCGCTTGGAGCATCATCAGGCAATGCCCCGTGACGGATCAGCAACACGGTACGGGCGACATCGGCGGCAGGCTGGCCGACTGTGCCGTTCATCCAGTCGATAACCCAGCTTTGCTCGCCGAACATGACATTGTCCGGATGATAATCGCCATGGCAAAGCCGGTTCCCATCCGGCAGCTGCTCCAGCTGCTCTAAAATTTCATTTTTGACTTGCTCGGAAAGAAGCGGTGTGCTGTTGATATGACGCTTCAGCAGCTCTTTTTGTTTTAAAATGCCCCGTTTGCCGCCAGTTCCCGCCTCTACCTCTACCTCTACCTCATACCGGTGTATCCGGTTTTGCAATTTGGCAAACTGGGCAGCCAGCCGGTTCATCTCGCCTGGCTGCCGGATAATCAGACTCAGCATCGTTTCGCCTTCGACCCGTTCAAATACGATGCCTCTTCTTTGTTCGGCCTCTAGTAATTCATACGCTTTAGGCGCAGCCAAATCAAAAGCTCCTACTACTTGGTTCACCGCGTATTCATATTGAATCGATTGTACATCCATATAACGGCGATACAGCTTTACAATTTTGCCCGTCTCCTGCTCGAATATATCTGCCGTACGCCCTTCGGCAATTTTCTTCATCCGGAATCCCGCCTTTGGAATGAAGGATTAGACTTTAAAAGCTTTCATCGCTTTGCGAATCTCTTTAATACTTGGACGTTTGCCGTACATCAATACGCCGGTGCGGTAAATTTTTGCCGATATCCAGCCTGCGGCCAATATAAACACAACCATAATGGCAATCGAGACAAGCACTTCCCAAACCGGAGGATCAACCAGCGCAATCCGCAGCATCATAACATATGGCGCCGAGAACGGCACATACGATGCAACTGTCACAAGCATGCTGTCCGGCGTGCTTGCGCTAAACGAAGAAATATAGAAGCTGACAAGCGAAACCATCGTTATGGGCATAACCGCCTGCCCGAGGTCCTCTGTCCGGCTGACCGTCGATCCGATCGCCGCATATAAAGTGGCGTACAGGAAGTAGCCGAGCAAATAATAGATAATCGCATACATAAACAGCAGAGGATCAACTTTGTTCAAATTCAAATTCATATCTTGGAGAGCGTTTTGATTGTTAGGCAGCGACAGGTTAATGCCGATTACAATGCCGTACAGCACAATTTGGCCTAAACCGATAATACACATCCCGATAATTTTGCCGAACATTTGCTTAAGCGGCGCTACGCTTGTAACGAGCAGCTCCATAACACGAGAGCTTTTTTCCGAAGTAATTTCCGATGCTATCATTTGTCCGGTAATCATAATGCCCATAAACAGCATAAGTGAAATAACGGTCGCCAGGCCGATATCTACCCCTTGCTCCTCTGGCGTTTTGTCATCGCCTTTGCCTACGCCGCTGCCCGCTTTAATTTTGACGGATTCCACTTCGACCGGAGTGAATAGCAGTGCTTTTTGCTGCTCCGATATGCCTGAATCTTGTAAAATCCGATTTACATTCACAACTTGAAGCGCGCTTGCCAATGAGGTGGAGACGGAGCCAGCCATCAGCTTCTCCGAATTGTACGATACCGCCGGAAGCCCGTTAGCCGTTTTTTCCCCAAAGGTGAGGTAGCCTTTAATCTTTTTGTCTACAATCGCTTGCTTTAACTCAGCTTCGTTTTGTTCCGGCGAGCCGGCATCCGGGTAGCCGATTAGCTTGATGTCCGGAACCGCCTGGGACTCGTAATACGCCTGCAGCTGTTTGGCGATTGCCGCCCCTTCCGCCGCATTTCCCTGTTCCGCCTGTATATAGCCGATCGCGGTCGCTTTGCCTGGGCCGTCTTTATCAAACAGCGAAATAATAGACGGCAAATTAGAGCCAATACATAAAATAATGACCATAATAAGCGTTGTAATCAAAAAAGCTTTGCCCCGCAGCTTGCTTCGAATCGTAAACCCCACTACCGTCCAGAAACTATTCATGCCGCTCACCTACCGATCGAATGAAGATTTCATTTAACGTTGGCTCCATCACTTCAAACCGCTGAATTGCCGTCTGGCTAACTGCCAAATTCAAAATATGTGGAGCTGCAGATTCATCCGAGATGCCAATTTCATAACCGTATTCATGCCGTTCCACTTTCGTTACCCCTTG
This sequence comes from Paenibacillus protaetiae, assembly GCF_004135365.1. NCBI lineage: Bacteria > Bacillati > Bacillota > Bacilli > Caryophanales > Paenibacillaceae > Paenibacillus > Paenibacillus protaetiae. Next base: position 3,988,015 of record NZ_CP035492.1, on the reverse strand, counting down.
CAGTCCTTGCAGTCCCTTTACTTCGCTTTCCGTGTTCAGAATCACTTTTTCCCGCGGATACCGGCGTTTAATCTCCTTGATATTGCCTTGCAGCACTACATTGGACCGGTGCAAAATCGTAATGTTCCGGCAAAGCTCCTCGACATGCTCCATCCGGTGTGTCGAGAACAGCATCGTCATGCCTTCATCGCGCAGCTCCTTGACAACCTTCTTCAGCATTTCGACATTGACGGGATCAAGGCCGCTGAACGCTTCGTCTAATATTACGATTTTAGGGTTATGGATGACAGAGGCGATAAACTGGATTTTTTGCTGATTGCCTTTGGACAGCTCTTCCACTTTTTTATCGTAATATTCAGGTACTTCAAACCGGTCCAGCCAACGTTTCAAATTGATTTCCGCATCCTTTTTGGACATGCCCTTCAAGCGGGCCAAATACGTAATTTGGTCGCTTACCTTCACTCTTGCATATAATCCGCGCTCCTCCGGCAAATAGCCAAGCAAGCGCAACTCCTGTTGCGTATAAGGCTTGCCATTGTACAAAATCCGACCGTGATCGGGATAGATCAGCCCCAGCACCATACGCATCGTCGTTGTTTTCCCTGCGCCGTTTGCGCCCAGCAGGCCGTAAATTTCACCTTCCCCTACCTCCAGGCTAATACCGTTTACCGCTGTTTTATCCCCGTATTGCTTGACAACCTGCTCTACGATTAATGGCTTCATCCGTGTTCCCCTTTCAAACCTCAAATGTCATACCTCAACTTAAGATCTGGTTCGTATCCGTTCTTTCTCCAGCAGCTCCGCCAATATATCTTCCAGCTCCATCGGATGGCGGTGCACAATAAGGATGCCTTGCTCCCTGCACCAGGTTTCGGCTTCAAAGGCAAGCTCCGTCACGACTTTAAGCGCGCTTCCTGAATGATCTATACGGCGTTGTCCCGGCATAGCTGCTGCCTGCGCTTCGGTTAATCCTTCTTTATGAATGTAAAACGAATGCCAGCCGCCAAGCAGTTCATCTTTTTCATAACAGCCCAATATCCGTCCGCCAGCCATAAATACGATGTAATCGGCCAGCCGTTTCACTTCCTCCACAATATGGGAAGCCATAATGACCGTGCGCTCACCTGTTTCCATATAACGATGCAAGACATCAATCATAAGCCGCCAAGCAAGCGGATCAAGTCCGGATGACGGTTCGTCGAGCAGCAGCAGTTCGGGCTGATGTACCATGGAGAGGATAAAATCATATTTGCGCCGCATCCCCTTCGACATTTTGCCGAGTTTAATGCCATCCTCCACTTCAAATATACGGAGCAGCTCGCGGTACCGGTTAACATCCCACTTCGCATACCACGGGCGGCTGAATGCCGCTTTGAATGCCCCCGTCATGTCGTCTTCCCCCATCGTAGGTTCTTCGGGCAAATAGCCTACTCGCTGTTTCAAATGGGTGTCGGCGGAACGTCCGATCGTTTCCCCAAACAGTTTAACTTCCCCGCGTCCGGCTTGATGAGGTCAAGCAGCAGCCGGAATAAGGAACTTTTCCCGGACCCGTTAGGGCCAACAATCGCCGTTACATATCCGGTTGGAATAGCCAGCCCGACCGGCCCCAGCTTAAAATGTGTACGCTGCAGCTCGACCGCACACAGTTCTGCTGCACATTCATTTGCCATCAAAATATATTCACCTCTGCTTTTGTCCGCGTTTGCTGCTCTACTAATTAAACTGATAGCGCTGAAGCGCTTTTTGAAAAATCTCATAAAGCTCCTCTTTACTGCACTGTACACGTAGTCCCGCTTCTATTGCGGTATTAAACGCTTCAATGACAGCTTCCAGCCGGTAGCGATCCTTGTCCTTATTTTCTACCTTGGCGACATAGGTACCGGTTCCTTGCTTGGTCCGGAGCAAGCCTTCCGCCTCCAAATCCTGATAAACGCGCCGAATCGTAATAATGCTGCATTTTAGCCTTTGTGCGAATTCACGTATGGATGGAAGGAGCAGCCCTTCCTCCAGCTGGCCGCTTACGATAAGAGCACGCAGCTGCACTTCGATCTGATAATAAAGCGGCTCCGCGCTTTGTTCATTAATGTGTATCGGCAGCCACACGCTTTCACCTTCTTTTTCTTTCGACTATTTCAAATAACTTCGATTACGCAGCCGCACCGGAATGATTTTGTACCCGCTGAACAGCATGACAGCGCTAAACAGCAGCGATACCGCTGTATATCCCCATTGTCCGTCAGCTTCGGCTTCCAGCACTTTTCGAACCAGATGAATATGCGGCCCAATCGCAATAACCGTCGTAACGATGCCTATGATAAAGAAAATCAGAATGGTAAATAATAAATATTGTTTGCCTGAATATCCTAGTTCGAGATACAAATAAACGACAGCCATACCCAATGCATAAAAAAACCAAAACAGCCCAAAAAGAAAATAATGGCCTAAATGAGTAGATGTTCGCAGTTCCGGGTGTGTTACATATTGGATAGTAAAATAGAGGATCATTGCGGGCAGCAAATGAAACACCATCTGCAGCATTCGGCCTAACACGATGCTTGCAACCGGTATCGGTATCGTTCTCCACTGAGCCAGCCTGCGTGTATTCGTATCTTCACGCCAGCAGCGGAAGGTCATCCGGTTATAGGAGAAAGCCAGCACCGGAAAAACGGTCAACATCAAAAAATCCATCATGCTGATGATTCCGCCTGTTTCATGGCCTGTAGAAGAATCAAACTGCTGATAAGTAGTTAATGCCATATATCCGCTAAAAAAAAGCGTGAACAAGCTGCCCAGCGGCTTTCTGCGAATCTCATGTTTTGCAATATGCCATGCTCCTTGCCAAGCCTTCACCGATGATTTCCCCTCCAACCTCAAACTATAAAGCGATCCACTGTATATATCTTTATACACAGTATACTCACATCATTACACTTCTGTCAAACATATCCATATTCGATAATAAAAAACTGCCTGAAGGCCATAACCCCGCGTAGCTATCATTTCAGCGGTTTCCTTAGCCTTCAGGCAGTTTCTACATCCATTCTAAGATGCTGCAATTATCCAAATATCGCACGATAGACAGGCGCCGTATGACCGCCCGGATACATCAAATAAAGCAATACATACACGACAACGCCGGTAAAAGCGGTGGGCAGCCAAATGCTGGCCGTAATTCGTCCCCATCTGCGGTGTTTTGCAAATCTTTTATTATAAGCAAGCAATAAGGTCGTAATGCCAAAAACAGCTGCAACAGTTGCCAACACAATATGGAACAACAAAAACACCATATAATAAGGCTTCAGCCAATCCGGCCCGCCCCATGACGTATTTCCTACCAAAGCGGTTCGCGATATATACACGATAAAAAAGAGTAAAGCCGTTACTGCACCGCCCACCATTACCCGTTCATGTGTAGCAAATTGCCTCTTCATGGCCAGGCGCCATCCAATCGCTACCAGAATTCCGCTTATGACGATAAAAGCTGTACTTATAGTCGGCATGATTTCATAAATGGACAACGCAATCCCCACCTAATCTTGATCGTTATTTCCTATGTATACAAGGAACAAATTAGACTGCGCCGGTATTCGGGTTCGTGTTAGGCATATCGTCTTCCGTATGTTCTTTCTTAAACCAATGAAAGAAAATATAAGCCAATATGACGCCATACATAAACTCCTGAAGCAGCTTCATCACAATACCGCCTAATTGCTGGTCTTCCACCGGTTCCATTAAATTAAAAAATTGCGGCCCGTTAAACATCGCGAGCAGCCGGTTAGGATCGCCCGATACGCAATAACCCATCGCCTTCACCCATACATCCGGATCGTTATAAACGGCATACAGCGGCGTACTGGCAAAAATGATTAGCGCACATGCCGGAGTCAGCAGCACGCCATTGGCAAAAACATACGCCATCTTTTTCAGATCGGTTAGCCGGTTCCACTCCGGCACCGGACATACGATTTGCCACCACATCATGATGGCTGTTACGAGCAACAGCAAATAATAGGCGCGATGGATCGCATAATGCGTCATGATGTAATCATGAATCATCGGTACGTGATAGACGGAAAACAACAAATTAAATAAAACAAGCGTCACAATCGGGTTCATCATAAACCGCAGTTTGCGCCACCAGGATTTAGCAAAGACCGCTTGCCAAAAGTAACCCGGGATCGACAACAGCAGCAACGGCGGAACCATCAAATAAGACACGGACATATCAATCATATGGAACGTAAACATCAGATGGCCAAGCAAATTGACCGGTCCGCCCTGCACCATATAAAACAATATCACTGCCGTTATAAATAATGTTTTCTGCCAGGCGGTTGATTGTGGCGCTTCCGGCGCATGTTTCTCTCTCCATGGGCCAATCATATAAAAATATAAAATGACAATGGCCGCCATAACAAACATATAGATCGGATTCCACAATTCTTCAAAGGTGAAATATTGCAGTCCCAGCATGGTGGATTCTCCTTCCAGACATTCATCTCATTCCATCCATTTTTACATAAAATTGGACAAAATCAAATCAATAGTGCAAGGAGGGTTCCATGAGGAACCCTCCTTGCTCTGTTACCACCATGCCCAATATTCGGCCATAATAACCATCGTGAATACGACGAAAACTCCAAAGCCGATTCCGATAATCGGCATGACATGCCCTCGATCTTTCATATGCATCCAGAAAGCAAGCTGTACGAATACTTGGAGCAATGCAGTGCCAAGCAATACAAGGTAAATAAAATCTTTGTTTACATCTCCGGATATCACGACAGCAAATGCGATAAGCGTCAGCAGAAGGGAAAACACAAATGCGATAATATGCTTTTGCGGCCCTTCCACCCGATGCCGCTGCGGCCGCTCCGTGGTCGAATGATTGCTTTCGCTTGCCATTCGTTAGCCCACCTTTCCCATCAAGTAAACGACGGTGAAAATGAATACCCAAACCACGTCGATAAAGTGCCAGTATAATCCGGCTACATACGCTTTAGGTGCAGTTACGACCGTCAAACCTTTTTTCGCAAGCTGGCCGATAATAAGCGATATCCATAAAACCCCAAACAGTACGTGACCGCCGTGGAAGCCAACCAGCGTATAAAACGAAGAGCTGAATGCGCTTGTTCTGAACTGATGGCCTTCGCTGGCGTAATTGTTAAACTCGTAAATTTCAAGGCCAAGGAATCCGAGGCCCAGCACAACGGTAACAATCAGCCAGCTGATTAACGCTTTTACATTGTTGCGGTGCAGAGCATAGGTTGCAAATACGCTTGTTAAGCTGGACGTCAACAGGAGTATTGTTGCCAGCGCGACAAGCGGCAGTTCAAACAATTCCGATGCTTTAGGACCGTCAAGCACTTGGTCACGCAAAGCAAGGAACGAGGAGAATAATGTTCCGAACAATACGGTCTCCCCGCCGAGGAACAGCCAGAAGCCAAGAACCTTATTGCGGCCTTCTGCCGTTGCTTTTTCCGGTTCATGAGGCAGCTGGCCTTCTGCATGTGCATGTGAACTCATGCTTTCACCCCCTGATCGTGAATGTCATCCGGTTCAATATGATACCCGTGATCATCCCGGAGGGAGCGAAGCATCATACAGAAGAAAGTAATAATCAAGCCGAATATCCCCATATACACGCCAAGATGATTATCCCAGTCCTTCTGGTACATAAACCCTAGTCCGGCGATAAAAAGCCCAATGGACATAAACAGCGGAAGAATCGAAGGAGACGGCATATGAATCGGACCTAACGGCTCTGCCGGCGTCATCGCATGATTGCCGTCCATCTTTTCTTTCCAAAAGGCGTCATAGCTGCGTACAAGCGGCGTTTGAGCAAAGTTGTATTCCGGCGCCGGTGAAGAAATCGTCCACTCCAGCGTACGTCCATCCTCCCAAGGGTCAGCTGCTGCATTGGCCGGTTTGAATGCCGTAACAACAATGTTGAGCAGGAAAAAGATTGTTCCGAAGCCCATCAAGAAAGCGCCAATCGTACTGATCAAGTTCAGCTCATTAAAGCCAAGACCGTCCAGGTACGTCCAAATACGCCGAGGCATCCCCATGAGACCTAGGAAATGCTGGACAAAGAAAGTCAGATGGAATCCGATAAAGAATGTCCAGAATGTCAGTTTACCCAAACCTTCATTAAGCATTCTGCCGAAAATTTTCGGCCACCAGTAATGAAGGCCTGCGAATATCCCTAAAATCAAACCGCCTACAATAACGTAGTGGAAATGGGCTACGACGAAATACGAGTCATGATACTGGAAGTCGGCCGGAGCCGCAGCTAGCATAACGCCGGTGACGCCGCCCATAACGAATGTCGGAACAAAACCAACCGCAAACAGATTTGCTGTCGTAAACCGGATAGATCCGCCCCACATCGTAAACAGCCAGTTGAAAATTTTGATCCCGGTTGGCACTGCGATCAGCATCGTTGCAATGGAGAACAACGAGTTTGCAACCGGGCCAAGGCCTGTTGTGAACATGTGATGCGCCCACACCATGAAGCCCAGGAAACCGATTAATATCGTTGCAAACACCATGGAGCTGTATCCAAACAGCCGCTTGCGCGAGAATGTGCTTATTACCTCGGAAATAACCCCAAATGCCGGCAATATGAGAATGTAAACTTCCGGGTGACCAAATATCCAGAAGATATGCTCCCATAAGACAGCGTTACCGCCTGCCGATGGTTCGAAGAAATTAGCGCCAAACAGCCGGTCGAACATCAACGCAACCAGACCGACGGTCAAAGCAGGGAATGCAAACAAGATAAGCGCGGATGTGATAAAGATGGTCCATGTGAACATCGGCATCCGCATAAAGCTCATACCCGGAGCACGCATATTAATAATGGTGACCAGAAAGTTAATGCCGCCGACCAGCGTGCCGATACCGGCAATCTGGAGGCCGATGACATAAAAGTCTAATCCGTGTCCGGAACTAAATGTATCACCGGATAAAGTGGCATATGCAGTCCAGCCTGCTGCCGGCGCACCGCCTGCAAACCAGCTGATATTGAGCAGCACGCCGCCCAGGAAAAAAGTCCAGAAGCCAAGCGCGTTAACAAACGGGAAAGCAACGTCGCGAGCCCCTATCTGGAGCGGAATAATACAGTTCATTAGCGCAAACAGGAGCGGCATAGCGGCCAAAAAGATCATTGTCGTGCCGTGCATGGTCAGCAGCTGGTTGTATGTATTGGCATCCACAAAGTCATTAAGCGGCTTCCATAGCTGTATACGGATAAGAATAGCTTCCAAACCGCCTACAAGGAAGAAAAATCCTCCTGCAATCATATACAGTATACCGATTTTCTTATGGTCAACCGTTGTGAGCCAATCCATCAGCCCTCTGTAACGTTTAACCTCGTGTGCATGCGACAAGGTAGGTACCTCCTTCAGTTACCGATGATTTATTGTTCATAATCGAGCTTTAATTCTGACAAATATTTGGCAATTCCATCCAACTCTTGATCCGTCAGCTCGATTTTACCCATTCCATTCCCCGGCTTCACAGCATTCGGGTTGGAAATCCAACGTTTCAGGTTGTCGTATACGGAACCTTCATTGGAATATTTAGGGTCATCGGTGTTGATGAGAATACCGCCAACCGAATCACGGCTCGCAATGCCAGTCAAGTTCGGGTAAGCCGGTCCGCCTTGGTCGCCTACAGCATGGCATGTCAAGCATTTGTTAACGAAGGCTTCTTTGATTGCTGGATCAGCCGGCATCGCAACAGGAGCTTTCAAAGCCGATACCCAGCGATCAAACGATGCGGAATCAACCGCTTTCACTTTAAAATCCATCAAACCGTGGGAAGGTCCGCACAGCTCCGCGCATTTCCCTAAGTAAACGCCTTCTTTAGGTGCTGAGAAATGCATTTTGTTAATGTTGCCGCCTGGGTTGGTATCAATCTTGCCTGCAAGTGATGGAATCCAGAACGAGTGAATCACGTCAGCCGATTTGGCTTCGATCGAAATCGTTTTGCCTTTTGGAATTACAAGCTCTTGCGCTGTTTTAACGCCGTAATCCGGGTATTCAAATTCCCACCAGTATTGATGAGAGGTCACAATAACTTTAACTGCGTTACTGTCATCGGTGTAATCTTTCGATAGGTTGAATACGGATTGAACGGTTGGAACTCCCAAAATGATCAGCAAGACAATCGGAATGATTGTCCAAATAATTTCCAGCTTATGGTTCCCTTCAACCTGCTTAGGAATCGTCTTATCTCCTGGACGTCTGCGGTACCGGATAATAACGTAGAAAGAAATCGCAAACACGACGATTACAACAATGATCATAATTGCAATCGCCAGCTTCATCAGGTTGTATTGCTCTTCCGCTACCGGACCCTGTGGCCTAAGGGTAGACAAGTCATCCCGACCGCAGGCTGTCAGCACTAGCGCCATAATGGCCATAAGCGGTGCTAACCGTTTCACAATCTGCCACCGATTCATCAATAATCAACCCCACTTTTGACGTTTTCACAGCTGCAAAACATGTTAAAATTGCAGCAAAATACGCTTTCATTGCTGTAATTACAATAGTTGCTACTTTATTACTTTTTAAATATAAAGTTGCAGGGACTTTTTGTCAATGTTCCTCAGAGAGTTCACAAATTGTTCTAAAAGCTGTCAAAAATTCAAACTTTAACGCTTTCATTTTGGAGTTCCTCCCCTACATTGTGCGCCAAACCCATGGGCAATTATGTATGATAGAAATACGTATATTTCAAACGCCGCGGCAAAATCTAACCTTATTACTGCGGGTAAGGAGGAATGCAGCTTATGATCAAACGTGTATCAGCCTTGCTGCTCGTATGGGCCGTCATCATTGCCTCAGCTTCCGGATGTGCGTATGAGCAGCGTGTGCATAACAGCGATGAGGATTACGGCAGCCGTGAAACCGGGGATCCCAAAATGATCGGAGGCAAAATGTACGGCGCCTCGTCCGGCAATCCGTACCAGCATGATAACAGCTTCTTTGAGTACAGTTCCAAGCTGTCCAATGCCATCTCATCCTTAAACGGCATCGCCGGCGCCATTGTCATGCTGACCGATAAGAATGCTTACGCAGGCATTATGCTTGACTGGACGGCTGTAGGTACAAAAGGTTCAAGCAAAACGTCTGAGCAAAACAACGGCGGCATGGGCGAAGGGGTATACAATCATCAAAACGGCAGCCCTTATTGGGACAACCGGAAGCTGGTGACGCCGTATAACTCCTATTTTTCAGTGAACGACCACAGTGAGCTGTCGTCGGAACTAAAGCAGACCATTGCTGTAAAAATACGCGAAATGGCGCCGATGGTTCAGGAAGTGTACATCTCGGCCAACAAAGAGTACGTTAACGAGTTAAATGAGTTTGCCAAGGAAGCTTGGCTTGGTCACTCGTTAATGCCTTGGCTGAACGATTTCAACATCCTTGTAAAGCACCAATTTGCCGGCGGCCAGCTGATGCCGGGGCCGATTGCAAACAAGAAGACTACAAGCGCCAAAGGCCAATGGACCAAGCAAGGAGCGCCGCCTGCCCATCAAGGACAGGACTCGCAGCTGCTTTATTAGCATCCCATTCCCACGTTCAAATGTATTTCTTCCTATTATATAGGTGCGAATTCAGCATCTGCTTTATCCATAAGGAGGCGTCGCCCTTTCGCGATCAAACTGCCTCCTTATGGCCTGTTTGAATCCGACTTCAGGCTTACGGCTGCAGCGGCCGATAATCACGCATTGAGATATGAAGCTTTTCTCTCGCATTGCGGTAGTCCAAACGATCCTTGTCGTTTGGCGCAAATTGTTCAAGCATATGCAGCTCGTTATCAAACTGTTTGAGCAGCGTCGCAATATTTTCGGTCGGCTTAGAAGGCGCCTGCTCCGGCAGCGCTGCATCCCCTGTCTGCACCGTCAAATTGCCCGTTGCATCGACTTGCGCAAAAAACACATCTTCGGTTTGCACCTTTTGGCTTCGCAGCTGATGCTTCAGCCACTGCTCGTCATATCCGGTCTGCCTTAATGAAGGGTCCAATATATTGCCGTCCTGCATCACCGTAATCGGTTCGCGTTCACGCGGCACTTTCCAGCCAAGCGCATTTGGCGTAAGCGGCTGAAATTCCTTTTTTAACAGGAAGTTCATATCGCCGCTTTTCTCCATAATACCGAACTCGACATCGGCCAGCCGGTAAATGTCCTTTTTGCGCAGCTGCTCCATCAATTCGTCCAGCGTAATGCGTTCCTTCTTCAAATTTTTACGGATTAATGCGCCGTTCTGCACAAGTACAGTGCCTTTTCCATCCAGCAGATCGCGTGCTTTTTTGCTTTTGAGCGTAATGAACTCTATGCTTACGGATACAATCGTCCACACTGTCAGCGCAATAACGCCGATATACCAGTAATTATCAATATCGAGTGATACATAAGAGGCAATATTGCCCATCGTTGCCCCCGTAATGTATTCGAATAGGGAAAGCTGCGATATTTGCCGCTTGCCCAAAATTTTTGTAATGGCAAATAAAATAACAGCGGAAGCTAATGTGCGAAGTGTAACCTCGATCCAAAGCGGCATAGGCCGGATTTCCTCCTTCTAGATTTGCTGTATATAACCGGAGCTTTTTTTACCCTTATAGAATATCCATAATTAAACTTGTCATTCTTAATTATTGCCAATCTACTTTTTATACACGAATGTTGCAATTGTTATTCAGATGCGCTATACTTATTAAGTTGAATGCTATATTTAACCTCAGTAAATCCCTCGAAAGAACATCCTTTTTTCCTCGAATTTGATTTCTTTGAAGGCAGTTAATTTCACACCATTCATTTGTACTGTAGTTCTGATTCACACTGGCGCGGTCTTCGGAGCCGCAAGGACGAAAGAGAGGCAGGGCTTTCGTTGTTTTGGAATAACGAGTAAACAGCAAGATTTGAAAAATTAACGGGATTTCAGCGCGGCCTGTCCAGCAGGTACGGTTAAATATATGCAATGCGCATCACATGCGCAGCAAAAAATAAGACGGCACCCTAATTGCAGGGTGCCGTTGTCCATTTTAGGCGGCATTGCGGAGGATTAACTCAAAAATAAGGATTGATTTTGAAAGCGCCGCCATTTAAGATGATAATAGAAATAATCAAATTATTAACTGATTAATATTTTTATTAATTGGAGGTTGTGAAATGACGAACCGTTTGACCGTGAATGCCGATTGTTTGTTATCGCCCATCAGCCGTCATCTATACGGCCATTTCTCCGAGCATTTGGGGCGCTGCATTTATGAAGGATTTTGGGTAGGCGAAGATTCCCCTATTCCGAATACAAAAGGAATCCGCAAGGATGTGGTCGAAGCGCTGAAAAAAATTCGTATTCCAAACCTGCGCTGGCCGGGCGGCTGCTTTGCCGACGAATACCATTGGAAAGACGGAATCGGACCGCGCGAATCGCGCAAGCGGATGATTAACACCCATTGGGGCGGCGTGGTCGAAAACAATCATTTTGGCACGCATGAGTTTATGGAATTATGCGGGCAGCTGAATTGTGAACCTTACATATCCGGCAACGTAGGCAGCGGAACGGTACAAGAAATGTCCGAGTGGGTCGAATATATGACCTTTGACGGCGTGTCGCCCATGGCGGAGCTCCGCAAGCAGAACGGCCGCGAAGAACCGTGGGGCTTGCAGTTTTTTGGCGTGGGCAATGAAAACTGGGGCTGCGGCGGCAACATGCGCCCGCAATATTACGCAGATTTGTACCGCCGTTATCAAACGTATGTCCGCAATTACGGCGGCAACAACGTGTTTAAAATCGCCTGCGGCCCAAATAGCGACGACTACGACTGGATGGATACCGTCATGCGCGAGGCTCATCGCTTCATGGACGGCATCAGCCTTCATTATTACACAATTCCAAGCGGCATATGGGAAAATAAAAGCCCGGCAACAGGATTCTCAGAGGAGGAATGGTTCTCCACGCTGTTTCATGCGCTCCGCATGGACGAGTTGATCACCCGCCATTCTGCGATTATGGACCGCTACGATCCGGATAAACGAATCGCTCTTGTTGTCGATGAATGGGGCACATGGTACGACGTCGAACCGGGCACCAATCCCGGATTCCTGTACCAGCAAAACACGATCCGAGATGCCCTTGTCGCCGGCGTAACCTTAAACATTTTCCACCAGCACAGTGACCGCGTCCGCATCGCTAACCTTGCGCAGGTCGTAAACGTGCTGCAGTCGGTTATTTTAACCGAAGGCGAGAAAATGGTGGTGACCCCTACCTATCACGTGATGGATATGTACAAAGTGCATCAGGATGCTACGCTGCTGCAGACAAGTTTCTCGGGCAACAGCTATGGAATAAACGGCAAGTCCGTCAACCAAATTTCCGCGTCCGCTTCCGTAGATGCCGAAGGCCGCATCCATATCAGCTTGTGCAACCTCGATCATGCAGGCGCAGCTGCCATCGACATTGACCTTCGCGGACTATCCGGCAGCGATTTTACAGTAAGCGGCACAACCCTTACAGCGGATGCGATTGATGCGCACAATACGTTCAGCCAGCCGGAGCAAGTGAAGCCGCAGTCTTTTACCGCATTTGAACTGGCCGGCACGACGGTCATCGCCAACCTGGCGCCTATGTCCGTCACGGTGCTTGAAGTCGTTCAAGCGTAGTCCGGAACGGGAGCCATATGGATAATCACAGAGGCTGCAAAGGCTGCGAGAGCAGCTATCATGTAACGGATCAGCAAATCAATCGGATGCTCCAGGCGCCTATGTTTCAATCGCCGGAACATTGCGTAACGGACGAGATGTATCAGCTCCGCCTTACCGCCTGCTCCGGCTGTGATAAGCTGATGAACGGTACAACCTGCCTGATATGCGGATGTATCGTACAAATTACGGCCAAGCTGAAGGCGCGCAGCTGCGCGAAACCGGGAGATGACCGGTGGGAAGCTGCCGCGGCGGGGATTTGGGCGGCAGAGGAACGCTGAATCCGCCGTGGTGGTTCGAAAGCGTCACAAGATAAAGAATAAAAAAAACAGCCGGCACCCTTGGAGAACAAGGGCTGTTGCCGGCTAGTCATCGTTGGGGCAGCTGCTTTCGAAATGCCCCGACCGTTTTATTTTCGTCTGCAAATAACGTTCATTAAACTCGGACCGGTCGCCCCATAGTGCAATCCGTTTGCCCACATTCATGCCTGCCGCCCTCAGCGCTTCCAGCTTGCGCGGATTATTCGTAATTAAGGTGACCGGCTTATGCCGCAGCTCTTTCAGCACCGCGATAGCATCGCTGTAATTGCGGGCGTCGTCCGCAAATCCAAGCTGCAGATTGGCATCCACCGTATCCGCTCCCTGCTCCTGAAGCAAATAAGCCATCGCTTTGCTGAATAAGCCGATGCCTCTGCCTTCATGGTTAGCCAAATAGAACAGCGCTCCCGCTCCATGTTCAGCGATCATCTTCAGCGACTGATGCAGCTGATACCCGCAGTCACAGCGCTTGCTGCCGAAAATATCGCCCGTATGGCATATGCTGTGCAGCCGCACATATACATCATCGGAATTTTCAAAATCACCGTATGCAAGCACGCTGGATTGCTGCATTTCTGCCAAATTAACGTCGGACAGCTTCCGCACCATAGCCTCCAAATCCTGTTCCTTCTCCTTACAATTCAACCAGCAATACCACTGGAACTTGAATGTTTCGCCGTATAATTGAACGGGAAGCTGAATAGGGCCAACCAAATAAATATATTTTCCGTCCGATTCGATCATGCGAATTTTATGTTCCAGTAAGGTCATTACCTCGGAATCCATGGCCATACTCCTTCCTTGCTTTGCGCCTGCGCTTTGCGGCTAGTTTACACGAAAATTGGCAGCCGTATTCCCTGTATGTTTGCCTCTCATGCAAGCCAAGCTACAAGTACGAAAGGAGCGCTGCCACGATGACAACTTCCAAAAACCGCAGAGAAAACCGCTGGCATCAACGAAAACATAACCAGAAACCGCCGCATGGCAAAGTGAAGTCGTTTGAGGAACTGGCGAATCCTCAGCAGCCCTAATCCTTTCGTTCCCATTCAAAAAGCTGCCGCAAATTTTTATTTGCGGCAGCTTCTATAGTCATAAAATATTCAGTTGCTGCATTCGCTTAAGAAACAACGTCATATCCTTGTTCTTCGATCGCTTCTTTGATAACCGACAAGGAAACCTCCGCTTCATTGAATTGAACTTCTACTTTACCGGCCGCCAAATCTACTTTACCCGTTGCCCCGGCATTCGAAACCGCCTTCTCCACGGCTTGCACACAATGATTGCAAGACATGCCTTCCACTTTCAAAATTGTTTTGGTCATCTTGAATACACTCCCTATCGCATCAATTTATTTACTGTTGTAAGCAGCTCATCAATGACATCTTGCTCCCCCGCTTGAATCCGTTCAACGACGCAGCTTTTCAGATGCCCTTCCAGCAGCAGCTTGCCCACGCTGTTCAAAGCGGACTGCACCGCTGAAATTTGGTTTAATACATCGTCACAATACGTATCCTTCTCAATCATCGCCTTTACGCCGCGGATTTGCCCCTCAATCCGGTTTAGGCGCGAAATAAGATTGGACTTCATTTTATCCGAATGATGGCTTTTTCTGTCATTGGGCACATGGCAGCTATCATCCTGATGTGCTTCATGCGTTACCGCCGGCTGGCTCTCCATCTTATGCATACCTCCAGGGGGTATTTGGTTTGCTTTTCCTATCATAGCATACCCCTATGGGGTATGCAAGAGCAACACAACCTGCCGCATATAGCCAGGCAACGGCTGGAACAGGCTATTTTCCGCTGGAAACCGAATCAACGCGAAACAGCTGTTTTTTTGACATTGCACTAACAATTATGCCCTATAGTAATAGTGTAAGCACTGTTGATGATCCCATTCCAAAAAAAGAAGCGAGGATTCCGCCATGACCAAAAAAATGCCCGTTAACTTTGCCCACAGAGGCGCATCAGGTTACTGCCCGGAAAACACGATGGCCGCTTTTACAAAAGCGCTTGAGCTTGGCGCTACCGGTATTGAAACGGATGTGCAGATGACGGCAGACGGCCGCCTGGTGCTGATCCACGACGAATCCGTACGTCGGACAACCGGTTTTGACGCGCTGGTCAAAGATTTGACGTTTGAAGAGCTGCGGAAGCTCGATGCCGGTGTTTGGTTCAGCGAGGAATTTGCCGGAGAAACCATTCCTTCACTGGAAGAGCTGCTGGCACTAGCAAAATCTGCGAATATCATTGTTAACATCGAGCTGAAAAACGGCCTCATCCCGTATCCGGACTTAGAGAGAAAGGTCATTGAAACGGTGCGCGCTTACGGGCTTAGCGATCAAGTCGTCCTATCCAGCTTTAATCATTATTCTCTTGCTGTATGCAAACAGCTCGCACCGGACATAGATACCGGCATTTTGTACATGGAAGGGTTGTACCGCCCTTGGGATTATGCCGCAACGTTAGGCGCAAACGCCCTTCATCCCATTAAATACGCGGTGTTGAAAGAGTGGGTTCTGGAGGCGGCTGCCGCCGGCATCGCATGCAACCCGTTTACCGTCAATGCGCCTGACGAAATGAAACGGATGCTGGAAGCCGGCGTTTCCGGCATTATAACCGATTATCCGGACCGTCTTGCAGCGCTGCTGAAGACGCTCACGTAACAGGAGGCTGAAGCCGGTGAAAAAAACGTGGCTGCTTGGTTTTGGTTTTTTCAGCATTAGCATTACATGGGCACTGTATAACGCATTTGTTCCTTTTTTTCTCGAAAAATTCATAGCCAGCGCCGCGGTTATCGGCTTTATGATGACAATCGACAATTACTTCGCGTTGTTCCTTCAGCCGTGGATCGGCAGACGCAGCGACCGCACACGCACGAAATACGGGAAAAGAATGCCATATTTGCTCATCGGCATGCCGCTGGCTGCTGTATTCAGCGCCCTGCTGCCGTGGTACACCGGCCTTGTTACACTTGTTTTGTACATGGTGCTCATGAATTTGTCGATGAGCCTGTTCCGCTCCCCCACCATTGCACTTATGCCGGACATTACGCCGGAAGCCAAAAGGACGAAAGCAAACGGCATTATCAATTTTATGGGCGGCGTCGGTTCGGTGCTTGCTTTCGGCGCAGGTTCCATCCTGTACGACGCGCATCATTCGCTGCCTTTTATGACCGCAGCGGTATTGACGCTGCTCAGCCTGATCATTCTGGTCCGCAAGGTGAAGGAAAGCCGGGATGCTGTGTACAGCATGCAGCCTGCTCCCGAATCCGAATCCGGCCAAACGCTTCCCGCGTCTTATCGCGCCGAGTGGACCCGGCCGACCCTGTTCCTTCTGGGAGCCATCTTCTTCTGGTTCGTCTCCTACAATGGCATTGAAACCTTTTTTACACTGTACGGCAAAAACGAACTGGGCCTGACGGAAGGAGAAGCGTCCTTCTCCCTCGCCTTTTTTTCGCTTGCTTTTGTGGTTGCGGCTATACCAAGCGGCATGCTGGGCAATCGGATCGGCAAAAAAAAGACGATCGCCATCGGCATATCCGGGCTGATCATCTGTTTTGCCGTCATCTCTGTGATAGATGACCTGCTGCCGCTGCGTCTGCTGCTGTTAGCCGGGGCATTTGCTGGGCGCTTGTTAACATTAACTCGTATCCGTTTGTCGTATCGTTAGGAAACGAAAGCAGCATCGGCACACGCACCGGCATTTATTATTTGGTGTCTTCGCTTGCCGCCATCGCCTCCCCGCCGCTTATGGGCTTGTTCATTGATTGGCTTGGTTATTCGGCGCTGTTTTACAGCTCCGCCTGCGGGATGTGCATCGCTTTGCTGCTGTTATTGCCCGTCAAGGAGCAGCGCTCCGTTCGCCATGTGCAGGAACAACGCAATCTTTCCGTATAAGGCAGCCGAACAAAGAAGCTCCAGCACCCCGCTAATGGCGGATGCTGGAGCTTCTTTGTTGGTTTTGCCGCAGCGAAAGCGCGGCATTCCTTTTATTTGTGGTGATGCGATCCTGTTTAGAACCCGCGGCGGTATGCAACCGGCACGATATCCCGCACCGATGAGCCGGTTAACGCTTCAATCGCATGATAAGTCCAATACGGATCCTTCAGCAAACCGCGGCCGATCCCGATCAAATCGGCATCGCCGTCTGCCAGCACTTTCTCCGCCAGCAGCGGATCTTCCAGCATGCCGACTGCAATAACCGGAACGCCCAGCGCCTCACGGATTGCGCGGGCTGCAGGTACTTGAAAACCCGGGTAATTGCCCGGCTTCCGCGCGCCCGGCTCGCCTTCGCCACCTGTCGACACGTGCAGCACATCTACTCCCGCTTCCTTATAGCGGCGCGCCAGTTCAATGCCATAATCAATATCGTAGCCGTCATCCGCATATTCAACCGCAGAAATCCGAATAGCTAACGGCATGCCTTCCGGCAGGCGGCTTTTCACCTCGCGGATCACTTCAACGCCAAACAAAGCAAGATCTTTCCCGTATTCGTCATCCCGCTTATTGGAACGAGGAGACTGGAACTGATGGATCAAATAGCCGTGTGCGCCATGCAGCTCAATCATATCGACGCCGGCTTTGACCGCGCGCTCTGCCGCATCGCCAAACTTGACGATCATCTCTTTCACTTCCGCCGTTGTCAGCGCCCGCGGCGTTTTGAACGAGTCGTTGAACGCGATGGCGGACGGCGCAACCGGCTGCTCTGCATCCTGCGCTTTTCGGCCGGCATGGGCGATTTGTACGCCGATGCGTGAGCCGTATTTATGCACTTCCTTAACAATGCGGGCAAACGCAGGAATCTGCTCATCCGACCATAAGCCAAGGTCATTATCTGTAATCCGGCCGTCCGGCTCTACGTCGGTCATCTCCATAATGATAAGGCCGGCGCCTCCTGCAGCGCGGGAAATATAATGCACGTAATGCCACTCGTTCGGAATGCCGTCCTTGGCATCAACCGAATATTGGCACATCGGCGCCATAACAACCCGGTTCTTCAGTTCTAAACCGTTCAACCGGAATGGGGTATTTAAAATGGAAGTCATATCGGATGATTTCCTCCTCATGGTTATTCATCGTTATTCACCCGTTATTCATGGTTTTCCAATTCCATTTATCGGGTAATTTATATTGTATATCATCAGCCCTAAAAAGACCAAGCTAACCAAGATACCTTCACCATATCTTCATCTTCCCTAACATAACCCGATTAAGGAGGAACAATCCTATGCCGAGCACACCAGCCGGACAACAGCAGCCCAAAGCAGCATTTCCGCCTCAGCACCAAAACCGTCAGCCGGGAATTGAAAGTGAAATGAACCCGCTCCCCGTTTTCCAATCCGATACGTATAAGCCCGCCGGCAAGCTGGCTAACAAGTCAGCTATTATTACCGGCGGCGACAGCGGCATCGGGCGGGCAGTCGCTGTCGCTTTTGCCAAAGAAGGCGCCAATGTCGCCATCGTGTATTATAGCGAGCACGAGGATGCCAACGCCGCCAAGGCAGCCGTGGAGCAAGCCGGCGTCAAATGTCTGCTTATCCCGGGAGATATCGGCGACCCGGCATTTGGCGGGCAAGCAGTGAATCAAGCGGTGCAGGCATTCGGCGGGCTGAATATCGTAGTCAATAATGCGGCCGAGCAGCATCCGCAGGCGAAATTCGAAGATATTACACCGGAGCAGCTGACCCGTACATTCAGCACGAATCTGTTCGGCATGTTTTATTTGACGCAAGCCGCCATCCCGCATTTGAAACCCGGATCGACCATCGTAAATACCGCATCCATTACCGCCTACAAAGGCAGCCCCAACCTGATTGATTATTCTTCGACCAAAGGGGCCATCGTATCGTTTACCCGCTCGCTTTCCGAACATCTCATTCCAAGAGGGATACGGGTAAACGGCGTAGCACCCGGTCCAATCTGGACACCGCTTATTCCGTCGACATTCGAAGCGCAGCAAGTGTCCATATTCGGATCGGATTCGCCGATGGGGCGCGCCGGTCAGCCGTATGAGCTCGCTCCAGCATATGTGTACCTCGCTTCGGATGATTCCAGTTATGTATCCGGCCAGATCATCCATGTGAACGGCGGTACCGTCGTTAACGGATAGGATAGCAGCGGCCATGCTGCAGGCAGCTTCCCGCTCTGCCCAGCTGCAAAAACTCCGGCATTTGCCGGAGTCTTTTCTATGCCCAGCCGCCAAAAAACTCCGGCATTTGCCGGAGTCTTTTCTATGCCCCGCTGCAAAAACTCCGGCATTTGCCGGAGTTTTTGCGCTTATGCCGTACGCGTCTTTACAGCCTGGACCGGACGCTTAACATGATCGTTCCTTTCGACATAAGCCCTTAATATGCCTTCATAGGCAAGCTCCAGCATCGGTGTACACGGGAAATCCCCGGGCTTCACCAGCAGCGGCGATTTGCGGATCAGCGCTATGCCGCTCCGCTCGAAAACATCCGCAACAAATTGCGAGCAGAAGTAGGCTTTTTCCCGCTTCATCTGTATGTTAAACAACAATGCAATAACACCAAGCAGGTTATAGCGGTATAGCTCCTGGTCTCGTTCCATCTCGGCAATAAACTGCCGCATGAAGTCATATTCGCAAGGGGTCACCGGACAACGGTAAACCGCACATACCGCTTGCCGGAACAGTCCGCCCCGCATATCTTCTTTCACAAACCCGCCTACAAACGGATTGCCCGGGGATTTGCGGCCAAAGCTGTACACTTCCTTCAGATCGGCATCAAAGGCGAGCGACGCGTGATTGAAAGGATCCTTGGTGAAATATTTGATCGTTTTCGTAAATAACGTCCCCGTATCGGTCAGTACGATGTATACGTCCGGCTTCCTTTCCATCCAGCTACCTCCAGCGTTAACAATGTATGCTCTAACTGTACTTGAAGGGGCATACAGGTTTGAACCATCCCAGGTAGTAAATCCCGCTCGACCTCAGATATAGCCGCTGCCCGACCTTGGTCCAGTTTCGCTGATGACATCTATTGCCAGAAGCTGATATAGTAGTTTTGTACTATTGCCCGAATTCATAAAGAAAGGAACGTTATCATCCCTATGAACCGTGCCTATGCCGCTCCTTTTGAAACCGAGCTCCGTCATATTTTTGCCGATGCAGAACGCATTTTATCCCGTTTTCCGGCACATGTCCGGCCTTACGGGCTTGATTATTTAGCACGGTTTAATCCGTTTGGCCAACCATCGGCCAATTATATTTGTTATTTGCTCCCTTATTGGATGCAGGAAGAAACCCGCCTGCCTGACGAGTTATGCCGCAAGTTGTCGCTAGCCGGTACTTTGCTGATGCTCTATTTTTTTATACAAGACGATGTGATGGATGAAACGGCCCCGACCGGCAGTAAAACAAAATTAGCTTTCGCTAATTTGTTATACATAGAAAGCCTCCAGCTTTTACAGCAGCTTTTCCCTGTAGATTCGTCCTTCTGGCAATACTTCAAACAATATATCGAGGACTGGACGGCCGGAGTCGTATTGGAGGGGGACGTCGATTTTTACCACCACAACCTTATTCAAGTCGGCTTAAAAGCAAGCCCGGTCAAATTAATGAGCACAGGCTCGCTAATGCTCGCCGGACAATCTGAACGCATATCAGATTATGAGCATCTGATCGGCCACATCCTTGTTTTGCTTCAGATGTCAGATGATTTAATGGATTGGCGGGCCGATCTGCAGGATGGAAATTACAATTGCCTGCTGGCTGCTGTAAAACTTGCGCTAGGCAAGCAGCAGATTACTGCCCAGGAGGCCGGTACAGCGATAGCGGTGCGAGGAATTGCCGGCAGCTATGCCAAGAAAGCGCAAGAAATTAACTTTGATTTGAACGGCAAACCATCCCCTTCCCATCTAAGAGCCTTTCAGCATTCCCTATGCGAAGTAATGACGGCCTTCGCCCTCAAGACAGAAGAGCATAAACGTTCTTTAGTCTTGGGCGGTTTGTACCAT
Organism: Paenibacillus protaetiae; assembly: GCF_004135365.1. NCBI lineage: Bacteria > Bacillati > Bacillota > Bacilli > Caryophanales > Paenibacillaceae > Paenibacillus > Paenibacillus protaetiae. Next base: position 3,967,011 of record NZ_CP035492.1, on the reverse strand, counting down.
CAATTGTCGAAATCAAGGGAAAAATGATAGATTTTCATGTTTTGCCATGGTAGAATATGACTGCGTCTATTATGCTAGACTGGGAGGCTCTTACGAATGTCAATCGAGGAACTTCGTAAACAAATTATTGAAAAAGCTTGGGAAGATGAAAGTTTTAGACAAGAGCTTCAATTCGATGCAGCTGCAGCTATTGAACGAGCATTTGCCATTCCTGTTCCGGCTGGCATAAATATTACCGTGCTGGAAGAAACCAGGGACAATTATTATCTTGTTATCCCTGCCAACCCTGCCGATGAAATCAACAATGAAATTGTAGATCTTCCCGCTTGGGACTAACATCAAATAAAAGCCGCTTATGAAGTTTGGTTCATAAGCGGCTTTTTTTGAACATTGGCGCTTGGAAAACGAATCGAGACAAGCGTACCTTGCCCTTTTTGGCTCGTATATTCGATTCCTCCGCCCATCGCTTCAATAATTTGAAAGGTGACCATCAGCCCTAACCCCGTACCGTTTTCTTTGCTCGTATAATACGGCTGGCCGATACGTTTAAGCTCGCTTTCCGTCATCCCGACTCCATTGTCCTTGACGAGTATGACGGCTTCGTCCGTAAACAGCTTCGCAAATATTTCAATCTTGCCGTCCTGCGGCAATGCTTCAATGCTGTTTTTTACGATGTTGATTAACGCCTGCTTCAATTTCGTCGAGTTGCCTTTAATAAAAATCGGCTCGGCGCTAAGTTCAATTTGCCCGCCCTTACGCTGGGCAAGCGGCGTTAGAATACTCGTAATTTGCTGCAATTCATCTTCTATATTTAAATCTTTAAAATCTTCCGTTTGCGGTTTGGCAAAATCCAAAAATCCGTCGATAATTTCAGCGGCCCGGTCCAGCTCCTGAATAGCAAGCCCCATATAATTTTTGTGGCTGGCTACATTTCTTCCTCCAAGCAGCTGCAGAAAACCTCTTGTAACTTGGAGCGGATTTTTGACTTCATGGGCAACAGAAGCTGCCAGGTGGCTCACCATCTCCATCTGTTCTGATTTCTGCAGCTCCGAACTGTATGCCTCCAGCTGTCTGGAATAATCCGTCAGCTTCTCGAAATTGCGATAGATGGACCTGCTTAATACATAAAACGAGCAGACAATGATGCCGATTGTCCCCCACTTCCAAAAGTCAAGCCGATGCTGCTGCCCCTGCAGCAAAAACCAGCCCATTTCCAATATAACCGTAGAAGCAAAGGCCAATAAACCAATCATAATGACAATAGCATCTTTATTTCTTTTCAAGCATTCCCGGATTAACACAACAACCATAATGATCGAGCTGACAGCTAAAAACAACAAAGCCAGCAAAGTGAAAAAGCTGTAATACATCTCATAATAACGGTTATGGGTAGCCAAATTAATCGCAAAGCCGGCAAACGATAACACCGTAATGACAAAAGCGGCTCTTTTCAAATGAGCAATGATCGATAAAAAACCTTTGCCGAATATAATTTCAAAAAAGATACAAAACGTTGGCAGCAAAATATTGCTGGACAAGTCGAACAAATTAAAACATAAGGCGCCAAACGAGCCGTCATCTGTGTAAGGAAGACAGGTATTGGAAATGATTAGAAGCCCTATCGATAAAATAACGAGGGAAAGCGCCCCCCAGCTTGGCCGTATCGATTTATGCAGAAACAAAAGGCAGCACAACATAATAACCGCAATAATCGTAATAGCGGAACCTAAAACAACGTCAATCAGAACCGAATGCAAGTACTTTTCATTTAATGGATCATAACTGCCGATCACCAACGGTTTATGTATGGAAAGCTTGTCCGGATTCCCTTGCAAATAAATAAGTACCTGTTGATTGGAAGCCGAATTCGGCAGTTGGATTAACAGCGCGCGCCTTGCGTACGGGTAATGCCGGTAGGAGGAATATACGCTGTCTCCTTGTATATAGACTTCGATATTTTGGCTGGACAGATCGCTGATATACAACCCTGCTGTCTTTAAGCCCGCCAAATCCGGCAGCTTGAACGTAATCCAAGCCCCTTTCGTATCCTCGGGAGGCTGCTCGCTCTGATCGGCAGCTGTTTGAAACCATCCCGAATGATCCGGCAGCAGCCGGTCTGATGATCCGTTGGACGGCTCGGATGCAATCCATTTCATTTGCCATTCGCTTATTACCGTTGCAGGCTGCGAAGCCGAAACGATCAGCGGCCCAATATGGAGCAGAACCACAAATAAAATAAAAGCTTTTATCCAAATACGCTTATTATTGTTCACCAATTTGCTTACCTCGCGAGTCATGTTAATCTCAATACCGTTCCAGGCGCTGAAGAAGATACGTCTAATCATGTCGAAATAGGTCGTTTGTTGCAAGACTATTATATCATGATTTCATAAATAAAAAGATAAATATTGGTAGCCTGCGCTGATTGGAAATATATTGACCCGAGGATGAAATAATCTGCCCCCATGAATAAGAAAACCCGTAAATGGATTAAGCTAAAGCAAGACTGCGCACATAAGCATGAAGCAATCGGAAGCTTCCTGCTGCGATAAATAAAGGAGGAATTACTTATGGCTGTTAACGCAATGACCAATCAAGCGGTACAAGAAGCATTAAACCTGCAGGTAGCGAACTGGTCGGTTCTTTATACGAAGCTGCATCATTATCACTGGTATGTAAAAGGGCACCATTTTTACACACTGCATGAAAAATTCGAACAGCTGTATACGGCAGCAGCAAAATATATGGACGACACGGCCGAACGGCTGCTTGCGATTCATGGCAAACCGGTCTCCACGATGAAGGAACAGCTTGCCATGGCGACCATTCAGGAAGCGTCCGGCGGAGGCAGCGAGTCCGCCGAACAGATGGTCAAGGAATTGGCAGACGATTTGTCGGCGATCGCCCTGCAGCTGGCGGACGGTATCGAAGCGGCAAGTGAAGCGCATGACGATCCGACCGCCGATTTATTCACAAGCATCCGCAGCGATATTGAGAAGCATAACTGGATGCTGCACGCCTACTTGGGCTAATTGCGGATAGCCCGAAGCCGGATGGATGCCGCTTGCCGGAGTCGGCGCTCCTCTCGATCCGGCAGCGCTGCTGCGCCCCGGCACCGCGCACAGATGCGCAAAAAGCCGCGGCTTTCAAACAAGCCGCGGCTTTTTGCTTACAACCTGCTATTCGTCCTCCCAGCGTTTGGAGTACGCTTTTTTCGTTACCCATAACGTGATCCATGTAACCGCTATGGCGATAATTGCGGCAAATATCCATACTGATACCGGCACATCCATAATTGTCATACCCTCCCCGCACACCATAAACCGCAGGCTTTTACCATATCTTATCACAACTATACAACATTTATAAGCCGGATTACCCAACTGATGCACGCCTCGGGATGCAGCCATTGCCTTTACGGCTTCGCGTACTTTTTCCCGTCTTCCACCGGCTTCTTCGTATAGCGGTTTGCATAGCTGGAAGCGCCATAGGCGTCCGGCTTTACACGCGGCTCGTAAATGCCCATGCCATGCACCTGGTCGACCAGCTCCTGCACGTACAGCGACGTCTTGTTCACAATCGGCTCCGTGCCGGCGTCAATGTCGATAAACAGCTCCAGCGAAGCGCCCTGGTACACATACGGCAGCAGAAACTCCTCCATCCGCCTGACGCCGCCATCCCGCGTAAAATAATATGCCACCTCCTGCGACAGCGCCGTTTCGTACATCAGCTTCTCTTTGATGGAAGTAAATTCGCGGGGCACCACGACCTGCCGGTAACAAGCCCAGGCGCCTTTGCCGATCCGCCGCATAATGATCCCGGTTATAAATTTGGTATAACCGTTAAATACTTGACTGTCCGTCCCGATGACGAACTGGTAAGAGGAATGAGGATCACTCGCCATAAAATGTAAAATCCGGTCCATCACATCGTAAAGTGAAAGCCTTTTTTCAGACAAGTTTTGAAAACTTAGCTCTTCTGGCAAAGCCATTCGCTTGTTTAGTCTCATCCTTATCACCTGCCTAGGACTAGCCAGCCCTTTCTTCGTCTTATTATATAGTTATGTCCGTAATGCAAATAAGTTTTCCTTCCTTCACAATATATTCATGACAGGGAGTGGAGATTAGCGCCGGAAATGACTATACTAACAACAAGAACGATACCGCTCTAAGCTAAAGTTCAACCTAGGAGGAATGGAACATGGCAATCAGCCAAGCTAAGAAACAGCGCCGCAAGCTTGCGCAGCAAGGGAGAATAAGCCCTGAACAATTAAGAGGAAGCTGGAACGGGGTACAGCCCGCAACCAAAACAACCCCTACCCTGAAATCCCGGCTGGCCAAAGAGCATCATAAACATAAAAGGAATCACGCCCTCATGGACGATGATTCCTTTTTGTTTTATAGAACGGAATATTGATTTCGGATTTGCTCGATAAACGATTTACAGGATGCCATCTGTTCTTCCGCAGCTTCCTCCATAATAATGTGAACCTCCGGCTTATACTGCTGCAGCAGCTTCATATACAGGTTATAATCCATCTGGCCGAGACCGGCCGGTTTCGTTATGACGTTTCCGTCAGGCTGAAGCAGCCTGTCCTTGGCATGGCAAGCGATAATACGGCCGCCCAGCAGCCGGAACGCTTCCTCGATCACCGCTTCCTGGCGGGCGATATTGCCTTCATGCAGCAAATTGCCCGGGTCCAGCACAACGCCGATTTGCGAGGTCGGCACCTCCTCCAGCATCGCATGCAGCTGCTCCGCCGTGCCGATCAAATGGCCGTTTGCCGCTTCCAGCCCGATGAAGACGCCCCAGCGTTCCGCTTCTTCAGCCAGCTCCTCCAGCACCCGCTTCATGACCTGCCAGTCGGCTTCCGTATAATCCCTGTCCGGCAAGCTGCCCGTCTCAAAAGCAACCATCGGCGCGCCCATCAGCCGCGCATACCGAAGCAGCTCCTTGCATCGTTCCACATTGTTCCGCCGTACAGCCTCATCCCGGTCAAAAAAATGCAAGTAGCAGCCCAGCACCGAGATGTGCACCTTCTCTTTATCGAACGCTTCTGCAATCGACATCGCGAGACCGGGACTAAGCTTCCCTTTCTGGCTGAAATCCACATCGCTTACCGCTTTCCAAAGCGCAAGCTGCACATGCTGAAACCCGTACAAACGGGCTTTGGCGGCAAGCTCCCGGTAAGGCAGCCTGCCGAATAAATGCGCCAACACGCCAATTGACATCGCTTTCATTCCTCTCCCCAATAATAGGGCGCCGGGAAGACGCCCCTAGCTAACGCCACAAATCCGCAGGCAAGCCATCAGCGGAAATCCGGCGGAATACGCCGGGCAACCCCGGTTAAAATAGCGGCTTCCACTACCGCTCTGCGCACTTTGGCTACAACCTGCTCGTTAAATATGCTCGGGATAATGTATTGCTCATTTCGTTCCTCAGCCGTCACGACAGCAGCAATAGCGCGGGCGGCAGCCAGCTTCATCGGCTCGTTAATCGAACGGGCGCGGCAGTCCAGCGCTCCTCGGAATACGCCGGGGAATACAAGCACATTGTTGATCTGGTTCGGATAATCGCTTCGGCCTGTCGCAAATACGCGCACAATCTTCATCGCTTCTTCCGGATCAATCTCCGGCGTCGGATTGGCCATCGCGAATACGATGCGGTCGCTTGCCATTTGTTCTACATCAGCTGCCGACAGCACATTGCCTCTCGACACGCCGATAAAGACGTCAGCGCCGCCGATCACTTCCTGCAGCGTGCCCGCTTTGTCTTCGACCTGAGGCTGCTGCGCCAGCCAAGCCCACATCGGGTGGTGATCATATCCGCCGCCGCGCACAATCGCACCTTCACGGTCTACCGGCACAAGCCGCGTCACACCTGCGGCAAGCAGCATTTTGCAGATCGATACGCCCGCAGCGCCAATGCCGTTGACGACGACACGCACATGTTCGATACGCTTGCCTACGACCTTAAGCGCATTCAAGAGACCGGCAACGACAACAATAGCCGTACCGTGCTGATCGTCGTGGAATACGGGAATATCGAGCTCCTGCGCCAGGCGGGTTTCAATTTCAAAGCAGCGCGGCGAGCTGATATCCTCCAGATTGATGCCGCCAAAAATCGGGCTGATGTTTTTGATCGTACGTATGATTTCTTCGGTGTCTTTCGTGTTCAGGCATATCGGGAACGCATCTACGCCGGCCAGCTGCTTGAACAGCATCGCTTTCCCTTCCATAACAGGAGCGGCTGCCTCAGGCCCGATATCGCCTAATCCCAGCACGGCGGTTCCGTCCGTTACGACGGCAACTGTATTCCGCTTAATGGTAAGCGAATACGCTTTTTCTCGGTTTTCATGGATGGCGTTGGATACGCGCGCAACACCAGGCGTATATACTTTGGACAAATCATCGCGGTTTTTAATCGGCATTTTAGGCGTAACTTCAATTTTGCCGCCCAGATGCGCCAGAAATGTCTGATCGGACACGTTAACCACGACAATGCCCGGCAGCTGCTTCAGCGCATCAATGACCTCGGTATCCTTCTGATCGGCTACATGAATCGTAATATCGCGGACCGAATTGAGCTGCCCGGACCGGATGACGTCGATTGACGTAATATCTCCCCCGGCTTTGCTTACAGCAGATGCTACGTTCCCAAAGTTAATTCGTTCATGATTCATTTCAAGTCGGACAATAATACTGTTGTAAGCCATCTGTATGCATCCTCCTCAACCTGTGTGCCGTATATCCATACCCATCATAAAACAAGTTGCGCCATTTCGCTACCAGACTCGTCTTATCCTTCCTAGTTTATCCAAAATTACTCATAAAACTTGTCATACCCTGCTTGCATCTAGTATGATTAGGTAGCACAGCAAGTTGTACAGGAGTTGATAGTTTGGCAACAATAGGCAGAAATGAGCCTTGCCATTGCGGCAGCGGATTGAAGTATAAGCGCTGCTGTCTGGAAAAGGATCAAACTAATGCAAGATTGCAGTCGGCTTTGCTTTCTTCCGGCCATCGCAGCGTTGCATTAACGGAACAAGATATTATTCATATGGTCGAACAAGAGCTGGAATGGCAAGCCGATTCGTACCGCCAGCTTGCGCTTCACCTGCACGAGAACATGAACGGCCGTTATGAAGAAAGCATTATTGTAGAAGCTATTGCGTTATGGAACCGCTTCTCCGCAGAAACGAAGCCTTCCTTCCGCAAGCCGGGCATCCATTGCGCAGCGATTGAGCTGGCCGTATCGGAAGCGAACGGCATCGCCAAGAGCCAAGCCGAGCTGGCCGAGCACTACGGCGTTTCTACAACCTCGCTTTCCAAACGGTTCCAGGAAATAAACGATTTTATCGAAAACAAGCTTTCCGCCGCGCCTAAAGCGGCTTCAAACAACGATGCAGCCGCCAGCGCCGAGCTGCCTGCATTCGATATGAATGATGAGCTTGAAAAAATGGGAAAAGCCATGGGCGGCATCCTCGTTTAACTTTTTTTCTACTATTCTATTGCTGTGAATCGGATAATAACAACACAAAAAAGCGGGTTCGCGTTTACAGCGCAAACCCGCTTTTTTGTGTTGATGTGCCCCGTCCTTTATTGAAAGTCGTAATGGGTAAATACGTTGGCGTTGTACAAGCTTGCCCATACATCGCCGGTTTCCGCTCCTTCATACCAATAAGCAAAACCGGCTGCCCCGTACGAGAAGGCGGCAGCCGCCTTACTGCTTAACGAACGCCCGTCCTCCATCCAAATTTGATGCGTATTTCCGTTTTTGCGATAGACGGCGGTATATTGTCCCAGCTGGCTGTCCCAATGCAGCTTGGCTGCGTATTGCTGAACAATGGCTTGCTGATCCTGCATCGTGATGGAGGCCGAAGCCAGCGCCTTCCCGCCGGATTGCACCGTCCAATCGGTGGTATAGAACGGCATCGCTAGTATGATCTTATCTGCTTCCACCTGCTTCTTCAGCAGCCGAAGCGCATCATCCACATACGGCAGGGACGCCACCGAGCCCGCAGCCGGATCGCCGTCCCAATGCTCGTCGTACCCCATCATTACGATGTAGTCCGCACTGCTGCCCAGCGCTTTATAGTCAAATGCTTCCGTCCAGTCTGTGCCTCTGTCCGGCGACACATTAACGGCCAGCACCGCTCCCTGCTTGTGCAGCTCGGACGCAAGGCTGCCCACAAAAGCCGTCAGGCCGGTTTTATCGGAAGGGCTGACATTTTCAAAGTCCAGATCAAGGCCCTCCAAATCATATTTTTTCACCAGTCCGGACAAATGAGCAACAGCTGCTTTCCGGTACTGCTCATTGGACAACACCGCATGAGTCATGTCCAAATCCGAATGGTTGCCAACCATCGCCCATACAGCTTTGCCGTTTTGCTTCGCCCAGGTCACAAGCGAAACATCCGTATAGTCCGAAACCGCTCCTTTTGCCTCCAAAAAATACCATCTTGGCGATAACGTATTGATATCCGAACGTTTAACCGACTGCTCGAACTGAACGGTTGTCTGCTGATACTGCCAGCCGAGCTGAATGCCGCTGCTGACCGGCTTCTCCAGCTCCTCTTCCCATCTGTCATCGTTTAGGACGCGGTCGAACATAACCGCTGCTTCTTCCCTTGTCATGGCCTCACCCGGCCGAAAGCTGCCGCCTTCATCTCCTTTTATAAGGCCAAGCGCACTCGCTTTCGCTACAGCTGCTTTTGCCCAGGAAGAGATTTTGGCGGCATCGGTATACGGCACCGCTGCAGAGGCGCTCGCTGCTTGTTTTAACGCTCTTACAAGCAGCTGGGCCGCTTCCTCGCGTGTTATCGTGCGGGACGGCGTAAACGCCTCGCCGCTCGTCCCTGTCGTCAGCTGCAGCTGGAAGGCCGCCATCACCGACGGATAATACCAGTCCGCTGCTTTCATATCCTTAAACGGAGACACCTGCGCTTGTACCGGCTGAAGCCGGAGCAGCCGAACCAGCACGGTTACAAACTCTGCTCGTGTCATCGGTTTTTTCGGCGAAAACAAATCCGCCTCCGTTCCGTTCATTATCCCTTTTGTATATAAATCAGCTATTTCGCCGGCTGCATAACTGGAAGAAGTATCGGTATACGGCATGTTCGCAGACTGCGCCGCTTCCGCCAAACGCGATGCCGGAAGGCAAGCCCCCGCTACCAGGATCAAGGCCGCCGCACTTTTTAGCAGACTCTTTTTATTCAATGAAGCCAACCTCCTTTTTCCCTTGAAACTCTCATCTCAAAAAACCTCATTTTACTAGCATAACAAATCGGCAGCATTACAACATTAGCCAAAAGCTGGTCTCCGCGCCGTCCTTCTGCCACCGGTGCATAATGCTGGGATGAAAAAAAGAAGCGGCAGAAACCCGAAACAATCCAGTATAATAGAAAGAACAACCAGATTAGGAGGATAGATTCCATGAAGTTTTTACATAATTACCCAAAGGAAGTGAATGTATTTCTAGCCGCAAGCCTCGTCAATTCCGCAGGCGGTTCCTTAATGTGGCCTCTTATATCGATGTATGTGTTTGACGAACTGGGCAAAAGCATGGCTGCCGCCGGATTTGTTATTCTTGTGCAGTCGGTCGGCGCAATTTTGGGGCAACTGGCTGGGGGCGCGCTGTATCACAAATTAGGGGTGAAAAAGCTGATAGTCGGCGCGATTTTGGCTAATGCGCTGGCTTTGTTTGCGCTGCCGCTGCTTAGCCTGTATTGGATTCCATTTATCGTCACGATGGGGCTGATCGGTTTTTTTAATGCGATGTCGTTTCCGGCTATCCAGGCTTTTATCGGTTTCCGGTTTGCCGACAGACGGGCGGAACTGTTTAACGTCACTTATGTCGCCAGCAATATAGGCATCGCCATCGGCACAGCGTTAAGCGGCTTCCTGGCGGATGTGTCTTATTCGTTAAGCTTTATTCTGAACGGGCTCAGCTCTGTGGTTTTTGCTGCGTTCTTTTTTGTTTATTTAAGAAAGATCCGCATGCCAGACTTTGCAGCGGCTCCCTCGCCTGGCCGCGATTCCAACCCAGCTTCGGCCAACGGGCCGGGCAAGCGTCCCAAAGCGGCTGGCGGCGGCTTCTGGCCGCTGCTCGCGAACACGAGGGTGTACCTGTTCATGTCCATCGGCACGCTGCTTATTTATCTGGGCAACTCGATGTGGAATACCGGCATATCGCCTTCCATTATTTCGGAAGGGCTTCCGAAGTCGATGTACGGCTTCTTATGGACGTTAAACGGCATCTTAATATTCGTCGCCCAACCGGTTACGATGCTTATTAAACGGTTTGCTGCGCGGACGGTAACATCGCAAATGACGGGCAGCGGACTGCTGTATATGTTCGGCTTCTTTATTATTTTGCTGCTCCCGAGCTACACGGGAATGGTGATCGGCATGACATTTGTTACGCTCGGCGAAATGCTGATCGCTCCGGCAACTCCCGCCTTTATTTCCGAGCATGCCGGCAAGAACGCACCGTTTTATATCGGTCTGACCGGCGGTATCAGCGCTATCGGGCGGGTTATCGGCCCGTATGTGATGGGCAGTCTGTATGACCATGGCGGCCTTGCGCCGGTGCTGCGGCTCGCAGTGTTTGCCGGGCTCGCATCCGCACTATTTTTCATGCTGCATACCCGTCTGAACCGGCCAATTGCCGCGGCAGTCGCCCGAGAAGCTTGAATCCCGCGGTCGCGTATAATAAACTTGTATTGCATGGGACGCAAGAACCACGCAGTACAAGTTTTTTAAGCCGGGAGAGTACATATGAACTTTCAATTGGATTTGTTTGAGAACAAGGTGGAATTATTTGAAGCGTATGACCTGAAGTCGCTGGAGAAGCAAATTGAAACGCAGATTACAAACAACCAAGCGCTTCTGCTGGATGTAAGCTCCATTCAATACCAGGTTACCTTTCACCCAAACATCGGCAAAATGCTGTATAGCGCAGCAGTCCATTTCAAATTAAAAAAGTAGCGGAGGGATTATATGTCTACATTTCAAGAACAACTGAACAGTTATGCTGACCTGATCGTGAATGTCGGGGTCAAAATTCAAAAAGGGCAAACGCTGATCGTCAACGCTGCTATTGATGCTGCCGAGCTGGTACGCCTTATTGCCAAAAAAGCATATGAAGCAGGCGCCTACAATGTCAAAATCAACTGGAGCGACGATACCGTAACCCGTCTCCGTTATGACCTGGCTCCGGATAATGCTTTCCTGGAAGAGCCAAAATGGTACGCCGGCGAAATGCTGGAACTTGTCGAGAACGGAGCTGCTATCGTCAGCGTCGTATCCCAGGATCCGGATTTGCTGAAAGGCGTGCCCGGCGAACGCATCGCGAACCATCAGCGCACGTACGGCAAAGCGATGTATCAATACCGCCAATACATGCAAGCGGACAAAATGAGCTGGTGCGTCGTAGCGGCGCCTTCCAAAGCATGGGCGGCGAAAGTATTCCCGGATGTGCCGGAAGATCGGCAAGTCGATAAGCTATGGGAAGCTATCCTGTCCGCAGTTCGTGTCAACACAGGCGATCCTGTAGCGGCATGGGAGAATCATATCCAGACGCTGAACCAGAAATCCGATTACCTGAATGCCAAAAAATATAAAAAGCTGCATTACACCGCTCCTGGCACAGATTTGACGATTGAGCTGCCGAAAGGCCATATTTGGGTTGCTGCGGACAGCGTCAATGAAAAAGGCATCAGCTTCGTTGCTAACATGCCTACCGAAGAAGTGTTCACTGCACCTCTCGCTACCGGCGTCAACGGCAAAGTGTCCAGCACGAAGCCGCTTAGCTACGGCGGCAACATTATCGACGGGTTTACGCTGACGTTTGAGAACGGCCGCATTGTAGGCGTACAAGCGGAAAAAGGAGAAGAAACGCTTAAGAGCCTGATCGAAATGGACGAAGGCGCCCATTATTTGGGCGAGGTGGCTCTGGTACCTCACCAATCGCCTATTTCGCAGTCCGGCATTCTGTACTACAACACGCTGTTTGACGAAAATGCCTCCAACCATTTGGCGATCGGCAGCGCTTATGCCTTTAACCTCGAGGGCGGCAAAGGTCTTTCGCCGGATGAGCTCAAAGCGCGTGGCCTCAACCAAAGCATTACCCACGTCGACTTTATGATCGGCTCGGCGGAAATGGACATCTCCGGCATTACCGAAGACGGCCACGAAGAGCCCATCTTCAAGCAAGGCAACTGGGCATTTTAAATCATTGCTCTTGCCAAGCGATAAAGCAGCAAGAACCAGGCTTGTGAGTTTAACTTAACGTTCGTTCGTTTGCCTAACAATAAGCATAAGCAACCCCCGTGAGACAAGGCGCATCTTACATAAGGCGCTTTCCCCACAGGGGTTGTTTTTTGAGCTGCAATAAAAGGTACGATCGTGCCGCTGATCCACTGCTGCCGGCGCATAACCGGGAAATGGACCATAACAGCTTCCCGAAAAATCAAAAAAGCCCTGCAGCTAGCTTCAGCTACAGGACTGTTACCTTCATTATGGAGCGGACGACGAGATTCGAACTCGCGACCCTCGCCTTGGCAAGGCGATGCTCTACCACTGAGCCACGTCCGCGTGCATATGGTGCGGTCGAGAGGACTCGAACCTCCACGGCTGTTACACCACTAGAACCTGAATCTAGCGCGTCTGCCAATTCCGCCACGACCGCATATGCAAATGGTGAGCCATGAAGGACTCGAACCTTCGACACCCTGATTAAAAGTCAGGTGCTCTACCAACTGAGCTAATGGCTCTCATGTAAATGGTGCCGTCGAGAGGACTTGAACCCCCAACCTACTGATTACAAGTCAGTTGCTCTACCAATTGAGCTACAACGGCGTTTGGTGACCCGTAGGGGATTCGAACCCCTGTTACCTCCGTGAAAGGGAGGTGTCTTAACCCCTTGACCAACGGGCCTTACATGAGTTAGGAAACAATATCATAGAAGACAATTGCAACCTTCAAAACTGAGTATGAACAATGTTGCACGCTTTAGCCGTCCCGATGTTCTCGGGGTAATCATTAGGATAAGCCCTCGACCGATTAGTATTCGTCAGCTGCACGCATTGCTGCGCTTCCACCCCGAACCTATCCACCTCGTCGTCTACAAGGGGTCTTACATACTGGGAAATCTCATCTTGAGGGGGCTTCACGCTTAGATGCTTTCAGCGCTTATCCCGTCCGTACATAGCTACCCAGCGGTGCTCCTGGCGGAACAACTGGTACACCAGCGGTACGTCCATCCCGGTCCTCTCGTACTAAGGACAGCTCCTCTCAAATTTCCTACGCCCACGACAGATAGGGACCGAACTGTCTCACGACGTTCTGAACCCAGCTCGCGTACCGCTTTAATGGGCGAACAGCCCAACCCTTGGGACCTACTTCAGCCCCAGGATGCGATGAGCCGACATCGAGGTGCCAAACCTCCCCGTCGATGTGGACTCTTGGGGGAGATAAGCCTGTTATCCCCAGGGTAGCTTTTATCCGTTGAGCGATGGCCCTTCCATGCGGTACCACCGGATCACTAAGCCCGACTTTCGTCCCTGCTCGACTTGTTGGTCTCGCAGTCAAGCTCCCTTATGCCTTTGCACTCTCCGAATGATTTCCAACCATTCTGAGGGAACCTTTGGGCGCCTCCGTTACTTTTTAGGAGGCGACCGCCCCAGTCAAACTGCCCGCCTGACACGGTCCCCCTACCGGATTCACGGTAGCGGGTTAGAACTCCGATACGATCAGGGTGGTATCCCAACGTCGCCTCCACACAAGCTGGCGCTCATGCTTCCCAGGCTCCCACCTATCCTGTACAGATCGTACCAAAGTCCAATATCAAGCTGCAGTAAAGCTCCATGGGGTCTTTCCGTCTTGTCGCGGGTAACCTGCATCTTCACAGGTATTAAAATTTCACCGGATCTCTCGTTGAGACAGCGCCCAAGTCGTTACGCCATTCGTGCGGGTCAGAATTTACCTGACAAGGAATTTCGCTACCTTAGGACCGTTATAGTTACGGCCGCCGTTTACTGGGGCTTCGGTTCACAGCTTCGGGTTACCCCTAACCGCTCCCCTTAACCTTCCAGCACCGGGCAGGCGTCAGCCCGTATACTTCGCCTTGCGGCTTCGCACAGACCTGTGTTTTTGCTAAACAGTCGCTTGGGCCTTTTCACTGCGGCCCCCTCGGGCTATTCACCCTACCGAGGCACCCCTTCTCCCGAAGTTACGGGGTCATTTTGCCGAGTTCCTTAACGAGAGTTACTCCGCGCGCCTTAGCATGCTCTGCTCGCCTACCTGTGTCGGTTTGCGGTACGGGCACCTTCACCTGGCTAGAGGCTTTTCTCGGCAGCCGGAGATCATGACCTTCGGTACTCTAAATTTCCCTCCCCATCACAGCCCAGCCTTTCGATGTGCGGATTTGCCTACACATCAGCCTCACTGCTTGGACGGACTATTCCATCAGTCCGCGTCACTACCCTTCTGCGTCACCCCATTGCTCATA
>NZ_CP035492.1:3900000-3947500 GCF_004135365.1 Paenibacillus protaetiae | reverse complement strand
AACGGATATATCAAAAGCACCGGCAGCGCACCGATAAAAATTTGAGCGGCGTTCACGGTCTTTTGCGAGATCAGCTCCATCGTCTTCGGATCAAGGCTTAACGTTGTCATGTCCTGCTGGATAATGACTGTCTGCAGAAACGTCGCCAGCGGATACTGGCTTGGCTGATTCATGTAAAGAAGCCCGTCAAACCAGGAGTTCCAATGAAATACGATGCTGAATAAGCTCAGTGTAGCGATCGCAGGTTTCGATACCGGCAAAAAAACCGAAAACAATGTGCGAAAGCTGCCCGCTCCGTCGATAAGCGAAGCTTCCTCCAGCTCTCTCGGAATGCCGCGGAAAAAGTTCATCATTAAGATGGTCAAATAGATGTTCACTGCACCGGGCAATACAAGCGCCGCGAACGTCCCCATCAGATGCAGCTTTTGAATCATAATATAAAAGGGGACTAGCCCGCCGTTAAACACCATCGCAAATATAAAAATCCAAGCATAAACGTTGCGGCCTTTAAACTGTGCATTTTCCCTCGACAACGGGTAGGCGGCCAAAAAAGCAAGCAGCAGCGTAAGCGCCGTGCCGGAAACGGTTCGCAGCACCGAAATGCCGATGGACCGGATAAACGCCGGGTTGTTAATCGTTTTCTGATAAGCTTCGGTTGTAAAATGAACCGGCCACAAGGAAACCAGATTGCCGTCCGCAGCCGACTTGGCGCTTAATGAGACGGCAAGCACATGGACCAGCGGCAATATGCATAAGAGCGCGACCAGCATCATCAGCACATAATTAAATACGGAAAAAGTCCGGTACGAAACGGTTTTATGATACATCCGCTCTCCCTCCCTTCCTTCTTAGAAAATCCGGTAGTTCGCCAGCTTATAGGCAAGCCTGTACGAAATAACAATCAGAATCATGCTGATGACGGATTTGAACAGCCCGACCGCCGTACCAAGCCCCATGTCGCCGCTCACAATCCCTGTGCGGTATACGAAAGTATCAATTATATCCCCTTTCTCAAGCACAAGCGGGTTATACAGATTGAAGATTTGATCGAAGCCGGCATTCAGGATGTTGCCTAACGCCAGCGTGCCGACCACAATCGCTATCGGCATCAGGGACGGAACAGTAATGTTCAGCGTCTGCTTCCAGCGGCTTGCGCCGTCCACTTCCGCCGCTTCATAAAGCGAAGGGTTAATGTTCGCGAGTGCAGCCAGAAATACGATCGTACCGTAGCCGAATTCCTTCCAAATATCCGATACGATAACTGTGAACCGGAACCAGCTGCCGTCACCGAGAAAAAAAACCGGACCGATGCCGAACCAGCCTAACGCCCGGTTTACTAGCCCGCCGTCCGTCGATAAAATATCGATCAGAATGCCGCCAAGAATGACCCAGGACAAAAAGTGGGGCAAATAGACCAAGGTTTGCACAAACCGTTTGAACAGCTGTTTGCGAATTTCGTTTAAAAAAATCGCAAACGCAAACGGCACCAGCAAATTGAATATAATTTTCATAACGGCGATCAGCAGCGTATTCCAAATGACCTGAAGGCTGTCCTCCCGCTCGAACAATAAACGGAAGTTGTCGAAACCAACCCATGCCGACCCTGTAAAGCCAAGCGCAGGCTTATAATCCTGAAACGCCATGACAGCCCCGGCCATCGGCAAGTAACTGAATAATAGAAGAAACACAAGCGAAGGCAACACCATTAAATGCAGCGGCCAAAATCGCTTTAGCTGCCTCATATCGCGACTCCTCCTGCACGCTTGAATTGAGAATAACCTCATTATATAAGCCTGCATACCAACCTCCATTGCCGTGCATAGACAGCGCAGAGAGTCAGCATGCAGGCTTTACGTTCATGCAAGGCGCAGCCCGGTCCGGCACAACTTGGCGCGGCCGGCCGGATGCTAACTATACTCCAATCAGTACCGCATCGCAGCTTGCCGTGTCCGGGCGTTAATCCGTGCACGCGGCTGGCTGATCGGCACAGCAGTACTTCCGTGCGAACCGCCCGTCACCGCCGGTATCCGTTTATTTAACGGAGTTGTACCATTCGTTCACTTCCTTCGTAATTTGGTCGCCGCCTGATTTTTTCCAAGCAGCCGCAAAGGAATCAAACGTATCGACCGGTTTCTGGCCGTATATAATTTCGTTAAACGCCTGGTTTTCGATCTTGTTCAAATAATCCAGCTTCGTCTTCATCGTTTCCGTTGAAGGACCGGTAAACATGTTCATATAAGCGGCGTCCACCTGCGACATCACAACTTTCGCTGCAGCTGGCGTTTCTTTGCCGTAGTTGTTGACCAGATCCTTTTCCATGCGGGTTTCCGGCGCCTTGCCGTTGGCCAGATCCATCAGCGCCTTCATTTGCGCGTCCGGAATACGGGCCGCGTCGCGTACGAGGAAATAACGCATGACGTTAACAGCCCCGCCCGGCACTTGATCGAGATAAACCGGATTGCCGCTGGCATCCAGATCATAGTCATACCCTTTAAAGATCCCTACATCATATTGGCTGCCCGGCTGCGGATTGGCGATATTGTCAAACATGTAGTTCTGGTACGTGAACAGCGCTTCCGGATGCGCCATGTCTTTATTGATCAAAATATACCCGTTTGAAAATGCCGTTCCGTGGCGTCCGGCTTTGCCGTCGGGACCGGTTGGCAGCGAGATCGGCTTCCATACTGCGCTTGGCACGTTTTTGACCGTATCGACAAGCGGCCAGCCGCTCATCCAGTAAGGCCCCGGGATAATGCCCGCTGTCCCCGCCACAGCCGGTTCGGCGGTTTTGTTCTCATCCCATAATGCCGCTTCCTTCGGAATATAACCTTTCGTATACCATTCGTTCAGCTTGGCAAGCCCTTGCTTCATGCCCGGATTAATGGAGCCGTATTCAAGCGTGCCGTCTGCCGCCTTGTTCCACTGCTGCGGAATGGTGCCGTATGCGCCAAACACCCATGACGGGTCGCCCATCCATGTGTTCATCGACGTTTTGAAGCCGATGCTGAGCGGCGTCACTTTATCCGGCGCCAAGCCGTCGGGGTTCTGGTTTTTGAACGCCTCCATGACCTGATCCAGCTCATCCAGCGTCGAAGGCGCTTTCATGCCCAGCTTGTCGAGCCAGTCCTGGCGGATCCACAATACATAATCATTATTGTAGGCGTAATCCAAAATCGGAATAGCCATCTTCTTCCCGTCCCGAATGACCGGATTCCACACGGTCGGATCGATCTCCATCGCTTGCTTCCACGTATCGTTGGCATACTGGTCAAACAGCGAGCCTACATCGCGGAAGTTGCCCGATTCGATCAGATCGGATACCAGCTGCGAATCGCCATTCCCGACGACAAGCACATCCGGCATCTTTTGCCCCGAGGACATCGCCAGGCGAAGTTTCGTCGCAAATGCATTGTTGGTATCGGTCACGGACCAAAGCGACTTGATATCAATACCGAACTGGTCGTGCGCCCATTTGGTCGCCACATTGTTCTCGATCGTTTCGCCGTTTTTGAACTGTATCGCCGGATCTACGCCCCAAGCCGTCGTAATCGTGACCGGCGGATCGTATTTGTCTTTAAGGGCGCTTGTTTGCGAATCATCGCCCGCAGCGGCCGAAGCCGGCGGTGAAGCCGACGCGTCCGGACTCGGATTACTGGTGCTGGTGCCTGCGTTGTTATTATTGCTGCTTGAGCATGCCGCCATTGTTGACACGATGCATACAAGGCTGAGTGTGAGCAGCAGCTGCCTCTTGAAAGCGCTGAACATAGTAGTGCTTCCCCCTTCAAAAATTGATGTTGGAATGGTTGCAGCTTCATTATAGGCTGAGGGGAATACAAGGCCTATGACATTAAGAGAACATTTCTGCACCTTTTGCAACTTGTTTGCCTTTTTTAGTGGCCGCGGAACTCGTGCGGCGTCATTCCATAATATTTGCGGAATAATTTGCTGAAATATTGCGGGTTCTGATAGCCGAGCTCAGCAGTAATTTCATATATTTTTTTGCCGGAATGCTTTAACAGATAATGGGCCTTCTCCATGCGCAGCCGGATCATATAGTCGCTTAAACTCTCTCCTGTTTCCGCCTTGTACACTTTGGACAAGTAGACCGGGTGCAGGAACACTTTGTCCGCAACCGTCTTGACGGAGGCGTCCTGGCCGAGCGTTGCCGCCACAATCTCCTGCACCTGATTGACGAGATGGCTTTTGGCATATTTGTCGCTGGCCGACAGCTCCGTCCGCAGCCGCTGCAGCATCGTCTCCGACCAGCTTTCCAGCCGGTCCAGCGACTGCACCGCCGATGAGTCAAACAGCATATCCATGCCGGAATGGTCGAGTTCATAAATGAACTGGCCTTGCTTATGCGCACAGTACATAAAAGCATTCGTCACATATAAAAAAACTTCTTGCAAATGTTCCCTTGTATATCCGGTCCGGCGAAGCGCCAGAAATATATCTCTGATTTTGCCGCCGGAAGCTTCCCATTGCTTCGATTCCAGCAGATGGATAAGCGTTGGCGGTTTGTACATCGACTCGGTAAAGTTCAGCTTGGCTTCCGGAAGCAAACGCCGGTCTTCCAGAAACAGCACCTTGCCCGCGGTCTCTCCGGCACTGGCATAATAAGCGCTGACGCTTTTGCGGTACGCCTCCGCAACCTGGTCCGGAAACCGGAACCAGCCTGAGACGATAAGCGACAAATCTGCTTTCAAATAAGCTAACGCCTGCTCCCGCAGCTCTGCGGCTGCCCGCTCCAGCATTTGGCGCCGATGCTGCGCCTCTCCCCCGTAATCCGGCCGATTGCGAACAAGCTGGGCGGCAATGACCAGGCAATTATGCGGCGCGGCCCCATGCCAGACACGCATATGCGGCGACAACGTTTCCTCCGCGATATTCAGCACCGCATAGTTCATCAGCTCCATGCTGTTCCGGTCGGACTTGCCATAGGGATTGCCGTAATGGATCAGCAGCAGTACAGCCGGCTCATCCAGCCGGAACGGAATTTCATAAAAGGCCAGCTTCTCCGCCAGCAGCTTTGGCGACAGCTGCCGGCCAAGCAGCAAGTCCTCCAGCAAACTGCCGCGAAGCATGCCCAGGTCCGACTTCATGTTGTACAACAGCCGATGATAGCTGTCAGCCTGCTCCCATTCCAGCTTCAGCTCTTCAATGATAGTTAGCAGACTGGTTATAAATTCCCCGTCGTCGACCGGCTTCAAAATATAATCGGCGGCATGCAGCTGCAGCGCCCGCTTGGCGTATTCAAAGTCAGAATAGCCGGTAAGCAGCATGCAGCGGATATCCGGCCACCTTTCCGCAATCGTTTCGATTAGTTCCAGGCCGGTCATAGCCGGCATGCGGATGTCCGTCACAACGATATCCACCTCATGCTCTTCCAATATCCGAAGTGCAGCCTTGCCGGAATCGGCGCGGTATACGCGGCTTACGCCAAGCTCCGCCCAAGGGATCGTCGCTTCCAGGCTTTCCGTCACATAGGTTTCGTCATCGACCAGCAGCACATCTATCATCGTCAAGCTCCTTCTTCCAGGGATTGGGTACCGGAGGCAGAGGTGCTGCCCGGCGCAGGGCCGCTTGAAGCTTCCGCCGGCTTCCATCTCAGCCGGATACGCAGCCCGCCAAGCGGGGATGCAGCCAGCTCCAGGCCGGCGTTTTCGCCAAACCGGAGCTGCATCCGCTGCTGGATGTTCCATAATCCGTACCCAAGCTCATCCTCCTTCGGACGCGACAAACGGTATTGAATCGCCAGCATTTTTTCGGAAGGAAGACCGATTCCGTCTTCCTCCACTTCAATAACCGCCTCCGTGCCGTCATAATAGCCGGCGATGCGAATTTGCCCCGCTTCCGGGTAAGGCTCAATGCCGTGCAGCACTGCATTTTCGACTAGCGGCTGAATGACAAGCGGCGGTACGGGCAGATGCAGCATCCGATCCGGCACTTCGACCGTATAACCGAGGCGGTTCATCCGCATATGCTGGATACGCAAATAGTTGCCGGCGAATTGAAGCTCTTCGGTTAGCGGCACGAATTCTTTCTCCTGCCGGGTCGTATACCGGTAATAGCTGGACAACGCCTGGCTCATCGCCACAACCGATTGATAGTTTTGCAGCTTCGCCATGCTCGAAATAAATGAAAAGCAGTTATAGAAAAAATGCGGATTGATTTGCGACTGCAGCTGCTTCAGCTTCGCTTCGCGCACATGGATTTGCTCCAGGTATACTTTCTCGAACAGCTCCTGAATTTGCTCCACCATTAAATTAAAACGGGCAAACAAGAAGTTGAACTCCGTTTTCCCTTTTCCTTTTGGCTTCAGCCTGACGGCATAGTCGCCGTTTTTCAGCTTTTGAAAGCTGACGACGAGCTGCTTGATCGGCACCTGCACCTGACCGTACAGCAAATAAGCCATGACGCAGCACATAAGCAGCAGCAGGCCGACAATCGTATAAAACAAATAATTGGTTTGATACACCGGTCCAAGCACATCCGATAAAGGCATGTAGTCAATCAAATACCAGCCGGTCGTTTCGGATAATACGGTATTGACCATGTACCGTTTGCCGTGCAGCTCTACAAGCCGGCTGCCTGCCGGCTTCAGAAAGCCGCCGCGCGCCAATATGGCGGCAAGCTCCGAGGCAAACGGTTTATCGGAGGTGCTGTTATAGATCGCCCCGTACTCCTTGCTGTAATAAAAAGGGTCCCGCCGGCCGTCCTGCTTAAATTTATTAAGCATATCGGTAATATTGGCACTGTCGAAACGGACCTCCAGCATGAGTCCATATTCAAAAGAATTGTATGGAAGCGATGTCATAAGCGAAAACGTATATCCGTCGGCGTCGCCATGCGGCGTAACCTGCCAGCCGTATTTCATCCGGCCCTGCAGCTGAGTATTGTCATAAGCTCTTGCATCTTCCACGGTGATGACGCGGCTAAGCTGCGGGGAATAAATGGACAGCGTGCTTTTCCAGTCGGAGGAACTTTGTTGGATGCTCAGCTTCGTCTGAATGCGTTTAATTAGGGAAATGGTGTTCAAGTCCAGCTCTTTCATCGGCTCGAAGTAATCGCGGAGCGCCGATATATCGGGGTCTTGCACAAGCAGATTGGGCCATAAGCCCATCACGTTGATGGTCGTATCCACTTGCTCCTGGAAAAAGCTAAGCTGGTCGGTGTTCGAGCGGTTCAGCTCCGAATCGAGCACATGCGTGCTGATTTTGTTGGAGTAATAATAGAGGCCGATAATCGGCAGCAGCATCATAAGCAGCAGCGCGGCGATTTTCGTAAACAGCGTTATTTTGGGCATTGCGGCTAAGCCCCCTGTGAACAGTTTGCATAACGAGATTTGCCCTATTATAACCTCTTTATGGAAGCGTTCACAATTGTAATTTTGCCGGCGCAATCATGCAGAAACTTCATTAAAATATGGGGAACGGCGCGCTCCGGTTAACGGCCAACGCCGCCGGCGCGTTCCTGCTGCAGCTGCCGGGGCGTCATTCCGGTAAAGGTTTTAAACTCTTTGGCAAAATGCGCCTGGTCATAGTAACCGTGGCTGTCCGCCACATCCATCAGCAGCACGCCGTCCGCCATCATCGAGCGCAGCGCATGCTGAAACCGGATAATGCGGTTGTACATTTTGGGCGGCATGCCTAATGCGTTCTCAAACTTCGTGCGGACGTAACGTTCCGAATAACCGGTATACGCCGACAGCTCCTGAACCGGCACAAGCCCTTTGGAGGCATGCACTGCATGCAAGCAGTACGTTACTAAGCCGGTCATGTCTTCCTGTGCGGACAACATGTTCCTGCCCAGCCGTTCAAAATAGCGGATGCGCTCATTCAGCCCGCGGCATGCGGCGATTTGTTCGCTTGCATGCGCATAAGAAGCCCATACTTGTTCGATGGGCGCCTGCACCTCGACCAGTTCTTTTAACGGAAGCCCCGGAATTTGCATGCTGAGAGCAGGCGTCAGCCGCACGCCAAAATAATCGGTATCGTTCAAAAACGTTATCCGCTGCCCGGCGAGCACACTGCCGCAAACCATAGCAAACGGGCGGGCCGGATCACAGCAGAACAGCAGGTCGACGCAGCCGTCCGGCACCACCCTTAATCCGTCCCCGTCCTTCCTGGTCCGAAACTGGTAATACAACACCGGCTCTTCGCCGTACAGCACTTTCTTCTCTATGTACAATAAAGTGTTCCATTCAAATCCGAACTGAATGCCGCGATAACCGTCTGCGGCGTTTCCCCAATGTTCCTGCATAGCTGCAGCCCCGTTTCGAATAGATTATCAAATGCCGATTTTATGTTTCTATTATTATGTAAGATAACATAACACAAATCAACGATATAGTTCCGTTTTTTACAATACACCCCATTTCAATGTCATTATTATTGACATATATAAAGCATTGGGGAGGAAATACGGATGCCAATTAAAAAATCAATTGCAGCAAAAACAGCCGCCCTCGGAACGGCTGTCACCATTGCGTTCGGAAGCGGCTCCTTTGTACCGCTGGCTCATCCTGTCGCCTATGCCCATGGCGGCTCGGAGGACTTTGTTCCGCTGCGCGCCACGCTGGAGCAATTTGGCGCTGCGGTGAAATGGGACGCTTTTTCCGGTACGATTACGATTACCAAAAACGGCACTACGGTAAAAGTAAAACCTAACTCGGCGGACGCGCTGCTGAACGGTAAAAGCATACAGCTGGAAGGTCCCGTTATTATGAAAAACGGCCAGGCATATGTGTCGCATCATTTTGTTAACGACATCTTCCAGTCGGGACTGGACCAGACTTTCCAGGTGGAAAGCCAGCCTCATCCGCTTAATCCGCTGACGCAGGATGAAATCACCGAAACTGTTTCGATTATTAAAGCAGCGGGCAAATACGAGGACAATTTCCGTTTTACTGAAATTTCGCTTAAGACACCGCCCAAATCAGAGGTTTGGAATTTCGTTTATACCGGGCAGGAACCGACTGCGAACCGCAGCGCCCAGTTCGTCATCTTGAACGGCAAGCAGGTGATTGAAGGGGAAGCCGATCTCGTCGCCAAGAAAGTAACGGGCTGGCATGTTGTGGAAGGCGCGCATGGCATGGTGCTGCTGGACGACTTCGCAACGGTACAGTCAGCCATTGAAGCAAGCCCCGAATATGCGGAGGCGTTAAAGAAAAGAGGCATCAGCGACGTGAAGCAGGTGGTCTCGACACCGCTCACGGTTGGTTATTTTGACGGGAAAGATGAATTGAAGCAGGACTTGCGGCTGCTGAAAGTTGTAGCCTACCTGAACACCGGCGACGGCAATTATTGGGCGCACCCGATCGAAAATCTGGTAGCAGTCGTCGATCTGGAACAGAAGAAAGTTATTAAAATCGAAGACGACGGCGTTGTGCCGATTCCAATGGCGCCAAGGCCATTTGACGGCAGCGACCAGCCTAATAAGGTTTCATCCAAACCGCTCGAAATTTCGGAGCCGGAAGGCACCAACTATACGATTACAGGCGGCCATACGATCCATTGGCAAAACTGGGATTTGCACGTCCGGCTCGACTCGCGTGTCGGCCCCGTTTTATCCACCGTTACTTATAACGACCATGGCACAAAGCGCAAAATTATGTATGAAGGTTCGCTTGGCGGCATGATTGTGCCTTACGGCGATCCCGATGTGGGCTGGTACTTCAAGGCGTACCTTGATTCGGGCGAATACGGCATGGGCACTCTTACTTCGCCGATGCAGCGCGGCACCGACGTTCCGGACAATGCGGTATTAATGGATGCAACGATAGCCGATTATACAGGCGCGCCGATGACGATTCCAAACGCGATTGCCGTATTCGAGCAATATAGCGGTCCGGAATACAAGCATCAGGAGATGGGCCAGGATAATGTAAGCCGCGAGCGCCGCGAGCTGGTTATCCGCTGGATCAGCACCGTCGGCAATTACGATTATATATTTGATTGGATATTCGACCAGAACGGCACGATCAAAATTAACGCCGGCGCGACGGGCATTGAAGCGGTTAAAGGTGTTGTGTCCAGTACGATGCATGACGATACGGCTGCCGACGACACGAAATACGGGACGCTGATCGACCATAATATCGTGGGCACGACGCATCAGCATATTTACAACTTCCGCCTCGACATGGACGTGGACGGCGAGCAGAACTCATTGATGGAGATCAATCCGATTGTGGCCGACAATACGGAAGGCGGCCCGCGCACAAGCGTCATGACGACTGAGCAAAAAATCGTGACGAATGAAAAAGACGCCGCGCAAAAGTTTGATCCTTCCACGATCCGTCTGCTGGCCAATACGAATAAGGAAAACAAAGTCGGCAACCCGGTCTCTTACCAAATCATTCCGTATGCAGGAGGTACACACCCGATTGCAAAAGGCGCCAACTTTGCGGAGGATGAATGGCTGTTCAACCGCGTTAACTTTATGGACAAGCAGCTGTGGGTAACCCGCTACGATCCGAATGAACGGTACCCGGAAGGCAAATATCCGAACCGTTCCGACAAGGACACCGGCCTCGGCCAATTCACATCCAATAACGATTCGATCGTCAATACGGACGATGTCGTATGGATGACAACCGGCACGACCCATGTCGCCCGCGCGGAGGAATGGCCGATTATGCCAACCGAATGGGTATATACGATGCTGAAGCCGTGGAACTTCTTCGACCAGACGCCAACACTTGATCTCGAACCGTAACAGCTGCAACCCGCCCGCCTCTATAACAGGGCGGGTTTTTCATTTTGCCGCAGCCATGCTGCTCTTTTCCTTCAATTCGCCAGGCGCAAGTATTAGCGCCCTTTCCATTGTCAACGCTGTAAAATAGACGATTGCCCCACTGAAAGAAGCCATGCGGCTGAATATGATATTACAAGAAGGTCCGGATTGGACCGCCAACGGACGGAGAGGTGGCCAGCTATGAAAATCGGAGTTCCAAAAGAAATCAAAAACAATGAAAACCGGGTAGCTTTAACGCCTGCCGGAGCAAAATCAATGGTGCTGAACGGGCATACCGTATATGTAGAAGCAGGAGCAGGCGCCGGCAGCGGCTTTGCCGATGCGGAATATAAAGCTGCGGGTGCGGCTTTGCTGGAGCAAGCCGGAGAGGTATGGGCGGCTGCGGATATGATTATGAAAGTGAAAGAGCCGATTGCCAGCGAATACAGCCTGTTCCGGAACGGCCTGCTGCTGTTCACTTATTTGCATCTTGCGGCCGAACCGGAGCTGACCAAGGCGCTTGTCCAATCCGGCGTTACCGCGATTGCTTATGAGACCGTATTGGACGGCGGCTCGCTTCCTCTGCTGACGCCTATGAGCGAGGTTGCAGGACGGATGGCCGTGCAAGTTGGCGCTCAGCTGCTGGAGAAGCATAACGGCGGCAAAGGCATATTGCTGTCGGGTATTCCCGGTGTGACGCGCGGAAAGACCGTCATTATCGGCGGCGGTGTCGTTGGCACAAATGCGGCTAAAATCGCAGTCGGGATGGGCGCTGACGTAACCATTATCGATTCCAATCTGGCACGGCTGCGCCAGCTTGAAGATATGTTTGGCCGGGACATCCATACGCTTGCTTCCTCTCCCGCTTCAATTGCCGAAGCCTCCGCCGAAGCGGATCTGCTTATCGGAGCGGTGCTTATTCCAGGCGCCAAAGCGCCCAAGCTGGTGACCGAACCTATGGTTCGCGCGATGCGGCCGGGCTCCGTCATCGTGGATGTAGCTGTCGATCAAGGCGGCATCGTGGAGACCATTGATCATACGACAACCCACGACAATCCCACTTATGTCAAACATGGCGTGGTCCATTATGCCGTAGCCAACATGCCGGGCGCCGTACCGCGCACCTCTACGCTTGGCTTGACCAACGCCACATTGCCCTATGCTCTGCAGCTTGCGAGGCTCGGCGCACGCGAAGCGTTATCCGCAAGCCCCGCTTTGCGCAGCGGCACCAATACAGCCGCAGGGTATGTCACTTACGAAGCAGTCGCCAAAGATCTTGGCTATCCGTACATGCCTGTGGAGCAGGCGCTTGCGCTGCTGTAGAATTCAGGAACGGGCAGCCGTAAAAAAAAGCCGCCAACAGCCGTATTGGCGCCGGGTGCCGCTCGGTCAAGAGCAGCACCCGGCGGTCAACGGGCTGGGCGGCTTAGGGGCATGAAATTAAAAAAGTATCGTATACCGTTGTCCTGCTTCGGTTGCAAACCGGTACAGCCCGCTGTCTTGTACAAGCGGTATGGCTTGTTCCTCCTGCTGGAGCGAAACCGGGCTTAGCGATGCGCGGAACCGGCAAGGCTCGCCGTTCAGCGATACCAACTCCGCCTTCGCGAGGCGGCCCCCGCTCCAGAACAAGCTCACTTCAAAGCCGCCGCGTGCTCTTAAGCCGGTAATATGACCTTCCGGCCAGCTGTCCGGCAAAGACGGCAGCAAATCAAGGAAGCCTTGATGCGACTGCAGCAGCGCTTCGTTGATGCCCGCCGTGGCGGCAAAGTTGCCGTCGATTTGGAACGGCGGATGGGCGTCGAACAAGTTCGGATACACACCGCCGCCATGATGGTACGATGGATCGTCTTCCTTCACCAAACGCAGCAGATTGCCGAGCAGCCCCAGCGAACGGTTGCCGTCGCCAAATCTGGCCCACAAGCCAACCTTCCATCCCAAGCTCCAACCGGTGCCGTCGTCCCCGCGGCGCTCCAGCGATTTCCGAGCCGCTTCAAACAGCTCCGGCGTACCTGCTTTCGTCAGCTGGCGCCCCGGATAGACGCCAAACAAATGGGAAACGTGGCGATGATGCACATCCTCGTCCTCAAAATCGACGGACCACTCCTGCAGCTGGCCGTATTGGCCGATTTGCATTGGCAGCATCTTGTTTAATGCTGCCTGCAGCTCTCCGCGGAATTCTGCATCGATATCCAGCGTTTCAGCCGCCTCGATGCAGTTCGTGAACAAGTCCCAAATCAGCGACAAATCCATCGTTGATGCGGCGCCTACCGCTACGAGGCTGCCGTCCTCCAAGCGGAATTTATGCTCCGGCGACGTGGACGGTGATGTAATAAGCCGGCCTTGTCCATCTTCAAACAGCCAATCCAGGCAAAACAGCGCCGCTTCCTTCATAATCGGATAGGCCTGCCCGCGCAAATATTCCTGATCGCGGCCAAACGCGAACCGCTCCCACAAATGCTGCGACAGCCATACGCCGCCCATCGGCCACATCGCCCATACCGGATCGCTGCCAGCCGGGGCAGTATACGCCCAAATGTCGGCGTTATGGTGCGTCGTCCAGCCGCGCGCGCCGTAATTCGTTTCGGCCGTCGCCCGGCCGTTCACGGACAAGCTGCCAATCAAATCAAGCAACGGCTCATGGCATTCCGCCAAATTGGCGGTCTCCGCCGGCCAATAGTTCATTTCTGCATTAATGTTCAACGTCCAGTTGCTGTTCCAAGGAGCGCGAAGCTCCTTGTTCCATATGCCCTGCAAGTTGGCAGGCTGTGTGCCGGGACGCGAGCTCGATATAAGCAAATAACGGCCGTATTGATAAAGAAGTTCTACCAGTCCGGGATCTTTAGCTCCGTATTCTGCAATCCGCTCCTCCGTGGAAAGCTCCTCCGGAGCAAGCGGTTCGCCCAGCCGGATGCTGACCCGATTAAACAGCGCTCCGAAATCTTCCGTATGCGCAGCACGAAGCGACTCGTACGGAAGCGCCATCGCTTCCGCCAGCGCCGCTTCCGCAATAGGTCCGGGCGCTTTGCCGTCCCGGCCGGGATTCCGGTCGAACCCGTTAAAGCTTGTCGCCGCGCTTACATAAAGGGTTGCGCTTGTCGCACCGTTCACATGAATGCCTCTGCTGTCGCAGTCGATGGACCCGCCGCTTGTTTTAACGGCAAGCCGCCCTTCGAACGACATGCCGTCCGTATTGCCGGCATCGCCGTAGACAACCGAATCCGCCGCGTCGATATAATTCGGCAGCACCTGCTCCGGCGCAAGCCCTCTCATGATGAACCGGCCGCCTTCGCCATAGGTTTCGTGGCGCAGGATGCTGTCCAGCTTCGCATGGAAGGAAAGCTTGCCCGGCTTGTCCGCCGTCAAGTGCATCACGACAACTTGATGCGGGAACGAAACAAATGTCTCCCGGCGGTATACCGTGCCGCCCGCTTCATATTCCACCTTGGCCGCCGCTTCCTCCAGCACAAGCTCCCTTGTGTAACGGCCGATCGCCTCCCCATGCTCCAGCTGCACATGCAGATCGCCCAGCGGCATATAAGATTGCACATTGTCGCCCAGCATGTTTTTGGCCGCTTCGTTCGCTTCCTTATAGTTCCCTTCCGCTACCAGCTTCCGAACCACCGGCAGCCACTCTTTCGCTTGCGGATTATTGCAATCGCGCGGATAACCGGACCACAACGTATCGTCGTTAAGCTGGACCAGCTCCGTCTTTGCACCTCCAAACACCATGGCGCCGAGCCTTCCATTGCCGATTGGCAGCGCTTCTGTCCAGACCTGGGCAGGTTTCTTATAATGAAGCTTCATCCGATTTCGTCCCCCTATGGAAAGTAGATGCTTATAACTGCTTCCATCGTACGACAGCGCTTCCATTCGGGCAATACTTTCTGTTTTTTTCATACGGGGGAACTAGAAGAAAAAAAAGCTTTGCGCAGCGAATGCGCAAAGCTTGGTTGCTCGTATGTGCTTGCCGGCTTGTTGACCCGGCTCGGTGCCATTAAATTCGTTTCAGGTACGAAACGATCGTCAGCAGCCCTTTGTCGAAGTTTTCCAGGTTGAAATGTTCATTGGGCGCATGCAGATTTTCGTCCGGCAGGCCAAAGCCCATCAGCACAGCCGGCGCTCCCAGCACACGGGAAAATGTTTCTACAATCGGAATCGAGCCGCCGTCTTTCGTAAACAGCGCGCGTACGCCGTACACATCCTCATAAGCGTCCGCAGCCAGCTGCAGCATCCGGTGTGACGGGTCGATATTGAAGGCGCGGGCTTTCTCGCCGTCTTTGATCGTCAGCTTTGCGCCCGGCTGAATGTGGCTGTGCAGGTGCCGCTTAATATTTTCCAGCACGGCTGCAGGATCTTGGTTGCCAACGAGGCGGCAGGTGATTTTGGCATGGGCTTCCTTCGGAATAACCGTCTTTGAGCCTTCGCCCTGAAAACCGCCGTACACGCCGTTCAGCTCCAGTGTCGGGCGCGCGCCCGTCCGCTCCACAAACGTAAATCCTTCTTCGCCGTACAGCTGCTCGAGGCCAAGGCTTTCACGCAGCTGCTCTTCATTCAGGTTCAGCTTCTGGAACTCTTCCTTCATGAGCGGAGAGATGTCCGGCACCCCATCGTAAAATCCTTCCACGGTTACGCGGCCCTTGTCATCATGCAGCGAAGCAAGCAGTGAAACAATCGCATGCAATGCGTTAGGCACGCCGCCGCCGTAAGTGCCGGAGTGCAGGTCCGTATTGGCGGTGTCCACGTGCAGCTCCAGCGCGCATAAGCCGCGAAGTCCGGTGCTGATCGCCGGCTTGCCTTTCTCCAGCAGCGACGTATCCGAAATAAGAATGGCATCGGCTGCAAGCTTCTCCTTGTTGGCTTCCAGGAAACCCGGAAGGTTCGCGCTGGAAATTTCCTCTTCGCCTTCGACGCACAGCTTGATGTTAACCGGCAAAGTGCCTTCTTCCTTTATAATCGCTTCCAGCGCTTTAATGTGAAGGAACAGCTGGCCTTTGTCGTCTGTCGAACCGCGTGCGTACAGTTTGCCGTCGCGGATGTCCGGCTCAAACGGCGGCGTCACCCACAGATTCAGCGGATCAACAGGCTGCACGTCATAGTGGCCGTAAACCAAAACCGTCGGCTTGCCCGGGGCGTGAAGGTAATCCGCCGTAATGATCGGATGCCCTTTCGTTTCATGCAGTTCCACATGCTCGAGGCCTGCTTGCTTGATTTTGTCCACGAGCCATTGGGCCGCTTTCACCATATCCGGCTTATGCTCGGACAACGCCGAGATGCTTGGAATGGCAAGCCATTCCTTCAGTTCTGCGAGATGCTTCTCGCGGTTATTTTGAAAATAAGTTTCGTAACTCATCGGTTATCCTAACCTCCTTGCTATGTATACAGCTATTTTACACCTTTTTGGCCCATTTGCGAAAAGAGGGCGGGAAAGCGGAAACGCGCTGGCGTAGTGCCATGTTAAAAGAATAAAAAAAGCGATAATCTGCTCCTGCTTCATGGTGGATGCAAAAAAACAATCCAGGATACATATCCTCTCCGAACAGCTTTGTGAAAAGCTTATTCGCAATAAGGCATACGCATCCTGGATTGCTTATCCCATTAAGCCCGCCGCATAAGCAAGCTCATACATCATGCAGTTCCTAGCATCTGACCCGCCTAATAAACGGGCTTAACTTGCGTAAGCCAACGAAGCAAGCAGCTCTTCCAGCGGCACAGTAGCAAGCCCGATACAGGTATCGCAGCATCCGTAATAAATATACACCGTTCCATCTATAACGAGATTCGCTGTCGGGAACACGACGTTAGGCAGAACCAGCCCAAAACGTTCGTAATAGGTTTCCGGCTCCATGATCGGCTCCCGCGTTCTTCCAATGACCTTTGCAGGGTTATCCAGATCAAGCAGCAATGCTCCTACGCGGTAGACCGACTGGGCATCCACGCCATGATAAAGCACCAGCCAGCCCCGGTCTGTCTTGATCGGGGTAGCAGCTGCGCCAATCTTG
This sequence comes from Paenibacillus protaetiae, assembly GCF_004135365.1. Classification (NCBI taxonomy): domain Bacteria; kingdom Bacillati; phylum Bacillota; class Bacilli; order Caryophanales; family Paenibacillaceae; genus Paenibacillus; species Paenibacillus protaetiae. The sequence goes on along the minus strand of NZ_CP035492.1, from coordinate 3,930,764 downwards.
GTTCCTTCCCACTCAATGTTCTCCGCAACCGCCACCAGCTCAGGTTCCGTCCACTCTAACAAATCATGGGAATAGCTGAGCCATATGCCTGGCGTGTTCGTCCCGTACCTTTCCCCGACATACTGCATGGGCCGACGGAGAATAGCGAACCTTCCGCCGATCTTCTCCGGGAACAAGGCATTGTCCCGGTCATCAATCTCAGCCGGCGTTGTATAGCCAAGCTGCTTGAAATGAATGCCGTCTTCGGACACGGCAATACCCGAGCGTGTAATCATCGGCTCTACCTTGTTATCCGCCCACTCCGGATAATGCTCCGGATAATAGGCTGGAAGGCCGGTGCCTGTCGGCCAGCAATCAAAGCTGTACGGCTGAAGCGCATAACACATATAAAACAAGCCGTCGATCTGAACAACACGCGCATCTTCCACACTGCCGCCGGGGAACCCAAGCATATCCGCAGTAAACACCGGCCGATCCATCACGGGGCTGAAGTTTACGCCATCTTCGCTTTCGAGCAGCCCGATGCTTGTCTGGAACGGGCGGAGCGAAGCCGCAGCCCGCTCGTACATATAAAACTTCTCGCCAACCCGGATCACACCCGGATTAAATACAGCCGCTCGCCGCCATTCCGCTCCTCCCGGCACGACGATCGGGTTATGCTCATGTCTTGTCAGTTTCATTGCTTTCTCTCCTTGTCTATAGGCTGCAATCCGGCAAACCGGCCGGCCGCCGGCTCACCCTTTCACCGCTCCGGCGGTCATGCCTTGCATAATATTTTTGTAGAACGCCAGATATACCGCCAGAACCGGCAGGATTGACAATACCATCGCAGCCATTAAGGTTGTATAATCCGACGTGTATTGACCATAGAAATTGGTCAGTCCGACAGGCAGCGTCTTGAAGGAATCATGGCTGACCAGTACAAGTGAAAACGGGAACTCGTTCCATGTATCCAGGAAAGACAATATAATTACCGTTGCGATAGCCGGCCGGCAAATCGGCAGCAATATCCGGGTCATGGTGTAGAAAGTGGAAGCGCCGTCCATATGGGCCGCCTCATCCAGCTCCGCAGGAACAGTACGGATAAAGCTCTCCAATAGAAAAATCGGCAGCGGCAGCCGGATCGCGATATAAGGCAGAAGCAGCGTATAAAAATGGTCATACATGCCAAGCTGCTTGAACTGCAGGAACAGCGGCACGATCAGCCCATAAACCGGAATAAGCATGCCGATGATAAAATACGTATAAATCATGTTTCTGCCTTTGAAGCGGAATCTGGACAGCGCATATGCGGTGCAGAAGGACAACACAACCACAACGATAACGGTCACCACGCTGTTTAAGGTGCTGCTGATGAAATACTGATACATTTTGCCTTCCACAAACGCCTTATAATAGTTGTGGAACTGAAGCTGATGAGGCAGCGAAACCGAATTCAGCATAAACTCGTCTTTGGTCTTCAGCGAGGAATAAATGATCCAAATAATCGGAAACACGCAGGCAAGCGAGAAAATGACCATCACAGCATTGAATAGAAAATGACCCGCTCTGCCGAACATCAACCGGGTGGACATCAGTTTTTCACCTCCGCCAGCCGCTTGAACAGCAGGATGATGCCAAAGCTTAATATAAACATGCCGATCGTAACCGCACTCCCGTAACCAAGCTGCATGCTGCCAAATGAAGTTTTGTAGGCGTATTGCGCCAGCACCATAGAACTGGTTCCCGGCCCTCCGCCTGTCATTACATAAATATGGCTGAACACAAGCATATTCGAGGAGATGCTGAGCATCATGACCACCTTGATCGTGTCGTAGATTAAAGGAAACGTAATATAGACCGCTTTCTTAAATCCCGTACACCCGTCCAGCTCGCTTGTTTCATAAATATCTTTGGAAATGCCTTGAACAGCCGATATAAAGATCATCAGGGGCACTCCAAGATACTGCCAAATCAGCGGCAGCGTGACAGCATAAATGACAATTTTGGGATCGTCCAGCCAAGGACGGATCAACGAATCGAGGCCAACTGCCTTCAGGAGGGCATTCAAAACGCCATAGTCATGGCTGTATATCATCTGCCAGACGAAGCCGACGACAACCGCCGATAACACGACCGGGAAGAAAATGACCGTCCGGTGAAATTCCTTCAGCCGCAATGCCTTGGACATAAATAACGTCGTCAGCAGGAAAGCAAGGCCCATTTGAATGACAAGCGTAAGCGCCAGAATGATAATATTGTTTTTGAAGGAATGCCAGAACAAGCTGTCTTTCACCAGCAGCTTATAATTATCAAGGCCGATAAAATTTTTGACCGGCCCGCCCGTCCAGTCGGTTAAGCTGTAATACAAGGACAAAATAAGCGGGACTATCATAATAAACGTATAGATTGCAATACTCGGAGCCAGAAGGCCAAACAGTCCGACTCTGGATATTTTCATAGAAGGGCTTCTGCTCATGGCTAGGTACTCCTTATTTAAAGCGCCGTTCGGAGCTGTATCTTCGAACGGCGCCCCGTGTTGTAGCCGCGTTAGCTGGCTTTCTCGTATTCCGCTTGAACTTTCTTGGCCAAGTCATCAGGAGATATCGCGTTAATCAGCAGCGCTTGCAAATCGGCATTTAATACGCTAATCAGCGCCGGGCTCAAGTAAGAATCGTAGATCGGCGTAAATTGCAGCTGCGAGGACAACTCCGCATATTTAACAGCAAGCGGGCTTACTTTGCTCTTGTCATAGTCCGCTACCTTGAATGCAACCGGCTCGCCTTTCTCTGCGAGGCTCTTCGCGAAATCTTCGCCGCTGATCGCTTTAAGCACTTTGGCGATCGCGTCTTTTTTGTCTTCGAAGCCTTTAATGCCAACCGCATAGCCGGACCCTGCTCCGCCCGAGGTTGCAAGCGCGTTGCCTTTGCCGCCTTCGACCGCCGGAAGCACCGCGACTTCCGTATTGTCCGCCACTTCTTTAGGAGCGGATGCTACAGCGCCGATTGCCCAGCTGCCCTCCATAAACATGGCTGCTTTGCCGTTAAAATAAAGCGTTTTTTGCTGGTCATTGTTGATGCTGTTCAGGTCGGCATTAAACGCGCCTTGCTTCGCCAAATCTTGAAGCGCCGCCAACCCTTTTACGAAATCAGGGTCCGTAAACTTCGCGCCGGATTTGTTGATGATGCTGTTAAACCAGTCCGTACCTGTAAACCGGTCGCCAAGCGCGCTTAAAATACAAGACTCCGCGACCCATTGCTCCTTATTGCCAAGCGCAATCGGGGTAACCCCTTTTGCTTTCAGTTTATCAACCGCATCCTGCAGCTCCGCCCATGTTTTCGGGAACGAGGCGATGCCGGCGTCGGCAAACAGCTGCTTATTGTAATAAACAACCGAAGTGGCCAGCATCGAGAACGGGATGCCGTACGTATGGCCCCCGCTGCTAAGGTCGTTAAAGGCGGTTGGCAGGAAGCCGTCCTTCCAGGCCGGGTCCGCATTCAGCAAATCATCCAGTGAAGCGGTCGTTTCATTTTGCGAGAACATAGCCAGCTCCGAACCTTTGCTGATGAAAATATCCGGAAGATCGTTGGAGGCTGCCAGCGTTTTCAATTTCGTATAATAAGCATTCTGATCGCCGATGGATTCCTCTTCTACGATAATGTCCGGATTCTCTTGCTGAAACTTTGCCAGCTGGGCGCGTACCGTCACTGCTACGTTCTCCGTGCTGTCCTTCGCCCACAAGTTCATGAACTTAATCTTGACCGGCTCTTTGGCTGGCGCTTTTGATTCTGACGAATTGCCGGCTTCCGATTGGCCGCCGTTTGCCGCAGGCGAGGAACTGTTGTCTGTATTGTTCCCTCCGCAGCCTGCGATCAGAGACATCCCCAAAGTAAGTGCCGCAACCGATATACCCGCTGTTTTCCAACGTCTTGATTTCATTGACTTCCTCCTGTTAATTGCTTGTATTTTTAACCGGTTTATCCTGTGCACGCTCTTATTGTACATAGCGTTCTTGCCAGCCGACAGGTGACGATATTATAAAAATGTCTGCGATTTATCCGGAAACGCCATTATATCCAAAATCCCTTTGCCAAACGAAAATGAGGCGTTTATATTAAGATTCAAAGCCAGCAGACAACATCTTTAGATGAAGCTATCCTACTTCCTGGAGGTTCTATGATTAAGAGATGGTTTTTCAGCCTGCAAAACAAATTTATGATCTTCTCTTTGCTCATTGTACTAATTCCCCTTATTTTTGTAAGCGGATTCTCGTATATTCAATCGACCCGGATCATTGAGAAGAAGGTGAGCCTCTCCAATCTCAAGACAGTTCAGCAAATCGGCGAAAACATTAACTTTTTCTTGAGCGACATGAGCAACTCCGCATTGAGCTTGTGGCAAAACAAGGAGTTTATGAAATATTTCATGCTCTCCTACAGCCAGGTGGCGGGGTCCCGCAACTATCTGCTGTCCGCCCAAAATGCGTTAAACAGCTTTGCTGTTTTCCATACCAACATTTACTCCATCTATGTAAAAGGGATGAACGGCCTGGAGTTCGATTCGGCAAGCAGCACAAATACCATTACCCCGGAGCTGCAGAAGCAAATGTTTGCTTTGCGCGGCGAAGGCATATGGATTGCCGATGAGATTATGCAGTACAACCATACCCCCCTTAAAGTGATTTCGTACATCAAGGTTTTGAAAAATATCGATAAAATCTCAGCGGACCTCGCCCTTATTAAAATCAATGTGGATGAACAGGAAATATCGGATATTTACCGGGATAAGCTGCTCAGCGGCAGCAGCGATTACTTCATTATCGACGAGCATAAGCAAATTATCTCTTCGCTGGATAAATCCCGGATCGGCACTACGCTGGACAGCAAATACGATGATAGAAGGCTCTATCAACAAAACAGCGGCTACTTTAAAGCAAGCCTGGACGGAAACCCCTATATCGAAACCTACTATAATCTATCCCGGCCGGGCTGGAAGCTGGTAAACTTGGTGCCGATGAACGAGCTGTCCAGCGATACGAAGATGATCCGGAACGTCACGGTATATGCCGTTCTGGGGAGCTTTATATTATGCCTGCTTATGATTATTTTGTTTTCCTACAAAGTGCTCAGCCCGCTTAACCGGGTCAGGCGCTCCATGAAAGCGCTGGAGAGTGAAAATTTCAGCGTGGTGCTTCCCGTCAAAGGCAACGACGAAATCGCAATGATCAGCCGAAGCTTCAACCGAATGTCAAGACGGCTTGGCGAGCTTATCAATGAGGTATACGCCGGGCAGCTCAAACAGAAAGAAGCCGAGCTGAAAGCTTTGCAAGCCCAGATCAATCCTCATTTTTTATACAACACGCTTGATACGATCTATTGGATGGCCCGAATGGAAAAAGCTTATGAAAGCTCGAAGCTCGTTCAAGCGCTGTCCAAACTGTTCCGGTTAAGCTTAAACAGCGGCAATGAGCAAACAACAGTCGCCAGCGAAGTCGAGCATTTGAAGTCATATATTCTCATTCAGGAGAAACGGTTTGAGGACAGCATCCGCTTCGAAATTCAAGCGGAGCCGGAAGCGATGGCCTGCAAAACGGTAAAGCTTGTTCTTCAGCCTTTAGTGGAAAACGCCATCCATCACGGCATTGAAAAAAAAGGAAAACACGGCACCGTTCGAATCACGATCAGCCGTGAGGGCGAAGAGCTCGTTTACCGGATTACCGACGATGGGGCAGGCGCGGATGAAGCGGAGATTACTGCCCTGCTTCAGCAGATCAAAGACGGCAACCGCGGGTTCGGCATTAAAAATGTGAACGACCGGATTCATCTGATTTGCGGCCAGGAATATGGGCTTTCGTTCCAGACCTCTCCCGGCAGCGGCATGACCGTTATCGTCAGACAACCGTTTCATATAGGAGGATAAAAGCATGATCAAGCTGCTGATCGTTGACGATGAGCCCAATATTCGCAAAGGTATTCGAACGTCCATCGAGTGGGAGCAATACGGGATTGAAGTGGCCGGCGAAGCGGCGGACGGCGCAGAAGCTTTGGAGAAGGCGCTTCAATTAAAGCCGCATATCGTAGTCACCGACATTCGCATGCCGCTGATGGATGGGCTGGAATTAGCACGGCGATTAAAAAATGAGCTGCCCGCCGCGCGCATTGTTATTCTGAGCGGTTACGAAGACTTCAGCTTTGCGAAAGAAGCATTGTCCATCGGCGTGCAGGATTACCTGCTTAAGCCGGTTGGCGCAGAGGAGCTGATTGAGCTGCTTCTTAAAATAAGCGAAGACATCAAGCGGGCGGAGGCGGATAAGCGGAATCAGCAATCATTAAATATGGTGCTGAATGAAAACTATCAAGCGATCAAATCCGATTTTATCAATCGCATATTGCAGGGCGGTTTCTCCAATCCGGCATCTATTATGGACAAGGCAGCGCTTCTGAAAATTCCGCTGGACGGGCCGCAACATATTTTGCTTGCTGTCGATATCGACGATTTTGCCCTCATGACGGAAGACTTGCCGGAAAGCAAACGGGAATTAATCCGCTTCTCCGTTATGAATATTGCCGAGGAAGTGTTGTTGTCTCATGCATCCGGCCTCGTTTGCTACAGTGAGTTCGATCATTTGATCGGGCTTATGAACGGCAACAGGCTGAACGAGGATTTCATTGCCCGCATTTGCGAGGATATTCAGCAGGCGGTCAGAACCTATTTGAAGCTTTCCGTTTCTATTGGAATCAGCGGCATATGCAGCCGGATTTCCGACCTAAACATCGCTTACGCCGAAGCGTTCTCCGCGCTTAAAGCCAAAATTCATAAAGGCAAAGCCAGCCTGATCCGTTATCATGACCTTGCGGTTTCACCTGCACCGCACCATGTGCTGTACCCTTCCGAAGAGGAGAAGGTCATTATCGGCTGCCTCAAAACGATAAATACGGCAGAGCTTCAGAACGCCATTGATCAAATTTTCAACCGTTTTGCTGCCGGACAGACAGATGCGGCCCGGATCAGAAGCATTTGCGGCAGGCTGCTGCTCATGTCGGTCAGCGGCATTGAAGAGATGAGCGTTGATGTCAGCAGCATCATCGGGACAGACTTTAATCCTTACCGGGAGATGGAGCGTTTCGATACGCTGGAAGACCTGCGCAATTGGATGAATCATCTTCTCGGACGGCTGTCGGGGCTTGTGCAGGAAAACAAAAACGAGAAATTCAAAGGGGTTATCAAAACCGCGCTTCGTTACATGGAGGAAAATTATGACCGGGCAGTAAGCCTTGCCGACGTAGCCGCCGTCGTCTATGTAACGCCAAATTACTTAAGCCGCATCTTCAAGGAAGAGATGGGTTTAAATTTCGTGGAGTGGCTGAACCGCTACCGGATTGAGAAAGCGAAAGCGCTGCTTGCCGAACCGGGCGCCAAAACCTATTCGGTTGCCGAAAAGGTCGGCTACAGCGACTACAAATATTTCTCGCAAATGTTCAAAAGATTCGTCAGCTGCTCGCCCAAGGAATACAAAGAGCTAAAAGCGCGGGCCGGCAGCTGAAAAATGAAAGGGCTGTGCCGTCATCCTTGCAGACGATGGCACAGCCCCTTTCGCCTTAAACCGTTAATGCCCCATTACAACATGCGGCACATATGGCTCTTCCAGGCTTGCGATTTCTTCCGGCGTCAGCTTCACGGCAACAGCCGCTGCCGCATCCTCCAGATGGCGCAGCTTCGTTGCGCCTACGATCGGCGCCGTCACCGGCTGCTTGTGCAGCAGCCAAGCCAGCGCAACCTGCGCGCGCGGCAGCTCCCGCTTCGCGGCAATTTCAGCTACGCGCTGCACCACTTGGCGGTCCGCTTCATCGGATGCGGAATACAGCCGTTTGTACAGCTGGTCCGTCTCCGAGCGGGCGCTTGTATCCTCCCAATCGCGGGTCAGCTTGCCGCGGGCGAGCGGGCTCCACGGAATGACGCCGATGCCGTCTTCTTTGCACAGCGGCAGCATCTCCCGCTCTTCCTCCCGGTACAGCAGATTGTAATAATCCTGCATCGAAACAAATTGGGTCCAGCCGTTACGCTCAGCTGCAAACTGCGCTTTTTGAAACTGCCATGCATACATGGAAGAAGCGCCGATATAGCGGGCTTTGCCGGCTTTGACCACATCATGGAGCGCTTCCATCGTTTCTTCAATCGGTGTACGGGGGTCCCACCGGTGAATTTGATACAGATCCACATAATCGGTGCCCAGCCTTCTCAAGCTGTGGTCGATTTCGCTCATAATCGCCTTGCGCGACAATCCGCCGCCGTTTGGCCCCTGGCGCATAACGCCATGAACTTTCGTCGCAATTACAACCTCGTCCCGCGTTGTCATATCTTTTAACGCCCGGCCCACGATCTCTTCGCTTGTGCCGTCTGAATATACATTTGCCGTATCAAAAAAGTTGATGCCCAGCTCAAGCGCCCGTTTAATAAACGGTCTGCTTTGCTCCTCATTTAATGTCCATTCGTGATTACCGCGTGCAGGATCGCCATAGCTCATACAGCCAAGGCAAATCCGGGAAACTTCAAGTCCCGTACGTCCAAGCTTCACATACTCCATCAATAAGTGCACCTGCTTTCTTCTATATTTCCGGCAGGTTTATTATAACGCGCGTCCACAAAATATTCCATTTTCGTTATGCTTTGTTCATGATCCGTTCATATCGCAAAGGTACATTAAAGGTGGCCGCTTATGTACAGTCTCCTTGTAAAGCAAACCATTCCAAAACCGGAGGTGGTAAAAAACATGAAGTCTTTATCCCCATCTGTACGAAAAAAGCATGCGAAAAGCTGGGCCGTCGTGGCACTGGCAATCGCCATCGGCGGCGGGACGGCTGCCGGCAGCCATTCAGTGGCAACCGCGGCGGCGAGCGCATCCAGCCAGCCTGTACATGCAAAAGGCGAACATGCCGCCGGCCTTGTCAAACACGGGCGAGTGACAGGCGCGCACTGGAATGCCGGCGGCAAGCGCCTTGAATCATCTGAACAGCTTGCGGATGCGCTTGGCATTTCGGCGGATGCCCTGAAGGAAGGCCGTAAAGCCGGCAAATCGCTTGCAGCGATTGCCGAAGAGCAAGGCATTACGCGCGATACGGCCAAAGCCAAGCTTGTTGCATGGCTGGAAGCACACAAGCCTTCCGAATCTAATGATGCCGCGTCCGGGGCAGCCAACGGTTCTTCCACGTCAGCTAAACCGGATAAGCCGTCATGGGATGCAGGAGCGATTGCCGACCAACTGCTGGATGCGGCAACCCCCAAACCCGAAGACGGCGGCAAAGGCCCCTTCTCCGAAAAAGCTTTCCGATTCAAGCCGCAATTTAATACGTCAGCGATCGCAGATGCGCTGGGCATAACTTCAGATGAGCTGACAGCCGATTTAAAGGCCGGCAAATCGGTTGCGGCTATCGCGGGCAGCAAAGGCATCGCGGCCGATTCCGTCGTTCAGGCGCTGACGGCAGAGGTGACCGCGCAGCTGGACAAGCAGCTTAGCAGCGGCAAAATCACGCAAAGCGAATATGACAAACATGCCGCTCAGCTGGAGAAGCTGGCGTCAGCTATCGTGAACGGCACGAAGCCGGCTGCCGGCGGACACCGTTTCACGAAGCATCAGCCGCATGCAGGCAGCCCCGGTTCCAACGAGAAACAAGCCGGAGAAGCAAGCCTAGCTTAACGGAAGCGGCAGCCGCGCCAAATAGCTTGGATGCGGCTGTTTCCGCCACAACCAAAAGGAGCACCTGCAGCAGCCGTGCGATCATCTCGCCGCACTGCTGCAGGTGCTCCTTCTGATTTATGCCTTCTATACCGTCTCTCGCGGAATTCAACAATCTTTCCGGGAGCGGTCATTCATATTTCGCTTAAGCTTTTGCTCCAGCCGTCCATGTAATGCGTGCCGGCCATTGTGCAAATTCAAGCGTCGCGCTGCCGTCTGCAGCGGTTCCTGCTTGCTTCGACTCAACAGCTTTGCCGTCAGCCGCCCAAGCAAGCACGCTCGCTGCGCCTTCGCCCAAGCCATGAACCGTCACTGTTACCGGTCCTGCCAAACGGTCAGCAAAGCCTTGATGGATGGCCTTCGTCGTCAGCTCTACATTTGCGCCTTCAGCCTTCAGCGTCAGCTCCAGCTGATCGTAACGGCCGCTGCGGTATTCCGTCGTTAAGCCGTCATCTTCATAATGGCGAAGCGTATTCGTGACAAGGCTGCCGGCTGCCGGCACATACACGTCCAGATGACGCGCGGCAGCTGCCGATTCCGCCGTATGGCTTACTGCAGCCGTCTGCTGCACGACTACGGAACCTGCGCGCATATACATCGGCATCGTATCCAGCGGCGCATCCGCCAGCACATAACGTCCGCCTTCCAAGCGTTCGCCTGTCCAGTAATCGAACCACTCGCCTTCCGGCAAATAAACCGAACGGTTAAATACACCCGGCTTCAAGATTGGCGCTACCAGGATGTCCGTACCAAGCAGGAACTGATCGTTCATGTTCGCCACATTCGGATCCGTCGGGTATTCGAGCACAAGCGGACGGACAAGCGGTAGTCCTGTTGTGCTTGCTTCATGGAACAGGCTGTAAATCGTCGGCATAAAGCGGTACCTGAGGTTAATGTAGGTGCGGCAAATATTTTCCACCGTTTCACCAAATGCCCACGGCTCCTGACGGAGCGAACCAAGCTCGCTGTGGTTGCGGAAGTAAGGAAGCAAAGCTCCCGCCTGTGTCCAGCGCGCCAGCAGCTCCGCGCTGGTGTGCGATGCGAAGCCGCCGACATCGGCGCCCGAGAACGCTACGCCCGACAAGCCAAGATTCATAATCATCGGAATGGACTGCGCCAGATGCTCCCAATAGCTGCGGTTATCGCCCGTCCAGACAGTCGCATATTTTTGAATGCCGGCATATCCGGCGCGTGTCAGTACAAACGGACGCTCTCCGCCTAGCAGGCGCTCCAGCCCTTGGTAGGTCGCTTTGGACATCCACAAGCCGTACAGGTTATGCACTTCGCCGTGTGTTTTTGGCACGCCGCCGTTATTGTGCATCACTTCCGCGTCCATCGTTTTCGATTCGCTGTCGAATACCGACGGTTCGTTCATATCGTTCCAAATGCCCGAGATGCCCATTTCGGTATAAAAAGCATGCAGGCTGCCCCACCACTCGGCTGCCTTTGGATCCGAGAAGTCCGGGAAGACGCTTTCGCCCGGCCATACTTTGCCGGCAAACAGGTTGCCCTCGATATATTTGCAGAAGTAGTCGTTTTCAATGCCTTCGCGGTAAACTTCGTCAACGGCCGTCTTTTTCACGCCCGGGTCTACAATCGGCACGATGCGTACGCCCATTTCCTTCAGCTCGGCGATCATAGCCGCAGGGTCTGGGAAACGGACTTTATCGAATGTGAAGACGCGGTAGCTTTCCATATAGTGAATATCGAGATATATCGCATCCAGCGGAATGCCTTTCTCGCGGAACGTGCGCGCAAGCGTCAGCACCTCTTCCTGGTCCATATAGCTGTAACGCGATTGATGGAAGCCTAGCGACCACATCGGCGGCATGTTCATCCGGCCGGTCAGCGCCGTATAACGGCTGACTACCGATTTCATATCCGGGCCGGAAATGACATAATAACGAAGCGCGCCCGTTGCACAGCCGAAGCTGAACATATCGCCAAACGAACGCATATCTACAAACGTGCGGCCCGGATTGTCCAGGAAAACGCCTGTATACGTATCGCCGTCAGCATGCAATACAAACGGGATTGATTGATACAGCGCGTCAATATCCTGCACGTGCGGGGAGTAAACGTCCGTATTCCACATTTCGTAACGCTCGCCGGCTTTGTTTAAAAATCCGGCTTTTTCGCCAAGGCCGTAAAAACGCGATTTGTCCGACTTGGCAAAATAGGCCGTAGCCTTCCACTTATCGTTCCACGCAAGGCCAATTTGACGCGCAGCAACGGTGCCGTCTGCGGATACGAAACGGATTGCAGAAGTAAGCAGATCCACCTCAACCGTTTGTTTGCCTGCACGGATTATCAAGTTTTGGCCGTCTGCCGCATGCGCCGCTTTCTGGACAGCCGGCAGCTCGACCTCGCCCGTACCGATGCCCGCTTCCGGTTCGCCGTTTCCAAGCAGCGTTACTTGCACAAGATCATCGCTGTAGAATGCAATGTCAACCGAGCCTTGCGCATATTGAAGCCGGACAGCGCCATCGCCGCGTTCGGTTACCGCTTTGACCGGACCAAGCGGACGATCTCCTTCGGCACGCTGGGACGTATGGTTGTCTGGATGAATGGTTTCACTATTCAGCATAGTAGCAGCTCCTTCATAAGGAGAAACAAGGCCAATCGTTCTTCTGATGCTGGCCTTGTTTCCCGTTTCTTATCGATATGGTTCCATTATTAAGGTGAACTTATCGGTAACTGGCGGCAAATAAACGCCAATACGGTTCTATTCTATTATCAAGGAAAGCCGCTCCGCTGGCGATGTGCGTTATTACGGAAGGTTATGTCCGATATTACGATAAAAGCCGTGCTGCCCAGCCTGCAGTTGCTTGAGCGGAATAAGGATCTTTTCTCCTTCGCTGCTTATGATTACAATTTCGTCATCATGGATCGATACGTCCAATGCTTCGCAAGGTGAAACCCACAGCGCTTCGGCAGCAGCTGCATTATGCTGCGCTCCAGCTTCTGCCCGGGCTCCGGCTCCGGTTTCTGCTCCCGCACCGGCAGCGCTCTGCGCTACTGCTGCATTTGCTCCGCTTTCCGCTTTCGCGGCGGCGGCGGCACTGCTGAACTCGCCGGCGGCATATGCGCCTCTTCCTTTTGCGCTGCCGAATATGGCTGTCGCCAGCCAATGCACGCCCGGTTCAAGCGCAGCGCGAAGCGTAGGCACTGCCGTGCGCGGATGCAGCACATTGGTATTGGCCTGCGGATATACCAGCTCCGCTGTTTCGTAGCCCAGCAGGCTCCGGATCGCGGAGGTGCCGCCGCCGCTGCTGGCGGCTGCCGCGATCCATGGGACATGGCCGCTGTCAACATCTGCAGCCATGCCCGGCTCAGCCCGCACGGCAAAGCCGCCTTCGGCAGCTTCCAGCCTGCGGCCCGTGCAAATCCGGTGCAGCCGGATATGCCAGGGCAGCCCGGCTGCGATCCAGGTCTGCACCTCCACATCGGGCCAAGGCTTCCATCTTGCATAAAGCACATTGCCTTGAATGGCGGTCTGTTCATTTTTCCGCCGGACACGGAATATGGAATCGCCGCTTTCGCTCAGCGCCAGCATCGAATCGTACGCGCCTTGGGACAATCCCCAATCTCCGCGCGGCACGCTGAATCCAAACTGCGTGGAATACGCAAACTTTTCATATTTCGCCGCGGTATGGGTGTGCTCGTTGGTCGACGCATGACCCGCTTGAAAAGCCGCCGCATGCCCTTGTCCTTCCGGCAGCCCTTGCTCCCGGCAAAGCACCAGATGCGCCGGACGCTGCACCGATAATGCGTTAAGTGCAGGAAGCGGCAGTTCCTCCGCCTGCCAGAACGGATGATCGTCCGAAAAAGCAAGCGGCAAAAACGCTTTGAGCGCCCAATACGGCGAACCGGGCGAGTTGTAGTTTTCCGCCATAACAAGATTCGGATAAGTGTAGCCAACTGTCAGCAGCCCGCTGGCATCCCGGATCGGCTGCCGCAGCCACCAGCGCAAATGACGCAGCACGATTCCTTTCAGCACGCCGGGCTCCAAGCCTTCCACCCCGGCATAGGCCGCCGCACTCCAGAACGCCGACTGCGCGAACCGGTACGTCAAGCTTCGGCCATACGGCAGGGCAGCGCCGTCATCGGCAAACCAATACATAAACGGCTCTGCAAACCGGCTTGCTCTGTCGCGGTACAGGCGGGAGCGCGCCGGATCCTCTTCCCCCATCAGCTTCGCGTACAACAGCCCGTAAAAATGAAGCGCAAACGGAACGTAATAATCGCTGTGCCCTCCCTTGCCGTCGGTATACCAGCCGTCCTCCACATAAAAATCATCAATCCGCCGCAAATCGGCTTCCATTCCTTCCCGGTCAAAGGGCAACCCCGCCGCCCGAAAGCCGATGTTTACGATCACGCGGAAAAACAGCCAGTTGCAGTCGTACACGCGGCGCCCGTTTATTTGATTGAGCCAGCGGAACACATGCCCCCGTTGCTCGGCTGTTAACGGTTCCTGTATGCGCTCCGGCACAAGTGCGAGCCCAAAGCCGATCGCCGCCATTTCCACAAGCCGCTGGTCATAATCGGCCGCATCGCCCCAATATTCCTCATGAGCCGGATCCGTTCCATTGGCCAGCCCCTGCAGGCATAACTCCCATAGCGGCGACTCCCCGCCGCCTGCTAGCAGCGGCACCATCCCCCACCATATTCGGGAGAAGCCTTCCATCCCGGCCACGGCCGGCTCGAAGCCTGCCCCGGCTGCCCCAACCGCAAGCCTTGCGCCTCCCGGTGTATAAAATGGCCGCAACGGCGCTGTCAGCGCTTCGAATGCCTGCTGCAAGTCCCGTTTGGTCCGCAGCGGATTATCCGTTAATACCGCATCCCTGTACCCGTACTTTCCGTTCATCTCATCCATCCCCTCCGCCGGCATAAGAAATAGGGACATCATGGCCTGATGTCCCCCTTGCTGTCCTTACTCCCAAAAGATGCGGTGTCCGCCGCGCAGCCGCGCCAGCCCTTCTGCAAAAAAATAATCGCCGTAAATTAGCGGCACATCAATATGTTTTCCTTCGGGATAATGGCTTGTGCCGTGCAAAATCAAGCCTTCCTCCTCCGGGTCGTCCCATGCGCCGTAATGCTTATACAGCGACTCCAGCATGCGCTCTCCCGCCCTGCGGTATACGCCCGCTTCCAGCTCTCCCGCCAGCTCCGCCAGCAGCAGCAAACCGCTTGCCGCGCAGGCGCCAGCCGATGAATCACGGTACTTCGCCACTTCGGGCGGCGTGCGAAAATCCCAATACGGCACGTAATCGTCCGGCAGCTGCGTTATAAAATAATGGGCGACGCGTTTAGCCGCATCCAGGTAACGCCGGTCCCCCGTATGATGGCTGGTCAGCGCCAGCCCGTACAGCGCCCAAGCCGTGCCCCGCGACCAGGCCGACTCCGGCGCGTACCCTTGCCCGCCGAGGCGGTCTGTGCATTCGCCGGTTACCGGATCAAACTTCACAATATGATAAACCGAACCGTCCGGCCGAATAAAATGCGCAAGCACCGTCTCCATATGCGCTTCGGCGATATGCCGGTAACGCGGGTCGCCGCTTGTCCCGGCAGCCCAATACAATAGCGGCATATTCATGCAGCAGTCGATAATTGCGATGCCGGAATTGTCTTCCCCTTCCTGCCAAGGATTCCAGGCGCGGATGAAGCGGCCTTTCAAATTAAACCGCGCCGCCAAATAATTCGCAGCCTGCAGCGCCCGCCGGCGCGACTTCTCCGACTGCGTCAGCTTATAGGAGGCTACACTTGTCAGCGTCCACATAAAACCAAGATCATGGTCCGTCCGGCTATATTCATGCAATACCTCGTCCAGCCGATTCTCGCATATTTCCGCCAGCTCCCGCAGCTCTTCCCTGCCGCTTTCCTCGTACACCAGCCACAGCAGCCCCGGCCAGAAGCCGGCTGTCCACCAATGCGGAGCTTCCAGCACGTAACGGCCGTTTACGCTCGCATGAGGAAAGCCGCCGCCAATCCGCGCGCTGCTCCGCATCGTTTTGCTTACCGTCCGTTGCCAGGCCTGCTCCAGCCATTCCGGTTTCCCGGCGCTGCCCGCCATCTTTGCAGTTTCAGACGTTTTTGCGCTGTCTGCCGTCTTTGCAGTTTCCGCCATCTTACATCCCGCTCCCCGCATCTTGAATTTGAAGCGCCAGCTCGAAGCTAAGTTCCACCCTCGCCTGCAGCGCCGGCTGAACAAGCGTAAAATCAATCGTATACCAAGGCGTATTCACGCCAAAATGATTGCTGTACGTATGGCTTCCGGCCGAAGCAACAACCGCCTGCTCATCATACCGGATACGAAGCGCATGTTTCGCTCCCGGAGGTTTCACCCATACGGCATCTTCGCCGATATGCGGCGGATACGGCGTTACGAATCGTTCAACTACTTGCACCGGCTTGCGGTTAAACGCATATTCATCCGCCAGCGTAAGCACCGGCAGCTCTTGTTTGTGCCAAATCAGGCTGCGGACAAGCGAATTCACCGCGCCCGGCTCGTATGCACCTGCGAGATCCGCCCGAAAGCTGACCGCGTGTTCCGCCAGTTCGGCTTCTGTTCCGCGGGCGGCATATTCCGCCCCTGCCGCTTGCCGCCTTCCGTCCACAATGGGAACCGAGTGGCTTTGCGAACCGTTGCAGTCAATCGCATAACGCCCCGCGCCAAAATAATCCGCCGTATATTCGCCCGAGCCCAAATCATGCAGCAGCGCATATCCGTCGGCATATACGATAAAATGTCCGACATCGTTATGGTTGTGCGGCTCTCCGTTGTGACCGCCCTTAGCGGCAAAACCAAAGCTGCCGCAGGCGGTTTGATGCCTCGATACGACCCACTGCGCATCGGGCAGCACATAATCCGCCGCCCGCCATTCCGCCGCCTGCTTATGCTGGTCATACCAGATCATATTGCGGAAAGCCGGCGCCCAGCGGCTGCAATGATCGTCCGTAAATGCCGCTCTAACCTGCAACGGCGGCACGTCGATATCCGGATAAATCCGCGATAAATAATGCGATAAGCCAAGCTGGACTTGTGTCCGCGCCAGCGAATCCGAGAAATTGGCGGTCATATCTCCGCCCAAATAACATTTTTGCTGAAATAACGCGATTTGCCGGATTTTGTCCCCCGCGAACAGATTCAGCCGTCCCGACGTACGCTGCTTCAGCAAATCGGCAAAATAAACATAATACCCGAATCCATAATTCCAGTAGCCGATTCCTTCAAGGCATGCTCCGTCCTCGCCAAAGCCGCTCAAATAGCTGCCCATGCTGCCCAGCGCCTTCTCCAGCACGTCAGCAAGCCGTTCCTGCTCCTCCATAACAAGCAGCGCCGCCGCCCCAACGGAACCCGCGCATACCGCCGCCCAATTGTGGTCCGCCCGTTCCCAGCTGAAAGGTCCGCCTTCCAAATACGGACGGAACAGCCGCCGCTCCAGCTCCTCCCGAATCCGAACGCGCAGCATGGCTGGCAGCCGCCCGCCAAGCAGCACAAGCATTTCGGCCAGCGTAAACGCTGTTTCCGCCGCAAATAAGTCGATTGCTCCCGTAACCTGCGTGCTGCGCACATGCGCCGGCAGGCACCATGTATATTCGTTGCAGACCGCCCAGATGATTTCGTCACGCTGCTCCGCGTACACCGTTTCCTCCGGCTCCAGCAGCGACAGCAGCACAAACGTATTCAGCCGCCTTCTGCGCTCGAAGTATACGCTTTCATATTCAAGCCGGCTGCCCTGCTCTTCAAAGCGCATAAACAGCTTGTAGCTTAATGCCGGAATCGGCTCGGCAAGCAGCCGCTCCCCTTCCGACCGGATTTCGCCGGCAACCGCCGTGTAATCGTCCGATTCCAGCACCTTTTGCCAGAATAGTCGGCCGCCTTCCGGGTAATACAGCCGTTCGTTTACCGGCTCCAGCTGCCTGACCGCCTCCCGAATTTCGGAACTGCTATACATCACTATACCCTCCCGTATACGGCCAGCCTGCATGGAATTGCGCTCCCTCTCTTTGCAAGCTCCGGGCCCTCGTTCACTTCGAGCTTGCCGATTTGTTGCCTGGCTCCCTATTCATCCCGCTCCATTTCATTGTAAATAGCCGGATAAGTCTGCGCATAACTCAATCTTGCCGTATGATGCCGCCATTTTGACAAGCTGCGTTTTTTATCCTCTATATTCTAGAGGCGTAGCCCCTGTATGCGCTTTAAACGTCTTAATAAAATAGCTTTGATTGTCGTAGCCAAGCAGCTCGCATATTTCGCCGACCGTATGGGAGGTCTGGTCCAGCAGCTCCTTGGCCCGTTCCATCTTCATCCGGGTAACATATTCAATAAACGTAATGCCCAGCTCTTTTTTAAACAGCCGGCTGAAATAACTGGCGTTCAAGTGCAGATGCTCTGCCACTTCTTCCAGTCCGATCCGCCTGCCGATATGAAGCGAAACGAATTTGCATGCTTCCGCGATTTCCGTTCTGCGGCTGGCCGAAACGCCTTCCGCCTGTGCGGAAGCGATCGACCGCAGATGGCCGGACAGCCAGCTGCGAAGCTGCGCCAATGAATCAATCTCTACAATTTCCTTGTGCAGCGTATCGGCCGTGTAGCTGGGGCGCACATGCTGCAGCGAATGCAGCTTCAGCTTAATATCCAGAAGCAGCTTCAGCACCCAATCCTTGACCATCTCCGGCGGGTACTTCTGCTGCTCAATATGCTGCATCCACCGTTCGGCAGCCGCGGATGCCTCCTGCTCCCGCTTGCCCGCCCATATCGCGCGCAGCTGCTGGTTCGCTTCATCGTAATAAGCGAACAGATCCGCCTGCTCCGATATGCAGCCGCACCGGAGCTTCGCGACTTCCTCCTCGCGCAAGTAAAACCGCTGGTCCTCGCTGTTCAGCAGTCCCATCAAATGCTGCTTCAGCTTTTCCGGCGAATCCGATCCGGTTCCGATCAGGAACGACATTTTTATTTTCAGCACCTTTTGCATCGTTTGCTGCACCTGCTTCAGCGCTGCTTTCACCTGCTCCACCGGATTGATTTTCAGGCTTGGCTTGTAGCTGAACAGCAGCAGCGACCGCTTCACATCATAGCCGGCATGCAGTGCACGAGGCGTCACCGTCTCCAGCACTTCGTCCATCACATTGCTCACGGCAAAATGAAGCGTCTGATCGGAAGCAAACCGGTGCTTGACGAGACGGTAATCATCCATAAAGCCAATAACCGGCAAACATTCCTCCCCGTCCAGCAGGAGGCCATAGCTTTCCGCTTCCTGCCGCCATTTGTCCGGGGACAGCAGCGGCTGCTGAATAAACCCGCGGATCGCCTGCTCCTTGCGCAGCCCTTTCGTTTCATGTTCAAGCAGCTTCAGCCGTGTTTGCTCCCAGTTCATCTGCCGCTCTTCATCCAGGCTTGTTTTCAGGCGGGCGAGCAGACTCGACAAATCATCCGGATCAAGCGTTTCCTTCAAATAGTATTCCTGCACATTAAGCCGCATCGCCTGTTGAGCCAGCTGAAATTCACTATGGCAGGACAAAATGACGATCCGCACGTTCGCTTTCCGTCTGCGGATACGTGCGGCCAGCTCCAGCCCATCCATCTTTGGCATGCCGATATCCGTCACAAGCAGATCGGGCAGCTCATTTTCCGCCTGTTCCCAGGCGCTGAGACCGTTCTCATGAACGCCCATCAGCCGGTAGCCCAGCCGCTCCCAGTCAATCGCTTCCGACAGCAGCTCAATAACCGGATAATCGTCATCTGCCAGCATCACGTTATACATGGCGGTTCCCCTCCTTGAATGGAATACACATGAGAACAAGCGTCCTTTGCCCCGCTTCGCTATACACTTCCATCCGGAATTCCTCGCCGTAGACGATTTTCATCCGTTCGACGACATTTTGCAGCCCGATGCCTGAGAAGCCTTTACGCTGCTCATCTAAATAAATCGCCTGATTGGCATGGAAACGAATGCTGCGCCGCAGCTTCTCCAGCTGCCCGGCATCCATGCCGTTGCCGTCGTCCTCGACGGTCAGCTCCAGCCCCCGCTCCTTCATGGCTGCCCGAATCGTTAGAGTCCCCCGGCTTTGGCTTAACCCGTGAATCAGCGCGTTCTCCACAACCGGCTGCAGGAATAACCGCGGCACCTTAAAGAGAAACGCTTCGGAGGAAATATCCAGCTGCAGCCTGACCTCTTCCTTCTGGCGAAGATTCATCAGCTCTACATAATGCGTAATGAGTTCAATCTCTTCATGAAAATGAATTTCGTCCTTGTCGCTGCTGATCGTCATCCGCAGCAGCTTGGAAAGCGACCCGATCATTTTGGCGCTGTCCTTGTCGCCGCCGCGCATCACCTTCATCCGGATGGAATTCAGCACGTTAAACAAAAAATGCGGGTTGATTTGCGCCTGCAGCATCCGCAGCTCCGCCTTGCGCTTGCGCGCCTGCGTCTCCGATACTTCGGCAATCATATTCCTAACCCGGTCCAGCATCTGGTCGAACAAAAAGCCCAGCCGTCCGATCTCATCCCTTCCGCGGATGCCGGATCGGATATCCAGATTGCCGCGCTGCACAGCCGCCGTCACCTTGCCCAGACGGACAAGCGGATTGGTAAACGTACGCAGCAGCCCAACAAGCAGCAGCATAAATACAAAAAACGATATGATTTGAAAACTGAATACTTTGTTGAATATCGCGCTTATATTAACAATAGCTTCCTTATAGGGCTGAACCGAGACAAGCCGCCAGTTGTTGAACGGAATCGTCTGTTCCGCGACCAGATATGATTTGCCCTTTACTTTCACAATGCTGGCATGGGATTCGCCATTCCCCCCTGCAGCGGATACTCCAGCTTATGCCCGATTCGGCTGGAATCGCTGCTGGACAAAATATTTCCGTCCGCATCGACCAGCACAACATCCTGTCCGGCGGTCAGGCGGTTGAAAATATGATTGATTTGATTTTCCATAACGGTAATGACGATATAACCGTAAATATGTTTATTGTCGAGGCGAAGCGTACGGACAACGGAAATTTGATACGGATTGTTTATTTTTTCAAAGCTGATTACCGTCGGGGTGGTCGCTACCCAATAGGACTGGAAGCCGCGTAAGCTGTTTACGTTGTCGAACCAAGGCTCCTGCATCAGCTGCAGCGGGTTGTAGTCGCTTGTCGAGTAGTTGGTGAACGATTTGCCGTTTGCAAGAAGCACCGCCACATAACTTTTGTCGCCGATGACCGTCAAGCTTTCCAGCTGCTGCAAAATGCGGGTTTCATTCATAAATTTGGTGTAAGGATCGGAGGAAGTATCATTGCCGGAAGCAATAATTTTAAAATAAGCGTTCATATCCGAATTGACTTGCATGTAATTCGCGATGTTCAGCATGCTTTTAAGCAGATTGGTGACCGAGCCATGCACAAGCTGGAGCGAATCCTGGGCGTTGGAAATCGCCTGGCGTTTAACCGCTTCCTGCGTCAGAGAGTTATACGTCAGCAAAGTAATCGCAGAAGGAAGCAAAATGCACAAAATAGCCGTCAAAAAAAGCTTATGCCGGATCGATGGAAACCCCTTGATTCGAAAAAGCATCTTCTTGTTGTCCCCCCTGCAATAGAAAAAAAAGGGGCGTCCCAGAGCGCCCCTTATCGGGTTTCATTATATCATATTTTGAAAGCGTTATTTCTTGTTGGAATCAATAATTTCCTGCGCTCGTTTTTGGCTGTTGGCTACGGTCGTATCGATATCCTGATTGCCGAGAATAAGCTTCTCGTACTCTTCGTTAACCGCTTTGAAAATTTCCGCTTGATACGATGCCGGAGGAACAAGCTCGGATGCTTTGGAAATGAGAAGCGTATTCACAAGCGATTCTTTGTCTACCAGTTCCGGGTTTTTGGTGCCGCTCAATATCGTATCGATAATTTTCGTTACATCCTCCGACTTCACGCCGTTCCAGGCCGGAATGTTTTTGCCTTGGACCACTTGGCCTTCCGTCGTATACCAGCGTACAAAATCATACGCTTCCTGTTTATGCTTGGAGCTTGCGGATACGGCTACATAATCCGTCGTTACGGACGTATACCCGATTTCGTCGCCCGGGTTGTTTTTTGGATATGGCGCGACTGCCACATGGAAGTTAACCGGCACGCTTTCCGTACCGCCAATTTCCGTGTTCATCCAGCTGCCGATGACGATCATGCTGGCCGACTGGTTAAAAAACTGCGTCCGGTAGCTCAGCTTTTGCGAAATAATGTCCGAATAAGGGACGGAGGACTGGTCTTCCTTCTCCATCTTGACTCGTAGCTCCAGCGTTTTCTTGAAGTTCGGGTCATCGAGGTTAGAGGAGCCGTCCGGCTTCAGGAAGTCGGCGCCATGCGGCTGATTGAGCATCATCAGCTTCAAATACTCCATCCAGCCGCCGCCCTGCGGCCCATGGAAGTAGGTGCCGTACCGTTTGTTTGCGCCTTCGCCTTTCGTCAGCTTTTTCGCATAGTCGGCAAAATCATCCCACGTCCAGTCCGTTGGAACCGGTAAGCCTGCTTCATCCAATTGGTCTTTGTTCAGCAGCACATACCATGGATTAAATTTGCCCGGCAGCGCATATACTTTGCCGTCGATATGGGAATCTACCTTATAGTCTTCTTCTTCTTTAAAATTGTCCTTCGCGATGTAAGCGTCGAGCGGCTCCGCCATGCCAAGCGATACGCGCTGCGCATAACCGGCCGGGTCGCTGAACATGAGTATATCCATCTGCTCGGATGAAGCGGCTGCCAAATCCAGCTTTTTAGAAGCTTCGGCCGTATCGCCTTTTTCGCTCAAGTTGACCACTTCAACGGTGATGCCCGGATGATTCTCTTCATAGGCTGCAATTGTAGCTTTCCAGTTGTATGCTTCCTCGGTGCCGTACGTGTACAAACGGAGATTAATCCCTTTGCCGGAGCCGCCTTTGTCCGAATCGCTCGAGCTGCTGCAGCCGGCCAGCAGGCCAATCATCAATGCTCCGGCCAAGACGCCGGGTATCCATTTTCTTTTCATGCGTAAGCCCCTCCTAATTATATATCGCTGGGATTAGTTCACATTATATCGGGCGGGATTCGGAAGCTCATGAAACTATATTTACTTATTCGGAATTATTTTGACTTTTTGAAGACGCTTCCATTATCCTTTAACGCCGCCGAGCGCGATGCCTTCAATAACGCTTTTTTGGCCGATAATAAAAATAACGAGCAGCGGCACAATCGCCGATACGGCAGCCGCCATAATAAGCGAATAAAACTCGCCGCTTAAGGAAGTAAACTTCTGCATCGCCAGCTGGATCGTAAACAGCTTGTCGGACCGGAGGAAAATAAGCGGGTTCTGGTAGTCGTTCCATGTCCAGATGAAGCGCAGAATGGCATAGGTCGCAACAGCCGGCCGTACGAGCGGCAGGCCAATCGACCAGAAAATCCGCCCATGCCCCGCGCCGTCTATTTTAGCAGATTCAATATAATCCTGATGGACGCCCATAAAAAACTGCCGGAGCATAAACGTGCCAAGCACGCTGAAGCTGCCGATAATGATCAGCCCGAGATGGCTGTCGAACAAGCCGATGTTGCGGTACAAAATGAATTGCGGAATAAGCGTTGCTTGTCCCGGCACCATGTAAGTAGCCAATACAATCATAAACAGCCATTTGCTCGCCTTGAACTGGACTTTGGAGAAGCCGTACGCCGCCAGGCTGGAGACGATGCACGAGATTGCCGTTGTCACAACGCTTACTTTGATAGAATTCCAATAATACAAATAAAACGGATATTTGCCCATCCACACTTCCTTATAATTTTCCGCGGCATGCCAATGCTTAGGGATCCACTGAATCGGATAAACAAACACATCCTTTTCAATCTTAAAGGAGGTGGTCAGC
This sequence comes from Paenibacillus protaetiae, assembly GCF_004135365.1. Taxonomy (NCBI): domain Bacteria; kingdom Bacillati; phylum Bacillota; class Bacilli; order Caryophanales; family Paenibacillaceae; genus Paenibacillus; species Paenibacillus protaetiae. Next base: position 3,907,171 of record NZ_CP035492.1, on the reverse strand, counting down.
ATCCACAAAAAAGGGAGCAGGAACAGCAGGCTGACGACAAACATAACCGCTGTAACGATAACCTTGCCCCATTCCCGTTTTACAGCTGTATTTTCCATGATGGCACTCCTCCGTTTAGTAATTGACCCATTTTCTTTGAACAACCCATTGCACTAACGTAATCGCCATGACGAATAGAAACAGCACGGCAGAAATGGACGACGCATACCCGACCTTCAAATTGACAAACGCCTGATCGTACAAATGCCATACCATCAAGCTTGTGGATCCGATTGGACCGCCCTGTGTCATGACCGCAATAATATCAAACACTTTAAAGGTAGAGATAATACCCGTCACCAGCAGGAAAAACGACGTTGGAGACAGCAGCGGGAACGTAATGCGGATAAACTTGACCCACGGGCTGGCACCGTCGATATCCGCCGCTTCGTACAAATCTCTTGGGATCGACTGCAGCCCGGCAATATAAATAATCATATTGAAGCCGATCGAAATCCAAACGCTGATCATCATAATCGAAATTAATGCAAAATGCGGGTCGGCGATCCATTTGGGCGGATTATCTACACCAACCGCTTTCAAAAACTCGTTGATCGGGCCATAAGATGGCTGGAACATGACCTGCCATACAACGGCAACGGCAACAATGCTGGAAATGTACGGCATAAAGTAAGCGACTTTAAAGTAGCTTTTCCAGTACACATATTTGTTGATGAGTACGGCCAGCACCATGGAAATGATCATATAAACCGGCACCGTCAGCAAAAAAATAAGATTGTTCCGGACCGACTTCATAAACAGATCATCATCCAGCAGCTTCTCGAAGTTACCGAAGCCAATCCATTTGATGCCGTTCCAGCCCTGCACGAAGTTCCAATCCGCAAAGCTGAGCACAAACGTTGCCACGATCGGCAGCAGGACCAGAATAAACACCCCGATTAACATCGGACTGACGAATAAAAAACCTGCCAGCGTTTCTCCTTTTTGCAAAGAGCTCTTCTTTTGCGGCACCGCAGGTTCGCCTGCCAGCGCCGGAGAGTGCTGATTCATGAGTAACACCTCGTTTTAGTCATCATGGTAAAAGGATGTTTTCATTATAAAAAAAATACCGTCAGCGCTTTGACGGTATTTTGATCATATTCACGCTCATTTTGACTTTTCTGGGGCAATGCCGCTTGCCGCTTGCCGCTTGCCGCTTGCCGCTTGCCGCTTGCCGCTTGCCGCTTGCCGCTTGCCGCTTGCCGCTTGCCGCTTGCCGCTTGCCGCTTGCCGCTTGCCGCTTGCCGCTTGCCGCTTGCCGCTTGCCGCTTGCCGAAAGGCTACACGATGTAATCCTCAAAAGCAATAGCTGCTCCGTTTATTTGCCGGTTAATGCCGCCATCTGCTTGTATAGCTAACTGCAGCCGATCCCCTCTGCTCGTTGTATGCTCGACCGCATAATCTTGAAAATCCGGCACTTGCCGTTCCATATGCCTCACAAATGCTTCCAGCCCGCTAATGCCAAGCTTGGCAGCATCCTCGGCAGCCATCGCTTCAACTACCACTGCCGCCGGTTTAAGCGGTTGGACCTCGCCTCCAGCTGATGCACTATCGCTCTCTATAACTACAACGCAGCGGTCTTCCAGCCGCTCAAATTGATAGCCGTCCCGGTTTAACCAAATGGCCATATAAACGCCTTGAACACAGCCGTACATAGCGGCAGGGTGCAATATCCATTCAGCCAGCGGCAAAACGCCCGTCACCGGTTTCTTCTCCTCGCCATCGGCAGCCTCATACCAGGCGATAATCGTATTTTGATGGAACAGCACTTCCGAGTTGCCTTGATGACGCGCATCCGCTATACCATTTTTAGCTCCCGGACGGAAAAAATACGCCTGATTCACATGTTCACTGCCGTCTGCTAACGGAAACGTAAAATCCCATCGCTGCTGTTCGTTGTCGAACTCATCGAAACGCTCCCATACTCCGCCTGCCGCATAGTTTTCCGTAATGTATACGTATTTGTAGGCGAGCGCCCCTTTGAAGCCTTCTCCGGTGCGTTTCGCTTTCCGCTTGACTTGAACAGGCTTTGTACGGTCTAATGCCGTTTGTACGGCATCTTCCGGTGCTTTATAAAACAGAAAACCGGCGTATTCCGTCCGAGGCATCGATTCCGGCAGCGGAAAGCCGCCAAACTGCACATAATCCATTAGCACATTTGAATCACGCGGAATGTCATGCGGCCAAGCCCTTGAATGCGGCCCCACCCAAGTTCCTTTTAAATAGTAATAAGACCTCTCCCGCCAAAGCCCGTCCAGCATCTCTCTCAAATCGTCTAATATATCACTAGTGCCTTGCATGTTTGCAGTGTTTGCAGTCCCCGGCATGTCCGCTGCCAGTTCCAGCGCTGCCGTATAAGCCTGTACCCAATGCCAAAACCAAGGCAACGCGCCATATTCCGTCATCCCATGCTCCCGGTTATGGCAAATCGTCTGCCGCAGGCAGGCATGCCCGTCCGTCATTAGCTTTTGATCGCCAAACCAATGGCCAAATATTAGTTTGGCCGCCGTATACTTCGCTTCATGATGATTGAACTCCTTCATCTCCACATCATAAAAACGGCCTAGATACACATGGCGCAGTGCTTCGTCAAAAGCTGCTGCCAGCTGCGGCTCCATACGCTCCCCATATTTCCAGCGGAAATACGCCATCAAGCTGCCCATGAGTTCCACCGGCAACGGATGCGGTTTAGCTTTGCGCGGCTGATCGCCCAGCGATAACGGCCAATGCCCGTACAGCGGCTTGTCCGCCTCACGCTGCTGCAAGCTTAGCACTTCGTGCAGCACCCGGGCTGCTAGATCTGCCGCCTGTTGCCGGTCGAAACTGCAAGTTATCGTATGATCTGCCGCTGCCGCAAATAAATAAGAAGCATAATAGAAATTGTCCCGGATATCCTGATGAACCCATAAACCGCTTTCAAAAAGCGGCATACGCCATGCCGCCTCCGCTGCTTGGCGAATAACTTCTTTCCTTCTGCTTTCGTAACTGAGCATTCTCGAGCACCTGGCTTTCTGCTGGTTTCAGCTATCCTCATACGAATTATAACAATCTTTTTTAGTATACGATTCATTGACAGATGTTCAAGAGCATTTCTAACCGCCCGCCGGAGCAATCCGCCCGGCCAAGGAAATACAAAAACAACTTACCGCTAGATTCCGTCTATGTCTATGGATCCGTTGCACTGGGCGGTTTTATTGAAGGTACTAGTGATATTGATTTCATTGCCATTTTTAGCAGACCGCCTGCCAAATCCGACATCCCCCCCATTTTAGCCGCCCATAAAGAGGTCGAGAATGAGTTTCCGCATACGGACATTATGGAGCTTATCTTCACAGAAACGATCTCGGAAAACCGCAAAAAGAAATTGATTTTTTTAATAACCTATTAGAACAAACACGTATATACCAATGGTTTCGGGTCAGATATTAATCCGGTCACATGGCGGATCCTTAAAAAGAATGGTATCAAGGTGTACGAATCGGAACAAGGCTTGAACTATGCAATTGAAATTAAAACGTTACTAAATTACGTAATCGAAAACTTATATTCATATTGGGCCAGTTGGATAATCCGGTTGGATCACCAGTTGGCTTGTATTCGCTCATCAGATCAATGGATTGATGTACAACAGCTTGATGAAACTGTTGAATGGTGTACGCTTGGAATGCTGCGGCAGCTTTATACCTTAAAAGAGCACGGCATCAAGAGCAAAGTTGAGGCTGGTTATTATGGAATTACAATAATTCCGCAGCTTAAAAAACCGCCATAATGGACTGGCAAAGTATTAAATAATAAGCTAATAAGCATGTAAATAAAAATGCGCAAAAGACAAAAAAATCCGTAAAAGAATGAATTTCATTCTTTTACGGATTTTTAATACGAATCGGGATGACACGATTCGAACATGCGACCCCCTGGTCCCAAACCAGGTGCTCTACCAAGCTGAGCTACATCCCGTTAAAACGTGCCCTAAGAGATTCGAACTCCTGACCTTTTGATTCGTAGTCAAACGCTCTATCCAGCTGAGCTAAGGGCACAAATAATAAATCATGGAGCGGACGACGAGATTCGAACTCGCGACCCTCGCCTTGGCAAGGCGATGCTCTACCACTGAGCCACGTCCGCATGCATGGTGCGGTCGAGAGGACTCGAACCTCCACGGCTGTTACACCACTAGAACCTGAATCTAGCGCGTCTGCCAATTCCGCCACGACCGCATGCATATTAAAGTTTTTGGTGCGGTAGAGAGGACTCGAACCTCCACGGGCGTACGCCCACTACCCCCTCAAGATAGCGTGTCTGCCATTCCACCACTACCGCATATATGAGGTTTTTAAAAAAATGGCGGAGCTGACGGGATTCGAACCCGCGGTCTCCTGCGTGACAGGCAGGCATGTTAGGCCTCTACACCACAGCTCCATCTTATAAGCACTTCGCATCTTCGTTAGAAGATTGGTTGCGGGGGCAGGATTTGAACCTGCGGCCTTCGGGTTATGAGCCCGACGAGCTACCGGGCTGCTCCACCCCGCGTCAGTTAAATGGTGGAGGGTGAGGGGATCGAACCCCCGACCCTCTGCTTGTAAGGCAGATGCTCTCCCAGCTGAGCTAACCCTCCACAATATATAATTAAAGTGACCCGTAGGGGATTCGAACCCCTGTTACCTCCGTGAAAGGGAGGTGTCTTAACCCCTTGACCAACGGGCCGCAATGATTGCGCTGTAATATCAACTCATAAAGCAGTAATATAATGGCGGAGAGAGAGGGATTCGAACCCTCGCACCACTTGCGCAGTCTAACCCCTTAGCAGAGGGTCCCCTTGAGCCACTTGGGTATCTCTCCAACTCGGTTACACCCTGAAAACTGAGTATGAACAATGTTCCCCGCTTTAGCCGTCCCGATATTCTCGGGGTAATCATTAGGATAAGCCCTCGACCGATTAGTATTCGTCAGCTGCACGCATTGCTGCGCTTCCACCCCGAACCTATCCACCTCGTCGTCTACAAGGGGTCTTACATACTGGGAAATCTCATCTTGAGGGGGGCTTCACGCTTAGATGCTTTCAGCGCTTATCCCGTCCGTACATAGCTACCCAGCGGTGCTCCTGGCGGAACAACTGGTACACCAGCGGTACGTCCATCCCGGTCCTCTCGTACTAAGGACAGCTCCTCTCAAATTTCCTACGCCCACGACAGATAGGGACCGAACTGTCTCACGACGTTCTGAACCCAGCTCGCGTACCGCTTTAATGGGCGAACAGCCCAACCCTTGGGACCTACTTCAGCCCCAGGATGCGATGAGCCGACATCGAGGTGCCAAACCTCCCCGTCGATGTGGACTCTTGGGGGAGATAAGCCTGTTATCCCCAGGGTAGCTTTTATCCGTTGAGCGATGGCCCTTCCATGCGGTACCACCGGATCACTAAGCCCGACTTTCGTCCCTGCTCGACTTGTTGGTCTCGCAGTCAAGCTCCCTTATGCCTTTGCACTCTCCGAATGATTTCCAACCATTCTGAGGGAACCTTTGGGCGCCTCCGTTACTTTTTAGGAGGCGACCGCCCCAGTCAAACTGCCCGCCTGACACGGTCCCCCTACCGGATTCACGGTAGCGGGTTAGAACTCCGATACGATCAGGGTGGTATCCCAACGTCGCCTCCACACAAGCTGGCGCTCATGCTTCCCAGGCTCCCACCTATCCTGTACAGATCGTACCAAAGTCCAATATCAAGCTGCAGTAAAGCTCCATGGGGTCTTTCCGTCTTGTCGCGGGTAACCTGCATCTTCACAGGTATTAAAATTTCACCGGATCTCTCGTTGAGACAGCGCCCAAGTCGTTACGCCATTCGTGCGGGTCAGAATTTACCTGACAAGGAATTTCGCTACCTTAGGACCGTTATAGTTACGGCCGCCGTTTACTGGGGCTTCGGTTCACAGCTTCGGGATTGCTCCCTAACCGCTCCCCTTAACCTTCCAGCACCGGGCAGGCGTCAGCCCGTATACTTCGCCTTGCGGCTTCGCACAGACCTGTGTTTTTGCTAAACAGTCGCTTGGGCCTTTTCACTGCGGCCCCTCGGGCTATTCACCCTACCGAGGCACCCCTTCTCCCGAAGTTACGGGGTCATTTTGCCGAGTTCCTTAACGAGAGTTACTCCGCGCGCCTTAGCATGCTCTGCTCGCCTACCTGTGTCGGTTTGCGGTACGGGCACCTTCACCTGGCTAGAGGCTTTTCTCGGCAGCCGGAGATCATGACCTTCGGTACTCTAAATTTCCCTCCCCATCACAGCCCAGCCTTATGATGTGCGGATTTGCCTACACATCAGCCTCACTGCTTGGACGGACTATTCCATCAGTCCGCGTCACTACCCTTCTGCGTCACCCCATTGCTCATAACGGTTTACGGTGGTACAGGAATTTCAACCTGTTGTCCTTCCACTACGCCTTTCGGCCTCGCGTTAGGTCCCGACTTACCCTGAGCGGACGAGCCTTCCTCAGGAAACCTTAGGCTTTCGGCGGACAAGATTCTCACTTGTCTTTTCGTTACTCATACCGGCATTCTCACTTGTATACTGTCCACCAGTCCTTACGGTCTGACTTCAACCTATATACAACGCTCCCCTACCCCTAACACTTCTTAAAGTGTAAGCCATAGCTTCGGTGGTGTGTTTAGCCCCGTTACATTTTCGGCGCAGAGTCACTCGACCAGTGAGCTATTACGCACTCTTTAAATGGTGGCTGCTTCTAAGCCAACATCCTGGTTGTCTTTGCAACTCCACATCCTTTCCCACTTAACACACACTTGGGGACCTTAGCTGATGATCTGGGCTGTTTCCCTTTTGACAATGGATCTTAGCACTCACTGTCTGACTCCCGGTAAACATATCTATGGCATTCGGAGTTTGACTAGACTTGGTAACCCTTGGCGGGCCCCGCATCCAATCAGTGCTCTACCTCCATGATACTCTATACCGAGGCTAGCCCTAAAGCTATTTCGGGGAGAACCAGCTATCTCCGAGTTCGATTGGAATTTCTCCGCTACCCCCACCTCATCCCCGAATTTTTCAACATTCGTGGGTTCGGGCCTCCAGTGCGTGTTACCGCACCTTCACCCTGGACAGGGGTAGATCACACGGTTTCGG